>NZ_MOAI01000004.1:0-304359 GCF_001976035.1 Ensifer sp. 1H6 | reverse complement strand
GGGCGATCTTCGCCAAACGAAAGGGCGAGGCGATCGATGCCGCCGTCACCTATCCGACAATCGACGACGGTATGAAGGGCATGGCCTTCGTCGATGCCTGCGTGCAGTCGTCAAAACGAAACGGCGCATGGGTAAAGGTGTAGTCGGAAAGCATGCCGGGGGGCAGGGCGAGGGGTGCCTCGCCCTTTTTCGCGAGTTGACTTTTGCCGGTGTCGCTTTAGGCCCGCCCGCAACAAGAATGAAAATACACAAGGTGAGCGGCCGCCCGCCGGATGCGGGCCGCTGCAAAGGACGAGACAGGCTGATGATCGAAGCAAAAACCCTTGCCCAACGTTTCCCGGGCGATTTCGTGTTCGGAGTGGCGACGGCCTCCTTCCAGATCGAGGGAGCCACCAAGATGGACGGGCGCAAGCCATCGATCTGGGATGCCTTCTCCAACATGCCGGGCCGGGTCTTCGGCCGGCACAATGGCGATATCGCCTGCGATCACTACAACAGGCTCGACGATGATCTCGATCTGATCAAGAGCCTCGGCGTCGAGGCCTACCGGTTCTCGATCGCCTGGCCGCGCATCATTCCCGAAGGCACCGGCCCGATCAACGAGAAGGGCCTCGACTTCTACGACCGTCTCGTTGACGGCCTGAAGGCGCGTAACATCAAGGCCTTCGCCACGCTTTATCACTGGGACCTGCCGCTGGCGCTGATGGGCGACGGCGGCTGGACGGCGCGCACCACGGCCTACGCCTTCCAGCGTTATGCCAAGACTGTCATCGCTCGGCTCGGCGACCGGCTCGACGCGATCGCGACCTTCAACGAGCCCTGGTGCTCGGTGTGGCTCAGCCATCTCTACGGCATTCACGCGCCGGGCGAGCGCAACATGGACGCGGCGCTGCACGCGCTGCATTTCACCAACCTGGCACATGGCCTCGGCGTCGACGCCATCCGCTCGGAGCGGCCGAACCTGCCAGCCGGCATCGTTATCAACGCTCATTCGGTCTATCCCGGCAGCGACGCTGCTGCCGACAAGGCGGCCGCTGAGCGCGCCTTCGATTTCCACAACGGCGTCTTCTTCGGTCCGATCTTCAAGGGCGAGTATCCCGAAAGCTTCATGAGCGCGCTCGGCCATCGCATGCCCGATATCGAAGACGGCGACATGGAAACGATTTCGCGGCCGCTCGATTGGTGGGGCCTTAACTACTACACGCCAATGCGCGTCAGTGATGATGCTGCCGCCGGTGCCGAATATCCCGCGACGATCAACGCCAAGCCGGTCAGCGACGTGAAGACGGATATCGGCTGGGAGGTCTATGCGCCGGCGCTCGGCCAACTGGTGGAGACGCTTAACGCCCGCTACGACCTGCCCGATTGCTACATCACCGAGAATGGCGCCTGCTACAACATGGGCGTCGAAAATGGTGCGGTCGACGACCAGCCGCGGCTCGACTACATCGCCGAGCACCTGTCGGTGACGGCAGACCTGATTTCCAAGGGCTACCCCATGCGCGGCTACTTCGCCTGGAGCCTGATGGACAATTTCGAGTGGGCCGAAGGCTACAAGATGCGCTTCGGCATCGTGCATGTGGACTATGAGACGCAAGTGCGCACGATCAAGAAGAGCGGCCACTGGTACAAGTCATTGGCCGAAGAGTTTCCCGCGGGCAACCACATCTGATGGCTGGTGCCTTGCGCGCCCGTTGAGGCGTGCAGAGCTCAGGTTGATGGCAAACCACTGCGATAGCCTGGTTGACGGGCGAAACATGCTGTTCTCCTCATCCTCGCCCTTGTAGCGGGGATCCAGCGGCCCGACGTCTGTCGGGCCAACAGATCTTTCAACCCAAGGACTTGGGCTGGCTGGATTCCTGTGACAGGCACAGGAATGAGGGCGCTTTGGGAGTCAACAAGACACGTGAATGTCGAACAGGTCATATGGATGACTTTGTCATCAGTCTTGCGCGCCCATTGAGGCGCGCAAGACGTCCTGTCAATCGAAGCGCCCTGGGGCCGCTTTGCGCACCGGCAGCACCTCGAGGCTGCCGCGGTCGAGCTGGGCCAGGACTTCCTTGAAACCGAAACGCGGCTTCCATCCGAGCGCGCCGATGGCGGCACTCGGATCGTAGATACGGTCGATCGATGCCGGCAGCGACCAGCCGCGCTCGGCAAAGGCCTGAGCAAATTTGCTCGCCCGCTCCCGCAGAACCGAGGCTGCATCGCTTGCCAGATGCCGGCAATCGGTCGGCAGGAAGGCCGGCTCGCCTGAAATGACGAACCGCTGAAAGGCAGGCCCGTCATTGTCGAGCGCCGCCACATGCGCGTCCGCCACATCGCGGACGTCGATGCCGCGGTGCAGCCGATACGCCGCCATGCGGTCGGCCTGCTCCGGAAAACATCTGGACATACGCAGGACACGGATATGCAGCGCCCGGTCGGCGGCGTTTTCCAACAAAGCCTCGGCGGCAAGCTTGGTGTGATGGTAGATCGTGTGCGGTTGCGGTGGCGTTTCCTCGGTGATCCAGGTGCAGGCACCCTCTTTCACCGCATGGCCGTACAGTGCCGTCGTGCTGGTGAAGACGATACGGCGGACGCCGGTGGCTTGAGCCGCGGCAATGACGAGATGGGTGCCCATCACATTGACGCGCTCGAATTCCGCGTCCGGGATCGTATCGACGTGTGGCGCATGCAGAGCAGCCGCATGGATGACGGCATCGGCCCCCTGCATGGCGCGTTCCAGGAGGACACCGTCGACAAAGTCACCTGTGATCTCCGTCGTCGCAAAAGGCGCGCGGTCGATGCCGATCACGTCGTGATCGGGCGTCAGGGCATTGTAGATCGCCCGGCCGATGCGCCCCGAACTTCCGGTCAAAACGATGCGCATCCGCTCTCCTGCCTTTCGACTCAGTCTTGTTGTGTTTCGTATCAGAGAACTGTGCTCAGTAAACTGTGAAGTCCGCCACAATCTCTGCATAGCCGTTGAAGCAACAACGCGCTGCGCAGTGCCATCATTCCGGTGCGTATTGCGAAGCTGTCCGTCTCAACCCCTTGATCCGCCAACGCCCCTTGTTCTATGCGTTAGCGACAGCGAATAGGCGTGCGGGGCGCCTGGGGGACTATCGATCATGGAAATCTTCACCTCTGCCGGGCTGCTGGCGCTTCTGCAGGTCATCGTCATCGACCTGGTTCTGGCCGGCGACAATGCCGTCGTCATCGGCCTTGCAGCCGCCGGTCTGCCGACCGAGCAGCGCCGCAAGGCGATCCTGGTCGGCATTCTTGCCGCCACGGTCCTTCGCATCGCGCTTGCCAGCGTCACGGTACAGCTTCTCGATATCATCGGGCTGCTGCTGGCCGGTGGCCTTCTGCTTCTCTGGGTCTGCTGGAAGATGTGGCGCGAGATCCGCGCCGGCGGGGCCGAAGATTTTGAGGGCGAGGGGGCCAATTCGGCGCCGCGAAAGACCTTCCTTCAGGCAGCCATCCAGATCGTCATTGCCGACGTCTCGATGTCGCTCGACAACGTGTTGGCGGTCGCCGGCGCTGCGCGCGAGCATCCGACGATCCTCGTCTTCGGCCTCATCCTTTCGATCGCGCTGATGGGCATTGCCGCCAGCTTCATCGCCCGGCTGCTCAACCGCTATCACTGGATCGCCTATGTCGGTCTCGCCATCATCCTCTATGTGGCACTCAACATGATCTATCGCGGCTCACTCGAAGTCTGGCCGCATCTGGCGCCGGTCGCTCACGCCATCGGCGTTTGACCGTCATCGGCAGATCGTGCGCATCGGCCCGCTTATCGGGCCGGTGCGCAGCAGGCTTCTTTCAGCGCCATTTGCGAAAGAGCGGTTTTTTCCGCAAACGTGAAGCAACCCGGAAAATCATACCTGTAAAAGCCGGGATCTATTGTCCATAAGGGCCGTAGATTATGTCGCATGTTCTTCCTGCGGCAACGACGTTGAACTCACCGGTTGGCTAATGCTAGAGAAGTGCTCCCTGTTCCGAATGCGTTGTCGAATGTCGGCCTGACAAGACGCGCCTTCCATCCCGCGCCCCGAGTCCGGGATTTTGAGTTTCGAGCATCCGAGAGCACCTATGTACCCGTCCATAACGATAACGCCTCTTTCGGGGGTATCCGAACGATGAGCGTTTCCGCCTATAAAGCACCGGCGCCCGGCGATGCCGCCGTCATCTTCGACGGCGTTTCCAAGCATTTCGCAGCGTCCGGCAAGAGCGGCGGCTTTACCGCGCTCGACAACGTCTCCCTTTCGGTCGGCCGCGGCTCGATCACCGGTATCATCGGCCGCTCCGGCGCCGGCAAGTCGACGCTGATCCGCCTGGTCAACGGGCTGGAGAAGCCGACGGGCGGCAAGGTGCTCGTCGACGGCGTCGATGTCGGCGCGCTCGACGAGGCGGGTCTTCGCACGTTGCGCCGCTCGGTCGGCATGATCTTCCAGCATTTCAATCTGCTGTCGTCGCGTACCGTGTTCGGCAATGTGGCGCTGCCGCTCGAAATCGCCGGCATGGACAAGGGAGCCATCGAAAAGCGCGTGCGCCCGCTGCTCGACCTTGTCGGGCTTGCCGACAAGCATGGCCGTTACCCCTCCGAGCTTTCCGGCGGCCAGAAGCAGCGGATCGGCATCGCCCGGGCGCTTGCGACCGAGCCGAAGCTGCTTTTGTCGGACGAAGCGACATCGGCGCTCGATCCCGAGACGACGCAATCGATCCTGGAACTGCTGAAGCGCATCAATGCCGATCTCGGCCTGACCGTGCTGCTCATCACCCACGAGATGGAAGTGGTGAAGGCGGTCACCTCCGATGTCGCCGTCATCGATCACGGCCGCATTGTCGAACGCGGCCACACCTTCGATGTCTTCACCCATCCGAAGCACGAGACGACACGGGCGATGCTCTCCGGCCTGCCGGGCTCGAAGCTGCCCGACGCAGTGTCCCGCGCGCTGAAGCCGCAGGCTGCCGTCGGCGACCGCGCCGTCGTGCGCCTGACCTTCTTTGGCGCGGCGGCAGAACGGCCGCTGATTTCGCAGCTGATCAAGTCGGTCGGCGCCGAGGTCAACATCATCGCCGGAACGATCGACGAGATCGGCGGCCGGCCCTACGGCTCGCTGGTCGTCGCCTATGGCGCGGATGCGGAAACCGCAGGCCGTGCCGAACGCTTCTTCACTGAAAACGGTCTGGTCACGGAGGTGCTCGGCTATGTCGCCTGATATCCTGTTAAAGATCTGGGGTGCCACGCTCGACACACTCTACATGGTCGCGGCCGCCGGCCTGATCGGCTCACTGATCGGCTTGCCGATCGGCATATTCCTGGCGACCAGCGGCAAGGGCGAACTCTTTCCGGCACCGACGATCAACCGCATCGTCGGGCTGATCGTCAATGCGGCGCGCTCGACCCCGTTCATCATCCTGGTCGTTGCCATCATTCCCTTCACCCGGCTTCTCACCGGAACGTCGATCGGCACCAAGGCGGCGATCGTGCCGCTGACGATCGCGACCATTCCCTTCGTTGCACGTCTGGTGGAGGCGGCGATCCGCGAGATTGACAAGGGACTGATCGAGGCGGCCCGTGCCATGGGTGCCACGCCGATGCAGATCGTCTTCAAGGTTCTGCTCGCGGAGGCCCGCCCGGCGCTGACGATGGCGCTGACCATGACAGCCGTCAGCCTCATTGGTTACTCCGCCATGGTCGGCGCGGTCGGCGGCGGCGGGCTCGGCGATCTCGGCATCCGCTACGGTTACCAGCGCTTCATGCCCGACGTGATGCTCGTCGTCGTCATCGTGCTCATCGTGCTGGTGCAGCTGGTGCAGAGTGCCGGCGACGGACTGGCACGCCACTTCGACAGGCGTAGCCGCAAGAACTGATTTCCCAGGACATTCAAATCACCAACAAGGAGATACCCATGAAGAAGCTCATCATTGCTGCGGCAATCGCAGCCCTTACGGCCGGTACCGCACTGGCCGAAACCATCAAGGTTGGCGTGACGCCGGGCGAGCACGCCCAGATCATGGAGAAGGTGAAGGAAGTCGCGGCGCCCAAGGGCCTCGACATCGAGATCCTCGAATTCTCCGATTACGTCGTTCCGAACCAGGCGCTTGCCGACGGCGACCTCAACGCAAATTCGTTCCAGCACCAGCCTTACCTCGACAACCAGATCGCCGATCGCGGTTTCGATATCGTCAGCGTCGGCACCACCATCACCACGCCGATGGGCGTCTATTCGAGCAAGGTGAAGAACCTCGACGAGCTGAAGGATGGCGCGACGATCGGCATCCCGAACGATCCGACCAATGGTGGCCGCGCGCTGCTCGTGCTCGCGTCCAAGGGTCTCATCAAGGTCAAGCCGGAAGTCGGCCTGAAGGTGACCCCATCCGACATCACAGAAAACCCGAAGAACATCACATTTGCCGAACTGGATGCGGCCCAGCTTCCGCGCTCGCTCGCCGATGTCGACGCAGCAGTGATCAACACCAACTACGCGCTCGAGGCCGACCTGCATCCGAAGGAAGACGCCATCGCCATCGAAGGCGAGAAGTCGCCCTACGCCAACGTCATTGCCGTGCGCACCGCCGACAAGGACGCGCCCTGGGTGAAGACGCTCGTCGAAGCCTACCACGACGAAAAGGTGAAGACCTTCATCAACGAGACCTTCAAGGGCGCGCTGATCCCGAGCTGGTAATTTCCAGCCCGTAGAAACCCGATATCGAACCGCGCGCCGTACCCCGGCGCGCGGTTTTCTTTTGAATGCTGGCTGCGGCGCGCTATCTCCTCTGCAATCACAGGAGGAGGCCGGCATGAAGGGTGGATGTCACTGCGGCGCCATACGGTATGAGGCGAAGCGGTCGCCGTCCTATTCCGGCTTTTGCCATTGTCGCGATTGCCAGCGGATCACCGGTACCGGGCATTGCTGCTACATGATTTTCGATCGTTCGGATGTGATTGCGACGGGGTCTTGTCGCGGCTACCAGACCATTGCTGCGAATGGCAACATTTCCATCCGCCATTTCTGCGAGACCTGCGGCAGCCAGGTTTTTGGAAGTGGCCTGCCGGATGATGGTCGACTGACGGTCTATGCCGGCACGCTTGACGATCTCTCCGAGTTCACGCCAACGGATGCGATCTTCACGCGCAGCCGGCCCAAATGGGATCGGGCGGCGATGGCCCTGCAGGAATGCGAGGCGCTGCCGGGCTAGAGGCGAGACAGCAAGATTTGCCCCTCGCTCTAACCCTCTCGCCGCATGCGGGGAGAGGGTACGTGGCCCGGGTGCAGGGTTGCCGGCGGTTCCGTTACGGAAAATACTGACTTGATGTGAATGGGCGGTTCTTTGGGATACGGATGGCGCGGCATCTCCCTTCGCCCCGCTTGCGGGGAGAAGGTGCCGGCAGGCGGATGCGGCGCGACTTCTTCGACAGCCGCTTCAGCTTCCGAGATGTTTCTCGCCGCGCTTTTTGGCAAGCGTGATCTGGCGTTGCCGCTGGCGGTAACGCTCGCGGTCCTCGTCGGTGCGGACTTCGTGGCAATGGATGCAGGACACGCCTTCCTCGTGGTGCGGGGAGGCGAGGTCGGCCGGGGTCAGCGGCTGGCGGCAGGCGTGGCAGAGCGTGTGCTCGCCCTCTTCAAGCCCGTGCGTGACCGACACGCGGTCGTCGAAGACGAAGCAGGCGCCTTCCCAGAGGCTTTCCTCCTGCGGCACCTCTTCGAGATACTTCAGGATGCCGCCCTTGAGGTGGAAGACCTCGTCGAAGCCCTGCTCCTTCATGAAGGCGGTCGCCTTCTCGCAGCGGATGCCGCCGGTGCAATACATGGCGATCTTCGGCTTGTTGTGCAGGCCGGCATTGTTGCGCACCCAGTCTGGAAACTCGCGGAAGGTCTTGGTCTGCGGATCGACCGCGCCCTTGAATATGCCGATCGCGGTCTCGTAGTCGTTGCGCGTGTCGATGACGATCGTTTCGGGATCGGAGATCAGCGCGTTCCAATCCTTGGGATCGACATAGGTGCCGACGATCTTGTTGGGGTCGATGTTGTTGACGCCCATGGTGACGATTTCCTTTTTCAGCCGCACCTTCATGCGCAGGAACGGCATCGAGGAAGCACGGCTTTCCTTGTGCTCCAGGCCCGAAAATTCCGGCTGCGAGCGCAGATAGGAAAGCACCGCCGTGATGCCGGCGTCGGTGCCGGCGATCGTGCCGTTGATGCCCTCATGGGCGAGAAGCAGGGTTCCCTTGACGCCATTCTCGTCGCAAACGGTCTGCAGCGGTTCGCGGAATTCGGCGAAACGCGGGAAGGCGACGAAATGATAGAGCGCTGCGACCATGAACTGGCCATGCGTCTCGGGGCGCGGGGTCGTTGAAATGTCGGTCATGGGGCGTGCAAATACAGCTTTCGCGCCGCAAGTGCAATCCGGACCTCCCCTCCAGGGGCCATCTGTCGCGGCCGGCGGCTAGCGACTGGCCTCCAGCCAAAGGAGCCGGATGGTCCGGCTCTCGACATCCGGCGCATCGAGAAAGACGTTGGCTGCGCGATCCAGCGCCTCTAAGCGCAGGCTTTCCTGGCGAGCGATGACAGCGGAGATCAGATGAGCCTGATCCTGGCTGTCGCCGGCAAGGCCTGGATCCTCGTTGACGAGCGAGGTCATGACGTCGAGGTCGTTGAGGTGGCCGAGAATTTCGACCAGCGCTTTGGCATCCAGGCGTTTTGCCTGCATCGCCGAGGGCCAGGCCTCACGCATCAAGGCAAGGTGCATGCGATAATCCTGCGCGCGCTTGCGCAACTCGTGGAAGGCGGCGGCCTCGGTGCTTGCCTGGCAGGCCTCAACGGCGCGGGCAGCGCGCTTCAACGTGCGCCGCCAGCCCTTCGCCAGCCGGTCGGCCGTCTTGCGGCGACGGTCGTCGAAGGAGACATGGGCAAGCGCCGCCATGGCCTGTTCGCAATTGACGATGGTGGCTGCGATCCTGTCCTCGATATCGGTTTGGCCGGCGGCAATCCGGTCGCGTCGCTCGGCCAGTCGCGAGCAGACGCGGTCGAGCGCCTTCTCCTCGTCGTCGCTACGGGCGCCCTCATGCAGATAGCGGGCATTTTCGACGAGCGCGGCGGCGTCCCTGACAGCCGAGAGATTGCGCGCCATGTTGCGAATGCGGGCATTCTCCTGTTTTTGAAACAGCGGCGCGTCGGAGGCGATGAGCCGATAGAGTGCACGCAGGCGCTTGAAACACTTGCGGGCGTCGTGGATTGCCTCGTGCACGCCATCAGGGCGCAGCCGCAGGACCTCGATCGCCTGCTCGAATTGTTCGGCGCCGACATTTTTGAAATCGTCGGTGAAGGCCCCGCCTGGGCGGAAGGCGTAGCTCATGCTTGTTCTTCCACAGGCCCGTTGGTGGCGAGCGCCTGGTTGGAATAGCGCCGGTCCCCGGTGATCTCCGGTCCCAGCCAGTCGGGAAGTGCGGGCAGATCGGTCTCCCGCTTCATCTCGACCTCGGCGACGACGAGCCCCTCAAGTGCGCCTTCGTAGACGTCGACCTCCCACACAAAGCCCTTGTGCGGCACCCGGTAGCGCCGTTTCTCGATAACGACGCCCACTGCCTGGGTCAGCATTTCGCTGGCGTCGTCCATCGGCAGATCATATTCGTATTCATTGCGGACCAGCGCCGACTTGCCGATCTTGATTGTCAGCCGCGCCCATTTGTTGCCGTGGATCCGCACGCGCACGGACCGGTCGTCCATAGTGACGACATAGGCCTGCCGGAGCTGGGTGCCCTTGTCGGCACGCTCCCGCCAACCGTCGGAGGCCACCAGGAACTTGCGCTCTATCTCCTTCGCCATGGGTATCCCGCATTTCGAGAGGGTCGATGTCATCAAACTATCGTTTTACGGGCAAGGCTCAAGCATCTCTTTGTTGTCGAAGTTATTTTCTTTTTTGCTTATGTATGAATGGTGAACCGGCTTGGTGTTCGGCCTCGACAAGCGGCAGCAGGCGGAGTATGCGGAACGCATATTCAATCGTTTTAAAAGGACGATCTGCATGAGTGCGAAAACCGACAAGCTTCTTTCCATCCTCAAACTGCAGCCGGTCGTCCCGGTTCTGGTGATCGACGATGTGGCGACCGCCGTGCCGCTGGCGCGGGCGCTCGTCGCCGGTGGACTGAAAGCGATCGAGATCACCTTGCGCACGCCCGCGGCGCTCGAAGCGATCCGCGCCGTTGCCAACGAGGTCGAGGGTGCGGTTGCCGGTGCCGGCACCATCCTCAATGCCGCCCAGTTCGAGGCGGCGATCGAAGCCGGTTCGCAGTTCATCGTCAGCCCGGGCACGACGCAGGAGCTGATCGACGTTGCCAACGACCACGACGCCCCGTTGCTCCCGGGTGCTGCGACCGCCAGCGAAGTCATGGGCCTGCGCGAAGAAGGCTACGACGTCATGAAGTTCTTCCCGGCGGAACAGGCCGGTGGCGCTGCCTATCTCAAGTCGCTGTCGTCGCCGCTTGCCGGCACCTTCTTCTGCCCGACCGGCGGCATCTCGCTTTCGAACGCCCGCGACTACCTGTCGCTGCCGAACGTCATCTGCGTCGGCGGCTCGTGGGTGGCGCCGAAGGATCTGGTGACGAAGGGCGACTGGGCCGGCATCACCAAGCTTGCGGCCGAGGCCTTTGCGCTCAAGGGCTGAGGCTCGCCCGATCGCTTGAGAATTTCGAGGCCGGGCGTCAGTCCGGCCTTTTTCGTGTGCCCGGCCATTTTCGTGCGCAACGCGAGTTTGTATTTCCAGTGCAACGTTCCTATGTCTCAATCGGTTTGATGGAGCGGGTGCAGGCGGCGCCCTGTTCCGCATGGTTTTTAATCCGCCTGGAACCGACAAGGAGCGAAACCCCATGTTCGACGCGAAGAAATTGCTGGACCAGTTTCTCGGATCGCAGGTGCCGGGAGCGGGTGGCTCGGTGCGCGACCGCGCCGGCCAGGTTACGCAACTCGCCAAGGACAATCCGCTGGCAACCGGTGCCATCGCCGCCGTTCTGCTCGGCACCAAGTCGGGCCGGCAGCTGACCGGCAATGCGGCCGTGCTCGGAGGGCTCGCAGCCATCGCCGGCCTCGGCTATCAGGCCTACAAGAACTATCAGTCCGGCAACGCGCCGGTCACCGATCCCACCGCCCAGAAGCAGCCTGAACTCTTGCCGCCGCCGACCGATTCCGGATTTGCCGCCGAGCCGGAAAAGATCAGCCACGACTTCGCGCTTATTCTCGTGCGCGCCATGATCGCCGCCTCGCGCGCCGACGGCCATATCGACGAGGTCGAGCGCCGCCACATCATGGATAAGCTTTCGGTGTCCGGTCTGTCGGCCGATGCGTCGGCGTTCCTCGAGGGCGAGCTGGCCAATCCGGTCGATATCGACGCCATCGTCAACGCTGCGAAGACCGAGGAAGAGCGCGTCGAGGTTTATACCGCGTCGCGCCTGACGATCGAGCCGGAAAGCCGCGCCGAGCGGGGCTATCTCGATCTGCTCGCCGGTCGCCTCGGCCTTCCCGATGCGCTGGTCGATCATATCGAAGCGACCGTGTCGTCGGCCAAGGTCCCGGCCTGATCATTTCGCTCATGGATTGATCACCAGTTTGAATTTGTGTCGGCCGCTTCTCTGCCCTATGCCGAAGTCGATAGCGCCGCGCGTCTTACCAGACGCGCAAAGGTCGCTATAGCACTTTGAATTGCTGCAGCCGGAGAGGTGGCCGATGCGTGATCTGAGCAACTGGAAGGGATGCCCGGCACCGAAGCCGGTGGCGATCGAGGGTCGCTATGTCCGGCTTGAACCCTATGACCGTGCGATGCACAGGCAGGACCTCTGGGATGGGCTCGGCGGTATGGGCATCAATCCGCTGCTCAAGTATTTCGCGCAGGCCGATTTCCGCGGCATCGACGATTTCGACACCTGGCTGACCACTGCCCAGGAAAAGGGCGGCTGGGTCACGGAAGTGTTCCGCGACAAGGCGAGCGGCAAGGTCGTCGGTATGGCGAACTACATGCGCGCCGATCCTGCCAATGGCGTCGTCGAGGTCGGGTCCGTTGCGCATGGTGCGGCGATGGCCCGTTCGCCGCTGTCGACCGAGGTGCATTACCTCATGGCCAAGCATGTCTTCGAGGATCTCGGCTATCGCCGCTACGAGTGGAAGTGCAACAGCGAGAATGAGCCAAGCCGGACGACGGCACTCCGCCTCGGCTTCAGTTTTGAAGGCATTTTCCGCCAGCATATGATATCCAAGGGCGGCAACCGCGACACGGCCTGGTTCTCGATGATCGACAGCGAATGGCCGCTGCTCAATGCCGCATTCGAAAACTGGCTGTCGCCTGATAATTTCGATGCCGATGGTCGTCAGAAGCGGCGGCTGGAAGATATTCGCGCGGACCTCGCGCCAAAGGAGTGAGCGTGAACGCGCCCGAGAAGACGAGAGAAAACCAAGCCCCTAAGGAAAAGTCGCCGGCGATCGCCGCGGCCGTCATTCTGGCCGTCGTCGGCGTCGGCTTCTTCGTGCTACCGTCGATCATGCTGAGGCTTGGCGATATCTCGGTGTGGCTCGCCGGCGCCTTTGGCGTCGTCTTCGTTCTCGGCTTCTTCCTGATCTTCTGGCTGCGCGCGCGGCATCAGCGCAAGCGCGGGCTGTGATGGTAAGGTCTAGGGGCCGACGTGCAGGGAGTTGCCTCGGAAGACCCGTCCACAGCGTGCCTGGTTCCTCAATAGCGTTTTTTCTTTCGCACACGCGTGAAGCCGATTTGATCGGGCGTTAGCTCTGGGTCGTCTTCAAGACGGTAGCCGAATGAGTACCACGCGTCAGAGACATTCCGCGCGCCGGATGGCGGCGCCCAATAGTGATCGACAACCCAGAACGAGTAGCCGCCTCCAACGTCGGTCGCCGCAATCCCGTGCGTTTCGGAAAGCCAGAGCCTGAAAGCGGTGGCTTCACCGGACCAGATGTATTTGATTGCCCAGCCGGCCCGTGCGAGGTTGGCGGCGATTTCCTCGAACTCAAGCGTGTCGAAATTCATCTACCGTGTCCGTGTGGCGGCTCCACGCACGACGTACGTTGACCTCCCCCGGGGTGGGGGAAAGGGGCGGGCTTGCGGAAGCGGCGCACGTCCTGGCGAACACATAGCTGCCTTATCCTTGCAGCGCGGCGCCCAGCAAGACCAGTCCCAAGATAATCACGAGCAGGGCGCCTGCGATCTCGATGCCGTTCGAGACGCGGGCGGCCGATGCGGCGCTTGACGCGTAGCGCACGGCGAAACCCTTTGCCGTGACGGCCAGCGTCGCCAGGATCGATACCGTGATGGCGGTGCCGATCGACATGGCGAAGACCGACAGGATGCCGCCGAGATAAAGGCCGTTGAGTAAGGCGAAGGACAGCACGATCAGTGCGCCCGAGCACGGACGCAGACCGACGGCGACGATCGCCGACCAGGCCTCGCTGATGGCGAAGCGATCGCCCTTGAGCATCGACGGATCCGGCGCATGCGCATGGCCGCAGGTGGAGCAGACTTCGCCGGCGCCATGGTCGTGGTGATGATGCGTGTGGTCATGGCGATGGTGGGCATGGTCGTGATGATCGTGTTCGTGCTCGACGTGAACATGCCCGCCGCCGGCCGTTGCCATGAGAGCCGTCGGACGCATCATCGAGCGCAGTTTGCGAAACAAGAGCCAGCCGCCGAAGGCTGCGATCAGGGCGTAGCTGGCAATTTCCAGAGAGCGCGTCGCGTCAGTCATGCTGATCGAGGATCCGCGCAAAAGAAGATAAACCGCGCCGACAAGCAGGATGGCGACGACCCCCTGCAGGATCGACGACATGAAGGAGAGCAGCACGCCGCGCTTCAGCTCAGTCTCGTTGGCGATCATGTAGGAGGAGATGACCGCCTTGCCATGGCCGGGGCCGGCGGCATGGAAGACGCCATAGGCAAAGGAAAGGCCAATCAGCGACCAGAGCTGCCAGGGGTTTTCGCGCATGCCCTTCAGCGAGCCTGTCAGCGTGCGGTAGAAGCCCTGCTGCTCTGCATTCACCCAGGCAAAGAAGCCGCCGAGAAAGCCGGTGGTCTGAAACGACGGTTCGGCAGTGCCGATGCCGAGCGGCGATTGCGCCGCGGCAAGGCCGGCCGACAGAGCGGTCAACACGAGCGTCGCGGCAATCAGGCGGCCGATCCTGCGGGTGTTCAGCATGTGATCTCTATCCTGGTTGCAAAGAGCTTCGACATGTCGGTGCCGGTCGGGTCGCTCCAGAAAGCATCGGTCAGCGTGTCCTTGTTCTCGGCAAGGACTTCGTCAGGATCAGGGCGGACGACCTTGTGTTCGCAGGCGGCGATCTTGTCGCCGACCACGGTCAGGTCGTCATCGGTCGGGAAATCCATGGCCGTGTACATGGTCGGGTCGTAGACGCCGAAGGAGAGCTTGCCCTTGAGCGGCATCGGCTCGGCCGGCTTGACCGCGAAGATCATCAGCAACTGGCCGTCCTTGTAGTCGACGGTGATGTGCTCAGGTTTGCTGACCTTGATGGATTTGCCGTTTTCCAGGGCCGTCGTGTAGTAGTTGTACTCCGACAGTGACTCCAGCACGGTCTGGCCGACTTCCGCCAGTTCGTCCGGGTCGAGCGTGGCGTTCGAGTTCTTGTCGAAGTCGAGAACGACACTTGCGGAAAATAGCTCGTCGAAACGCCAGACATTTCTCAGCTCGCTCACCTCACCCTTGTCGTCGGAGGCCACTTCCAGGCGGGCCTCGGCGAAGATGTGCGGATGGGCAAAGGCCAAAGTCGGCGCAAGCAGGATGGCAAGGCCGGCCACGACGAGGCGCTTAATTCTCATGAAACGGCAATCCTTTCAGTCAGGGCGCAGCAGTGCCTTCGAATCGTTCCCGCAATGTACTGGAAATGGGACGGATTTGGGACCTTGCCGCGTCAATGCGGCTTGCGGAACCAGGCGTGCAGGTAGTCGACGAGGGTGCGCACTTTGGCCGGCAGGTAGCGGCGGTGCGGATAGATCGCATAGATGCCGCGGTCCCTGGGCAGGAAATCGTCAAAGAGCGTGACGAGTTCGCCGGTGGCAACCTTGGGCCGTGCGATGAAATCGGGAACCAGCGCCACACCGATGCCGGAGACGGCAGCGCGCACCGAGGCAAGCGGACTGTTGACCTCGATCGGGCCACTGACGGGAACGGTGAAGGAGGAACCGTCAGGCTCGATGAAGCGCCAGTTGGAATAGGACTTTCCATTGGTGTCGAGAATGCAGGGGATCTTCGAAAGGTCGGTCGGATGTGCGATCGGCCCGACCTTCTCCACGAAGTCCGGAGCGGCACAGATCAGGACCTGGAAGTCGTCGAGCTTGCGCGCGATCAGCGTCGAATCCTCAAGTCGGGTGATACGGATGGCGACATCGAAGCCCTCTTCGACGAGGTCGACGAAGCGGTCGTCCGAAACGATCTCCAGCGACAGTTCCGGATGCTGCTTGCCGAAATCGACCAGCGACTGGCCGATCTCGGCGTCGACGAAAGTGCGGGGCGCGGTGATGCGCAGCCGGCCCTTGAGGTCGGAATTGTTGGCGCGCACGAGATCGGCGAGATTGTCGATTTCCTTCAGGATTTCCGACGCGGTGCGATAATAGGTGTGGCCGGCTTCCGTCATCGAGAATTGACGTGTCGTGCGGTTAAGCAGAAGCGCGCCGAGTTCGTCCTCAAGCTCGCGCACATATTTCGACAAGAGCGCCTTCGACCTGCCGACGCGGCGGGCGGCGGCCGAAAACCCTTCGGCGTCCACGACATCGATGAAGGCGCGGATGCGGGTGAGCGTGTCCATGGCCGGTGTTTCCTTCGTCTTTCCTGGTCGCGGGAGCCTTGATTCGCCGCGAATGCTTCTTTCACGTTTCTCTGTTCGGCGGCTGTCTTTGTGGCCGGTTCGGTCCGCTCTTCGAATTTTGACGACCGGATAGGCGAGGTCTTAAAATAAATCCAGTTCTTTCAAGCGTTTGTGGCGGTCACTGCGTCGCTGTCGATTGTTCAGTAAACGTGAACACTGACAGTGTTGCCGGTCTCGAAAAAAATTCAACAGCGGCCGCGAAAAAACTCTTGATTACGACAAGGTTTTTTCTTACCTACGCCCTTGCCCAAAGTCGCACGTGCCTGTGGGTGTCCGCCGACCCTCGATTAGGTGAGGGTATCGGTAAGGTACCTGGAACTAACCCCTCCAGTCGCTATTCCGGCCAACCGGGAAATGCGAGGACATCTTGAAGCAACGACGGTGCGGGCCTTTCTGGTGTCTGCCGGCTCTCCAACAGCCGGGGTTACTGAAGAGGCACACCTTCATTGCCGGAAGTGCGGTTGGGTTATCCCCTCCAATCCATGGCAGACAAAGCCGAATTGAAGCCTAGGCGGGCTTTGATTCACCGTTCGCGCATCGAGCGCATGCTTGGTTCCGGGGTCTCCACCGGCTGGTTCCAGAGCATTCGCGCGTATGCCCTTTGTCCTCCGCGAAAGCGGAGCATTTTGGATCAGGGGAATAAGGCCATGACCACGGCACGCATCATCGACTTCATCAACACCCGACGACCCGACGGCCCTTGCCTCGTTGTCGACCTCGACGTCGTGCGCAACAATTTCAAGGCCTTCCGCCACGCGATGCCGGACAGCTCGATCTATTACGCCGTCAAGGCAAACCCGGCGCCGGAAATCCTGCGCCTGCTCGCCGGCATGGGCTCCTCCTTCGATTGCGCGTCCGTCGCTGAAATCGAAATGGCGCTCGACGCCGGTGCGACCGCCCAGCGCATTTCCTATGGCAACACCATCAAGAAGGAGCGCGACATTGCCCGCGCGCACGCTCTCGGTGTGTCGCTCTTTGCCGTCGACAGCCATGAGGAAGTCGAGAAGGTTGCACGTGCCGCCCCTGGTGCCCGCGTGTTCTGCCGCGTCCTGACCGATGGCGAAGGCGCCGAATGGCCGCTGTCGCGCAAGTTCGGCTGCGTCCCGCAGATGGCTGTCGACGTGCTCGTCTACGCCCATCAGCATGGCCTCGTTTCCTACGGCGTCTCGTTCCATGTCGGTTCGCAGATGACGAAGCTCGACGCCTGGGATTCGGCTCTTGCCGATGCCAAGCGCGTCTTTGTGCAGCTGGCCAAGCAGGGCATCGAGCTCAAGATGGTCAACATGGGCGGTGGCTTCCCGACGAAGTACCTCAAGGACGTGCCGACCGCTGAAGCCTACGGCCAGGCGATCTTCGGCGCGCTGAAGAAGCACTTCGGCAACCACATCCCGGAAACGATCATCGAGCCGGGTCGCGGCATGGTCGGCAACGCCGGCGTGATCAAGGCGGAAGTCGTTCTCGTTTCGAAGAAGTCTGATAACGACAGCCACCGCTGGGTGTTCCTCGACATCGGCAAGTTCGGCGGTCTCGCCGAAACCATGGACGAGGCGATCCGCTACCCGATCCGCACGGCCCGTGACGGCGACGAAATGGAGCCCTGCGTGCTTGCCGGCCCGACCTGCGATTCGGCCGACGTGCTGTACGAGAAGAACATGTATCCGCTGCCGATCACGCTCTCGATCGGCGACGAGGTTCTGATCGAAGGCACCGGCGCCTACACCACGACCTACTCGGCCGTCGCCTTCAACGGCTTCGAGCCCTTGAAGTCCTACGTGATCTGATCCGGTTTGCTCCCGTCCTCGGGCGGGAGCGCCATTTCACAATTTCCTTAGATGCCGCCTGAAGCGGTTTTGATGACGGGAGGCCCGGATGGCCGCTGTTGTTGATGCCCTGCGCGCGTTTTTCGCGCCGTCCACATTCGTTATCGATAACGAAAACCCGGGTGACGTCGTTGCCCGCGAAAACCTGCTCGATCGGGCGATGGGGCCGGAGCGGCGTCGCAAGTCGTCGGAAAAGCTGCGCAGCGGCCGCGTGCCTGCCGAAGGCCTCGCCTTCGTCGCCCGCGATCTCGATGGTCACGTGATCGGCACCGTTCGCCTGTGGAATGTCGAGGCCGGCGTCAGCCGCGAAGGCCACAGCATTCCAGCCCTGCTGCTCGGTCCGCTGGCAGTCGATCCCGCCCATGAAGGCAAGGGCATCGGCGGCATGCTGATGCGTGCAGCGATCGAAGAGGCCAAGAACCGCGGTCACGGCGCGATCCTGCTGGTCGGGGATGCCGCCTATTACGAGCGTTTCGGCTTCTTCGCCGCGCGCACGCAGCATTTGGTCATGCCCGGTCCGTTCGAGCGCAACCGTTTCCTGGCGCTTGAGCTTCGGGATGCCTGGCTCGAGGGCGCTGCCGGCCTCATCGTCGCCAATGGCCGCAAGTTGGCGCTGCCGCCGGTCAGGCGCGCGGCCTGATCTCTTTCCGTCTCCAACCTGCGGGGGCGGATTTTTCGCTGCTCCCCCATCCGCCTCATGCGAGGGGTGGGGGAGCAGGTCATAAAAACCCGAGATCACGCCTCCGTGGCAGACGGTCGCGCGTCGTAGCAGACGAAGGCAAGCTTGTTGCCATCGGGATCGCGCACATAGGCGGCGTAGAAGCCGTCTCCGTATTGCGGGCGAAAGCCCGGTTCGCCCTCGACACTGCCGCCCTGTTCCATCGCCGTTGCAAACAGCCGGTCGATGATCGCAGCGCTTGGCACGAGGAACGCGGTCATGGCGCCATTGCCGATGCCGGCGGGATTTCCGTCGAAGGGATAGCCGGTGAAGAAACGCGGCGCGCGGTCATCATCCTTGCGTCCCCAGGACGCCACCTGCTCGTCGCACCAGCAGCGCTCCTGACCGATCAACGCCATCAGCGGATCGTAGAACCGTTCGGCGCGTTTGAGATCGGTCGTTCCGACCATCGTATATCCGATCATGTCTTCTCCCTTGTCTTGGCTGGCATCGCTCATACCTGGCTAAGGAAGGACCGTCCGCGCGGCGACAGCCGATAGCCGACCGTCAGGCTTTCCGTCAGCCCTAGTTCCTTCAGTTTGCGGATGCGTGGCTTGAGCTTGAGTTTATCCATGCCGACCTGTTCAGCGATCTCGGCGGCGGTAATCCCGTCGCGCGAAGCAATCAGGCGGAGTGTCGCTTCGGCCCAGATCTGACCGGCGGCCTCGTCAAAGCGGGCGAGCCTGGCGGCAATCATGGCCCAGTCGGATTTCGCAAGCGTCGCGTCATCGCGCAAGGACAGACGCGGATCGTCGCCCGCGCGGTGGAAGGCGATGCGGTAAAGCGTGCCATCGGGCCTGCCGTCGAGTTCGGCGAGCAATGCCTCACGCGTCGGGAACCCGGCGCGACGTGCGTCCTCTATGCTGATGTCTTCGGCCTCGGTGGTCTCGATCGCGTCGATCGACAATATGCCGGCCGCTGTGCGCAGGCTGCCGCCGGCCTTGACTGTTGGCCTGGTCCAGCGCCGAAAGGCCAGTGTCACGTCGCCCTTGGCGATCTGGTAGAGAATGGCCTTGCGGAACAGCATGTCAGTTTGTGGCGCGGCGATAGAAAGCGAGGGAACCGGCAAGGGCAAGCAGGGCGCCGCCACAGATACGCTCGAGCCAGACGGCCCCGGAATGCTTGAGAAAACGAGCCGCCTGGGAGCCGAGTAGCGCGTAACCGAGCATCACGGCAAAATCGACAGCGGCGAAGACCAAGGCAAGTACTGCGTATTGCGGCGCCTGCGGCAAGGCGAGGTCAATGAACTGCGGCAGGAAGGCCGAGAAGAAGAGATAACCCTTCGGGTTGGTGACGGCGACCAGAAAGCTCTTCAGAAAAATCGCAGGCGTCGCGACGTCGGCGGCGCCTTTGTCGATGGCGACATCGAGCGTTCCCTTCGACCGCAACAGCATGACGCCGAGAAAGGCGAGATAGGCGGCGCCGAGCCATTTGACGACCGTAAACCAGAATTCCGAGGCAGCGAGTAGCGCGCCGAGACCCAGCGCCACCGCGCCGATCAGCACGAAATCCGAGAGAACGGCGCCGATCATGCCCACAAGCGCACGCTTGATGCCGTAGCGCGAACCGTTGGTCAGCGCCAACAGCACGGTCGGGCCCGGCGTGGCGATACCGATGAAAGCGACAAAGGCGAATGCGAGGATGGTTGTACCGCCCATGGGACACTCCGGTGTGCAGGGCGAATCTGTCTCACACCTTTGGCGTCGGAGCAACCGCCAGAATGCGTTCAGAAAGATCCACCGAGCGCGCGACGACGAGATCGACGCGATGGTCCTTCTCGGGATCGGTCTCGCGCTGGAGGGAGTGGGGGTAATCGACTTCGAGTTGAGGCTTCCTCTCCGGCCCGAGCAGCAGCGATGCCGTCAGCGCCTGCGTTTTGCGCGGTAGAGATAGGCGCAATAGGTGCTGCGTCTCGTCTTGAGACGATGAGCTGATGACCCCCAGACATGTTATCCGCTCTTTTTCTTCGTCGGCAAGGCAAAACGCCGGATTTGACAGTTCAGGTCGCTGGCCCTAATGGACGCGGAGGGCAAGGGCCCCTGCCGTCCGCGAGCGTCATGCTTTGGTGAAGCCCTTCTTTCAGACACGGTCAGCCGAAACGGCATGCGAACCGGTGGCAATGCGGGCTCCCATCTCTGATAATGCATGCCGCAGCAGGAGACCCTGTCATGATGCGCGGATCAAACACGCTACCATCGCTCGATGCCCTCAAGGACCAGGCGAAACGCCTGCGATCGCGGCTATCCTGCGAAGGCGAGAATATCAACCACTCCCGTTCCCTCGAACTGGTCGCCGCCCAATATGGCTACCGCGATTGGAACACGCTTCACGCTGCCGCCGGCAATCGGCCGCCGTTCAATCCCTGGATGCTCGGCTCGCGGGTGAAGGGCCTTTATCTCGGTCAGCCCTTCGAAGGCGAAATCCTTTCAGTGCAGGCGCTGACGGCCCAGCCGGGGCGCTACCGGTTGACGATGAAATTCGACGAGCCGGTCGATGTCGTTACCTTCGAGAGTTTCTCCGCGTTTCGCCAGCGGGTGACCGCGACGGTCGACGAGACCGGGCGCACGATCGAGAAGACGTCCAACGGCCGCCCACAGTTGGAGCTGGAATGGTGAGCGGCCCTTGCTGCTGCCGTGCGATCATCACGGTTGCGACTTGCCGGCTGTTGGCTTTTCAGCAGACTTCCCCGAAGCCAAGTGCTTCGGGGACTTAATCACCGTAGCTTTTCGCGCGACGATACCCCACTGATGCACCAATCCGTTCATCGCATCCGTTGGCATCATCATTAGTTGCGAATGAGTTGCATTTGCATTATCAATGTAGTTGCGAACGGTTCGCAATAAGGCGAGCCGATCAAATCGGGCCTTGTGGCATCGCCTCTGCAATCCGGAGCGGACACGTGGAGCCGTATCGGGCGAGGGGCGACTTCTATGGACAATTCGGTGAGGCAAGATCTGCTGAAACGGCGCAGCCTGCTGATGGGTGGGCTGGCGGCCGCCGGCGGCACCGCGATCTGCGCCGGCGCGGCGCCGGCGCAGATCGCGTCCCACGGTGGCGGCCACCAGATGGCCGCGCGGGCGTCCGAAGGCATGGCGGCACCGATGCCGGCGATGGGGCACGGCGCCATGATGACGGTCGGCGACGTCGATAACACCGCCAACGGTTTCGATCCGACCGACATGCTGACCGACTGGGACACCGGCACCGTCTCGGTACTGCCGGATGGGCGAACGCTCCGGACCTTCGAGATGGCTGCCGAGGATCGCGACATCGAAATCGCGCCGGGCATCACCTTTCCGGCCTGGACCTATAACGGCCGCGTGCCTGGCCCGGCGCTTCGGGCCAAGGAGGGCGAGCGCCTGCGCATCGTCTTTCGCAACTACGCCTCACACCCGCATTCGATCCACTTTCACGGCATTCACGCGGCGCGGATGGATGGCGTACCGGGGGCCGGCATGGTCGATCCCGGCGATGAGTTCGTCTATGAATTCGACGCCAAGCCTTTCGGCTGCCATCTCTATCATTGCCATGCGATGCCGCTGCGTCGGCATATCCACAAGGGCATGTACGGCGCCTTCGTCATCGACCCGGACCCGGAGCGCCATCCGGATCAGATCGACGTCGCCCGCTCGCGGCTCATCGGCACGCCGGAGAACGCCGGCTGGCAGGAACTGGTGATGGTGATGAACGCCTTCGACACCAACTTCGATGCCGAAAACGAATTTTACGCGGTCAACACCGTCGCCCATGCCTTCATGAAGCGGCCCATCCGGATCGTGAAAAGCAAGCCGGTGCGCATCTACCTCATCAATGTCATCGAGTTCGATCCGATCAATTCGTTCCATCTGCACGCGAACTTCTTCGATTATTACGACCAGGGAACGACGTTGACGCCGACGCTTAGAACTGTCGACCTCATCACCCAGTGCCAGGCACAGCGCGGCATTCTGGAGTTCACCTTCGCCGAGCATGAACCCGGCCTCTACATGTTCCATCCGCACCAGACCGAGTTTACCGAACTGGGTTGGGTCGGCATGTTCGACGTCGTGGAGGCGCTGGCATGAACGAAACCCTGCCGAGGGCCGCTATCCGTGCGGCGAAAACCAATCTGGTTTGGCTGGCGCTGCCGCTCATCGCGTTGGCCATCGCCGTCGCCTGGATCCTGTCGGCCGATCCGCTGTCGGGCTTTCGCAACGGCGCGCCGCCGGTGGAAAACCTGACCTTCGAACGAACCGTGCTCGACGACAGCGGCCTTCGCCTCTTGGTTCGCGCCGGTGGATCGGAGCCGATGACGGTGGCGCAGGTTCAGGTGGATGACGCCTACTGGCAATTCACCCAGGATCCGCCTGGTCCGATCGCGCGGGGCAAGGCGGCATGGCTGAGCCTGCCCTTCCCATGGATGCTGGGCGAGGCGCATGCGCTGAAGGTGGTGACCAACACTGGCGCCACCTTCGCCCACGACATTGCCGTTGCCGTGCCGACGCCGCAGGCGACGGCAGGTCAATTGCGACTGCAGGCGCTGGTTGGCATCATCGTCGGCATCGTGCCGGTCGCCGTCGGCCTGATGTTCTACCCGCTGCTGCGTGGCGTCGGCCAGGCGGGCATGGCGTTTCTATTGTCGCTGACGATCGGCCTGCTCGCCTTCCTGCTGATCGATGCAAGTGCGGAAGCCCTGGAACTGGCGTCGCAGGCCGCGGCAATTTTCCAGGGGCCGGTCATGGTGGTGCTTGCGGGGCTTGGCAGCTTCCTGTTGCTGATGGCGATCGGCCGGCGCGGCGGCGTGCCGACCGGGCTGGCGCTTTCCACCTATATCGCGCTTGGCATCGGGCTGCACAATCTCGGCGAGGGGCTGGCGATCGGTGCTGCCTTTGCCGCAGGATCGGCCGGGCTCGGTACCTTCCTGGTGCTCGGCTTCGCCCTGCACAATGTGACCGAAGGCATCGGCATCGCCGCGCCGATCCTGAAACAGCGGCCCTCGCTATGGGTCTTTGTCGGCCTGACGCTGCTTGCCGGCGGGCGGCGGTGATCGGCATGTGGCTCGGCAGCCTGGCAACGTCGGCGCAATGGTCGGCGCTGGCGCTGGCGATCGGGGCCGGCGCGATCCTGCAGGTGATCGTCGAGGTCAGCGCTTACCTGATGCGCCAGAGCGGAAAGCGGATCGAGGTCCTCCTGACGCCGCCCGTCATGAGCGGGCTCGTTGCCGGCGTCGCCTTCATGTACGTGACCGCGGCAGTGGTGAAAATCTGATTGTTTGTGGATCGCTGTCATGAGCGATTTGGCGGCCCCTCATCCCGCTGCCGCGACCTTCTCCCCGCAGGCGGGGAGAAGGGACTCGTGGCGCGGTTTCGTCCGGCCAGATATTTCGGCATTCTTTGACAGAGCGTATGCCACGTCCCCTCGCCCCGCTTGCGGGGAGAGGGTTAGGGTGAGGGGCAACTGCGCTAACGCCGTCGAAGAGCGTCGAGCGAATGTTATCCGGCGATATCGACGATGCCGCAGTCGCCCTCGGCCGAGCCGAAAACGAGCTGGCGCCCGTCCTTGCTCCAGGCCATGGCGGTGACCGCACCCTTGCCGGGACGGCGCAACAGCACTTCCTTGCTGTCGGCGAAACGGGCGGCGAGGATCATGCCGTCCTGATAGCCGATGGCGACGATGTCTTCGGCCGGATGACAGGCGACGGAAGTCACCATGATGTCGGCGCGGGTGCCGAGTTCCAGCGGCGCCTTGCCCATCGGTCCGTCTTTGCCCTGGAAGGGCCAGACGATGGCGGCCGGCGCGCCCGAAGATGCGAGCCACTTGCCCTTCGCGGACCAGGAGAGCGACTTCACCTTGGCCGGGTAGCCGGTCATGCGCATGTGGCGTGCCTCGCCGCCGGGCTTTGCGTCGAGCTTCCAGCCGTGCAGGGCATTTTCCTGCATCGTGGTCACGAGGAAACGGCCGTCGGGCGAGAAGGTGACGCCGGTATGGGCGCCCTTCCAGTCGAGATCAATCGGCTGGCCCGCGGTCGCGACCCAGTGCATCGACACGCCGTTGTAGCGGGCGGCGGCAACACGCAAGCCCTTCGGCGCAAAGGCGACGCCCTCGACCGTGCGCTCCTCGGCAAATTCTTTCGTCGTGCCGTCGGCCAGCCGCACATGGGTGGTCTTGCCATAGGCATAGCCGACGGCGCCCTGCGGGCCGGCTGCGACTTGGGCGATCCACTTGCGCGGCGCTTCGGCAACCAGCGTCGCGGTGCCGTCGGCAGCCGTGCGCATCACCTTGCCGTCCTCGCCGCCGGTCAGAAGCGTTTCGTTCGCCTCGTCGAGAACCAGAGACAGCAGGCCCTCGTGGACTTCCGTCGTCTTGTGGCCGTGGTCGAGGCGGTGGATGGCGCCGGTGGCTTCGGCGAAGAAAGGTATGCCCTTGAGAAAGGCCACGCCAACGACGTGGCCTTCGAGATCGAGCGGAGCGACTGTCGGCATCAGATTGTCATGGTCCCCTGGTTCGGCATGCTGTTGGAGCATGATGCCGAAAAGGACCGACGCCATGCTCTCCTTAATTTGATCTTAGAGCCGCATCGCGGCTTCCGGAATCAGGCTTCGCAGGCCTTGAACGTGCGCTCCAGCTTTTCGCGGTCGAGGTCGCGGCCGATGAAGACCAGGCGGCTTTCGCGCTTTTCGCCTTCCTTCCAGGCACGCTGATGGTCGCCCTCGATGATCATGTGCACGCCCTGCACGACATAACGCTCGGCGTCGCCGGCAAAGGCGATGATGCCCTTCAGGCGCAGGATGTTCGGGCCGTCCGTCTGGGTGATCTTCTGGATCCAGGGGAAGAAGCGATCAGCGTTCATCTCGCCGCCGCGCAGCGAGATCGATTGCACCGTCACATCATGGATCGGCGAGGGGGCGTGGTCATGGTGGTGATGGTCGTGATCATGATGGTGGTGATGATCATGGTCATGATGATCGTGGTGATCGTGGCCGCAATCCGGGCCGCAGGTGTGATCGTGCTCGTGATCGTCCTGGTCGAGGAAATGCGGGTCGTTTTCCAGCGCTCTCTCAAGGTTGAACGCGCCCTGGTCGAGAACCTTGGTGAGGTCGATCTCGGAGCGCTGCGTTCTGTAGATGCGGGCCGACGGATTTATGACGCGAACCGTCGCCTCGATCCGCTCCAGCTCTTCCGGGCTGACGAGGTCGGTCTTGTTGAGGAGCACGACGTCGGCAAAGGCGATCTGGTCTTCGGCCTCGCGGCTGTCCTTCAGCCGGAGCGGCAGGTGCTTGGCGTCTACCAGCGCGACGACGGCATCAAGCTCGGTCTTGGCGCGCACATCGTCGTCCATGAAGAAGGTCTGGGCGACCGGAACCGGATCGGCAAGACCGGTGGTTTCCACGATGATCGCATCGAAGCGACCGGGCCGGCGCATCAGGCCTTCCACCACGCGGATCAGGTCGCCGCGCACGGTGCAGCAGACGCAGCCGTTGTTCATCTCGTAGATTTCCTCGTCGGATTCGACGATCAGGTCGTTGTCGATGCCGATCTCGCCGAATTCGTTGACGATGACGGCGTATTTGCGCCCGTGGTTCTCGCTGAGGATGCGGTTCAACAGCGTCGTCTTGCCGGCGCCGAGATATCCGGTGAGCACGGTGACGGGAATCGGCTTCTGCGGGGATGTTTCGGTCATGGGAACCTCTGGGATCTCGGGATGCGGGGAGCGGGCATCCATGTCGCGTTTCATATAGGAGATGCGGCGGCGATGCGCAAATGGCGAAGCCGATTTTGGCCACGCCTTTGCCGCCTCCGGGACGGGCGAACCGGGCAGCGATAACGCTCCTTTCATCAAAATCAGGGAGAGTTCGCGTCCTACCGAAGGGGTGCATGCGTGAAGACGATTTCCATCAACGGCCGGTTCCTGACTCAGCCGCTCACCGGCGTGCAGCGCTTTGCCCGCGAGATCACCCGCGCGCTCGATGCCCGCATTGCCGCGGGCGACGTGCCGCCGGCGCTGAAGGATGTGCGCTGGCGGTTGCTGGCTCCAGCGTCCGCGCCGGATGATCTGGCACTGTCGGCGATATCGATCGAGCGTTTCGGCTCAGGCCCGGGCCATCTCTGGGAGCAGGGGCCGCTCTATTGGCGGACGCGGCGCGATACGCTGGTCGGCCTCGGGGGCAGCGGACCGGTGCTGCATTCCGACCAAGTGGTGGTGATCCACGACGTCACGCTCTTCCGTCATCCGGCTTCCTTCGGGCGCGGCTACCGGCTGTTCCACGGCGCGCTCGGCTACATCCTGACGCGTCGCGCGAAGATCGGCACCGTTTCCTATTTTTCGCGCGGTGAACTGGCGGATGTCTTTCGCGTTCCAGCATCGGGTATTGACGTGATCTACAACGCCACAGATCACTTTTCCGACCTTCAGCCGGACCGGGAGATCGTTGCGAAGCTGGGGCTTGCCGAGACCCCATTCTTCCTTCTCGTCGGCACACTGAAGCCCAACAAGAACGTCGAGTTTGCGGTGCGTGCCTTCGAAGCCCTGGGTGCTACCGGCAGCAAGCTCGTGGTCGTCGGCGGTACGGATCCCAGCGTTTTTCGCGACATCGCCCCGACGTCGCGGGGCAACCTGATCTTTCCCGGGCGGCTGACGGACGCCGAGATCGCCGGGCTGCAGCGCCACGCCACCGCCTTCCTGTTCCCGAGCCTCTATGAAGGGTTCGGTATCCCGCCGCTCGAGGCGATGACACAAGGGTGCCCGGTGCTGGCCGCTGACATACCCCCGGTCAGGGAAGCCTGCGGCGAGGCGGCTCTCTATTTCGATCCGGCGAAGGCGGAAACCCTCGTCGAGGTTATGCGGAAGATATCCGCCGATGATGCGCTTCGGCGACAGCTGGGGCGTTCGGGGCATGAAAATGCAATGCGGTTCTCATGGAACGCAAGCGCGGTCATTCTGCTCAACCTGCTGGTCGCAGGGCAGGGCTGACTAGCTTGCTTATTCGGAACTGAACGCGCGATTAGAGTTCGAGTGTGCGCAGCGGATCTATCCTGCCGCGTAGGAGATCTACGAGGGCGATAAGGTTTCCCTTAAGGCGGCCCCGTCTGTCGACAAGCCCCTGAGATTTCAGACTGCCGACGATGTTTGCGGCGATGTTGGAGCTCAAAAGCTTCAATGCCCAGCCCAGACCGACCGTGCCTTTGCGGAAAAGGTAGAGCGGGTTTGCCACCTGTGAGTAACCGAAGCGCAAACCCGAAGTACGTCCCCGTTTGTTGCCGAGATGGACGCCGCGCAGGGTGGCGCTGCGCACAATGCGGCCGTGGCGGGCGAGGCGGCGGCAGAAGTCGACATCCTCCTGCCAGCCGTAAAGCGGCAGGTTTTCGTCGAAGCGGGTGGCGTCGGCTTCAATGGCCGACACGCGAAAAACCATATTGCAGCCATAGGCGTTGTAAACGGGTTCGAGGGTGGCCTGTCTGCCCGTTGCCCGATCGCGCGCAAGGATTTCCAACCCTTCCTTGACCGGGATGCCCGGGCCATGAATGCCATCGGCCAGCACCAGGCCGGTCGCCACGGCAATGTCGGCCCTCTTCTCGAAGAGGGTTTCGACTTCAGCCAGAAAATCGCACTGGGGCAGGAAATCATCGTCGAAAAACACGATGATATCGGCGGTCCCCGTGTGGTCGAGGATGGCGTTGCGCTGCGCACAGGAGCCCTTGCTGCCCGTGACCAGGGTGATCTCCGATGCGAGCGTGCTGACAAAGTCGAGATCGACGTCCTGCGGCGACGAGGGGCAGACGAGGATCGCGTCCGCCTGGCGATCCTGCCGGCTCAGGTGCAGCAGTGTTTCGGACAGCACTTCGCGGCGACCCGCCGTGGCTATTCCGACAATGATCTTCATGGTGTTCTTCGCCTCTCGGTTTGCCCAGATCTAAACCGAAAGAGGTTCAGTTTTCCTTATCGCGCCCGGTTCACTATCGCGCCCGAGATCACGCGGCGGTTGACGCGCGCATGCCGAGCCGCAGGCGATTGAGCGCCAAGAGGCAGCAGACCCCACCAATGACAATCCCGGCGGCAGTAGCGACGGTGGCGGACCGGTAAGACAGCACGAAGGCGACAATGGTGACTCCAAGGCCGGCAGCGGCGAGGAGAACCGGCGACCAGGTGAAGTCGAAGGGCAAGGTCGCCATCAGGCGCAGGCCGATCAAGGATGCGAATATGGCGCCGAGCGCGCCGCCTGCCATCAGTGTGGCGGCGCTTGGCGCCAAAAGGAACGCGCTGGCAAGCGCGAAGAGATTGAGAAGCGCGCAGTCGATGGCCGCGAGCGCGAAGATCGCGGTCAGGCGCTGCTTCAAGTGCAGCGGTGTCGGCAGCATGATCTGGGTCAGAACGCGCGCGAGCGAAAGGATAATGACGAACGGGGCCGTCGCGAGGAAGCCGGCCTGCAGGTCAGGGCTGATGACCAGCCATGTCGCCGGCACCAGAACGGCGAAGATGCCTGCCGCCATCATCAGCGCGAAGCTGGTGAGCAGCGCGTAGTATTGTCCGAGCTCACGGCGAAGCGCCAGGGTATCGCCGCCCTTGTCGTGAGCAGCGACGATTTCGGGATACTGGATCGCCTGGAGGGCGGAGACGATCAGCACGAACGGGCGCTGCAGCAGATCGAGCGCCAGCAGCGCACCGGCAGCGCCGCCGGGGCCGAGGACCGAGGTGAATATCGCCTTCAGCGCAAGCGGTGCAAACATCGAGGCGCTGGCGGCACCCGCCGAAACGCTGCCATAGACGAGGTGCTTTCGCACGCGCGCCATGTCGAGCGAGGCGGAAGGCCGCGGACCTGATCTGCGCGAAAGTAGGGTTGCGAGCAGAGCGTAGAGAGCATAACCGCCAAGCAGGCCGGTGACCGTCGACAGGAAGGTTGGCGATACGAGCGCGCCGATCAACGTTCCCGCCGCCAGGATGGTGGCGCGAGATCCCTGGAGTACCGAGAAGGCGCGAAAATCCTGGCGGAAGCGCAGCATGGTCAGGTGCAGGTCGCTGCCGCCTTGCGCAACGGCAACGAGGCCGCCGACCAGCGCCACCAGCGGCGAGACGCCGAAGGCGAGCGACGCGGCCGCAGCGACAAGGCAGAAAAGCGCGCAGGCCGCTGCCTCCGCAACGATCGTTCGCCGCTCCGCCGCTTCGATTTCCGCCGTCTGGCCGGGATAGAAGCGCATGCAGGAGAAACGCACCCATTCGAAAGCGGCGATCGCGCCGAATTGGCTGAGCGAGATGAACAGCGAATAGGCGGCATAGTCGACTGGGGCCAGCCAGTGGGCGACGACGATCAGCAGGCCGAAGGCGATCAGGGCCTGGTAGAAATAGGCGCCGAGCGCGATGATCTTCGCCATGGGGTTCCGGCCTAGCGCCGCCTGTCGTCGTTTGCTGCTGTCCATGCTGATAGCGCAAAAGCACAAACAAAGTGTTTTGTCGGCGCGCCCTGCCGGTCCTTCAGGCGAATTCGGTCATGTCGAAGTCGGCGACATCGGTCAAAAGCTCGATCACGCCCGTAACCGCGTGGGCCAGCAACTGTTCGCCGCGCGCCGCGGTTGCCACCGAGGCATTGCCGGCAACACCGTCACGGTTGAGGTCGGACATCTTCCAGCCGAAGGCATGCGGGCCATAGGCGCGCAAATGCCGGAAGCGTCCGGCGTAGTCGCTCTGGCGCGAGGGGAAGGCGCGGGCTTTCGCCATCTCGACCTTTTCGGGATGGAGCGCCAGCATCACCGACGTCTCGATCTCGCCGCCGTGAATGTCGATCGCCTTGTCTTCGGGCGCGATCCAGCCATCTGGCTGGCCGAAACGGGTCCAGCTGGTCGCCACCGCCAGCATGCCGAAACGCACTCGCGCCTCAGTCGCAACGATCGTCATCAGCGGCGAATTGCCGCCATGGGCGTTCAGCATCACGAATTTGCTGAGGCCGAGACCGTGCAGGTTTTCGGCGATCCCAAGCCAGCGACGCACGGCTTCGTCGTAGCCGAGCGACCGGCTGCCGGCCACATCCATATGCTCGATCGAATAGCCGACGGGTTCGGTCGGCAGGAAAGTAACGGGCAAGTTCGCGGGCAGGGCGGCGATGCAGCGTTCGACAATACCCTCGGCAATCAGCGTGTCCGTATCGAAGGGCAGATGCGGTCCATGCTGCTCATGGGCGCCGAGCGGCAGCACGGCGATCCAGTCGCGGCGGGCCTGTTGCGGAAGATCGGTCGGATTGTCCTGCCATCGGGCTTGGGGCATCGACATCTCTCTTCGATCCTTCACGTCAATTGTCGTAAAAATGTTATTTGAGTCATACAGTTCGTAATCGCAAGCTGTATTGCTATAAATGTCTGAGGCGGGATTCGGCAGGAGGTCCAATGGGCAAGAAGAACAAGGCCGAAAAGAAGGGCAAGAACGGCAAGAAGAAGGACGATCTTCTCGCCGAACCGCACGATCTTGCCTCGATCCTTGTCCAGGCGGCGCGTTCGATGCGCACGGTGATGTCGCGCAATCTGCTCGAAAGCGGTCTCTATGCCGGCCAGGACGGTGTGATGCTGGCGCTTGCCGAAATGGACGGGCTGACGGCGGGCGGGCTTGCCGCCAAGCTCGGCGTCAAGGCGCCGACGATGACGCGCACGATCGGTCGCATGGAAGCGCAAGGTTTCCTCGAGCGGCGCCCTGATGATGACGATGCGCGGCTGACCAAGGTCTATCTCACCGAACCGGGGCGCAACCGGCTGCAGACGATCGCCGAGGCCGGCCAGCATTCGGAAAACCTTGCGACGCGCGGACTGACCGACAAGCAGGTGCGCACGCTGATGAAGCTTTTGCGGGCTGTCGACAGCAACCTGCAGGCGGCACGCGCAGCCGACTGAGCCTTGTTTCGCGGCATATTGCGGCGGCGATTTAAACAGTTTAAATAGGATTTAAATTTGAGGGTAGGCAACTAGGCTTAAACAGGGGGCATCGTGGCGCAAAAAGTCAAGCTTTCGACGATCGCGGAAACACTCGGTCTTTCGACGGCAACAGTATCCCTGGCATTGCGTGACAGCCCATTGGTGGCGACCCTCACACGCGATAAGATCAAGGAGCAGGCCCGCGCACTCGGTTATATCTATAACCGCCGCGCTGCCAGCCTCAGAACCTCCCGGTCCGGCATCATCGGCGTCGTCGTGCACGACATCATGAACCCGTTCTACGGGGAAATCCTGAAGGCGATCGAAGCGGAGCTCGACCGCGACAAGCAGACCTTCATCCTCTCCAACCATTACGATTCGGTCGACAAGCAGCGCGATTTTATCGAAACGCTGCTGCAGCTCGGCGGCGACGGCGTCATCATGTCGCCGGCGATCGGCACGCCGCCGGAAGATATCCAGCTTGCCGAGGACAACGGCATGCCGGCGATCCTGATCGCCCGTTCGATTGAGGGGCTCGACGTGCCGATCTTCCGCGGCGACGACGCCTATGGCATCTCGCTGGCGACCAACCATCTGATCGGCCTTGGCCATCGCTGCATCGCCATGGTCGGCGGCACCGACCAGACCTCGACCGGTCGCGACCGCTATCAGGGTTATGTCAACGCGCTGCGCAAGGCCAACATCGAGGTCGATCCGGAATTGCGCATTCCCGGCCCGCGCTCCAAGCAGGGCGGCTTCGAGGCGGCTGTGCATCTGCTGTCGCTGCCGCAGAAGCCGACCGCAGTCGTCTGCTGGAACGATCTGGTGGCGATCGGCATGATGAACGGCATCGCGCGTGCGGGCCTTGTTCCAGGCGTCGATATCTCCGTCACCGGCTATGACGACCTCGAGGAGGCCTCGATCGCGACACCGGCGCTGACCACCGTCTGGAACGGCCAGGCCGATGTCGGCCGCAGTGCGGCACGCGCACTTCTCGACAAGCTTTCCGGCAGCCACGAACCCGACGGCATCCACCTGATCAAGCCGGAAATGCGCATCCGCCAGTCGACAGGCCCGTTGCGCGTCACCGCCTGAAGAAATCCCTAATGCATGTCGCGCAAAAGTGTGCAGCGGTTTTGCGAAGGCGACATGCACAAAAGCAAGAACCTAAAGTGCGGCAAGCGAATCCTGGAGATCGCGACGCGCTTTAATACCAGGAGTGCCCATGTCCGCGAGCCTTCCCCGCATCCTCGTGCCCGGAAAAATCAACGAACAGGTGCTGCTGCGGTTGCCCGAGATGTTCGAGATCGTGCGGCTGGACCGTGCGGACCCTGACCTTGTGACGGCAGACATGGCCGATATCAGGGGTATCGCCGTCTCTGGCCGCGTTCCCGCCGGTCTGATGGATGCGCTGCCCGGTCTTGAGATCGTTGCCAATTTCGGTGTCGGTTATGACGGGGTCGACGTGAAACATGCCGCCTCCAAGGGCATCGTCGTCACCAACACGCCTGACGTTCTGAGCGAAGAGGTCGCCGATACCGCCATCGGCCTGCTCATCAACACGCTGCGCCTGCTGCCGCAGGCGGAACAGTGGCTGCGCCAGGGGCGTTGGGTGCGGGATGGCGCCTTTGCGCTTTCGCCCTTGTCATTGCGGGGTCGCACGGTCGGGCTTTACGGCCTCGGACGCATCGGGCTTGCCATTGCCAAGCGGCTCGAAGCCTTCGGCGTCTCGGTCGCCTACCATACGCGCAGCCCACGCGATGGGCTTGCCTATGCCTATCACCCGACGCTCGAACGGCTTGCCGCCGCCGTCGATACGCTTGTTGTCATTGTTCCGGGAACGGAGGCGACACGAAAGACGGTCAACGCCGCGGTGCTTTCGGCACTGGGAAGCAATGGCGTCCTGATCAATGTCGGGCGCGGCTCGACGGTTGACGAGGCAGTGCTGGTCTCAGCACTTCAGGCCGGTGTGATTGCGGGGGCGGGGCTCGACGTTTTCGACAACGAACCGCATGTGCCCGATGCGCTGCTGGGGTTGCCGAATGTTTCGCTGTTGCCGCATGTGGCGTCGGCTTCGGTTGTTACCCGCAACGCCATGGCGGATCTGGTGGTCGATAACCTCATGGCCTGGTTTTCGACCGGCAAGGCACTGACGCCAGTGCCGGAAACGCCGTTCACGCGCCGAGCCGGTTAAAGCGTTGCCGGTTCAGACGGAGGTGCAGAAACGCTCCATCTCTTTGTTTTTGCGCATTTGCTGATGGAAAACCGCTTCGCACTTTTCCTGGAAATGCCCTAGGCGGCCATGCGCCGCGCCGCGTAGGCGCGCACGGCATCGCCGAAAGCCCTGAACAGGCTCGCCGACGGTGCGTCCGTCCGCACCCAGTATTCCGGATGCCATTGCACGCCGACGGCGAACGCCTTGGCGCCAATCACCGAGACCGCCTCGATGGTGCCATCGTCGGCAACGGCTTCGACGGCGAGGCGCGGCGCCGTTGCGCCGATGGCCTGGCGATGCAGGGAATTGACGCGAACGCGACCGGCACCCAGCACCGGCGCAAGACAGCTGCCTTCCTTGACGATCACGTCCTGGCGGATGCCGTAGGCGACATCCAGCTCGGAAACGTCGGGCTTGCGGTGATCCCAGACACCCGGCTGCTCCTGGATTTCGCTTGCGAGCGTGCCACCGAGGGCAACGTTGAGCTCCTGGATGCCGCGGCAGATGGCAAACAGCGGAACGCCGCGCTCGAGCGCGCGCCGGATCAACGGCAGGCTGGTGGCATCGCGGCCAGGATCGAAGGGGCCGTCGGTGTCCTTGGCCTCGCGGCCGTAGAGCGAGGGATGAACGTTGGATCGGGCGCCGCTTGCCAGCACGCCGTCGACGCGATCGAGGATCTCGTCGATATCGTTGCCGGTCTCAAGCGCCGGAATGAGGAAGGGCATGACGCCGGCGCCTTCGACGGCGGCACGGACATACTGGTTGGCAACGACATGCCAAACATTGCCGTCGAATTCGCGGAAATCGCAGGGGATGGCAACGACAGGTTTCGACATCATCAGGCTCCGTATCTCGCTTTGCAAAGCCTTGCCGCCAGATGTGGCTGAAAGTCAACTGCGAAGCGCGCAGATGTGATGGTGATACCGGCCGCAACTAGGCTCGTATGTGCATGGCAGGAATTGATGCGTTTTCTTCAGCTTTGGGTAACCACATCCTGAGTGAATCGGTGGATATGATGTTTGCCAAGCAGAATTGCCTTAAATACAATGTCAGAAAGCAAAACGTGATTTTGTCTATGCATGGTTGTAGAAGGCATCCGCCGGCCGTTGGTTTCGCAATACTAGGTTGAGTTTGGGAAAAACTCCCATGGGGCACCGTTTGAATGTTGCAATACAAGGCTTGGAGGCGGTGTTTTCACGAAATCTTTCGTTAAATCATCGCCTCTAAAAATCCGGAAAACCGGAGCTATGGGTTCATGACGCGCAATGAACGGGGCGCTCTCCCGACGGATGTCTATCTGTCGTCCGTGAGCTCGCTCTACGAACATCGCAGGACTCTGCTGATCGGCATGCTTTCGCATGTCGTGACTTTCGTGCTCGTCTATTTCAAGACCACCGACCCGCTCTATCTCTTCTGCACGGCCGCCATCGTTGTGCTCTGGGGGCTGCGCAACCTCGACATGGCGCGCTTTGATCGCCAGGATTTCTCCAACGCCGACCGAGCGATGGTCCGGAAATGGGAGAATCGCTACATTCTCGGCGGCGTCAGCGTGACGCTCACCTGTGGTATTGCCTGCGGCTACGCGATCGCCGTCAGCCGGGATTCCTTCTCGGAACTGGCCTGCATCTCCGTCACGCTCGCGTCGATGATCTCGCTGGTCGGGCGAAACTACGGCTCCGAACGGGCGGTGCTGCTTCTGTCCTCGTCCGCCTGCCTGCCGATCGTGATCGGGCTGATCACGCTTCAGGATGGTTTCATGCTCATCCTGGCGGTTCTGATCCTGCCATTCATCTTTTCGACCTGGATGATGGCCAACAATGTGCGCGCGTTTCTCTACGAGAACGTGCTGGCCGCCCGAGAAATCGCAACGATCGCCGGCCAGTTCGACGCAGCACTCAACAACATGACGCACGGGCTGCTGATGCTCGACCGCGACAACCGGATCGTCGTTGCCAACGAGCGCGCCTGCGCGCTGCTGATGCTGGGCGACAAGGCCGACCTGAGGGATCGGCTGCTGGATGACGTCGTGCGCCGCGGCGTCCGGCGCATGTCGCTCAGTGTCGAAGAGACGCGCGCGATCTCGCGGCAGCTCGACCTTCTGATCAAGGGCAAGAAGACTCAGGTTCTGGTGCCGGTCACCGACAACCTCTTTCTCGAGTTTTCCGCTGGGCGACACGAGAACGGTGAGGTCGTGCTGATATTCGAGGACGTGACCGCACGCGTCCAGGCCGACAGACAGATCCTTCAGATGGTGCGCTTCGACACGCTGACCGGCTTGCCGAGCCGCGATTACTTCGCCGAACTTGCCCACAGCGCTGTGGCGCTCGAAGGCAAGGAGGACGTCGAGGTCGGGCTGATGGTGCTCGACGTTGCCGAGTTCAAGCATGTCAACGACATGCGCGGCCACATCGTCGGCGACAGGCTATTGCAGGCGATTGCCGGGCGGCTGAAGACACTGGTCGGCAATACGGCGATCGCCGCGCGCCTGATGGGCGACGAATTCGTCGTCTTCTTCCCCAACAGGATGCATCGGCCGGATCTCGAAGAGCAGATGCGCGCGGTTCACGCCGGGTTGCGCGGTGCCTATATGGCGAATGGCTTTACCTTCAACGTGACCATGAGCGCCGGCGTCGTTCTCGTGCCGAGCAGCGCCTTCCGGCTGGAAGAACTCCAGATCAAGGCCGATCTTGCGCTGTCGGAAACCAAGGCACGCAACAAGGGCGGCTGCACCGTATTCGAAGAAGAGATGGATGCCCGCTATCTCGACCGCCAGAAACTGAAGAGCGATCTGCGCGATGCGATCAATGCTGGTGCCCTGACGCTTTCCTACCAGCCGATGTTCACGCCGAACGGCGCGCGTCTCGAATGCTGCGAGGCTTTGGCGCGCTGGACGCATCCCGAGCGCGGCCCGGTACCGCCGAATGTCTTCATCCAGCTTGCCGAGGAACTGGGGCTCGTCACCGAGATCACCCGCTTCGTGCTGGAGCAGGCGTGCAAGGATTGCATGGGCTGGCCCGGCGAGGTTTCCGTTTCGGTCAATCTGTCGGTGCTCGACCTGCGCAGCAACGACATCGTCACGGTGGTGGCGGATACGCTGCGGGCCACCGGGCTCGATGCTTCGCGGCTGCATCTCGAAGTCACAGAGAGCTGCCTGATGGATGAGCCGGCCAAGGTGCAGGCCATTCTCGGCGAGCTGCGTGACAGCGGCATAACGATCGCCATCGACGATTTCGGCACAGGCTATTCCAGCCTCAGCTACCTGGATGCGCTGCCGGTCAACATCATCAAGATCGATCGCTCTTTCGTGCGCAACATCCGCGAGGACTCGCGCCGCTTCAAGCTGCTGCGCGGCACAGCCAACCTCGGTCGTGCTCTCGGCCTGAAGATCGTCGTCGAGGGTGTGGAGACGGCGGATCAATTGCAGCTGATCAACGACTACCACTGCGCCGATCTGATACAGGGTTTTGTGTTCGCGGCCCCGATGCCGGCGTCCGCCATCGCGGCTTCTGCAAGAATGGTGTCCAGAAACCGGTCACCACGCCGTCAAGCAAGCGTATCGCCTGACAACTCGCCACGTCGCCCGTCATTTCCTCCGCGATCCGCGTCCTCCATCCTCTTCCTTGCTCCGCCGCTTGTCCAAGATGGTGAGGTGGCGGGCTTAACCAATCGTTAACCATAAAACTTTACGAAATATTAAGGTTAACAATAGGTTAATCGTAATGTGTGCCATTTTGTTGTTGCTGCTGTGCCGACCGTCAATAGGTTAACGATCTGTTAACCATGAGGGTCAGGAAATGGGTGAAGGTCTTCACCGGGCGGAGCCTGGGAGTTTTTCTGAGAAGCTGATGCTTCTTCTCGATCGCGTCGAATACCGGCGGGTCGAGACGGGCGAGGACATGGAGGATATCGCCCGGCTCCGCTACAAGGCCTACAAGGCCGTCAATCTGATGGAACTCACCGGCTCGACCTTGATCGACGATCTCGATTTCGACAGTCACGCCTATGTCTTCGGTATCTATCTCGACGAGAACCTGGTCAGCACGGTGCGTGTTCATCACGTGACGCCTGAGCACAGGGCGAGCACGTCTGGGCTGATCTTCGGGCCCGAGATCGACGTCTTTCTCGACGCGGGCATGGTGCTGGTCGACCCCGGCCGGTTGGCTGTCGACCCCGATGTCACCGGCGACGAGATGCGCGCGCTTCCCTACCTGACGCTGCGCCCGGTGGCGATGGCATGCGAATACTTCACCGCCGACCGGTGCCTGACCGCCTGCCGGCCGCGGCATGCGGCGTTCTACAAGCGCATTTTTGCGTCGGAGACCGTTGTCGCCAAGCGCGAGAACCTCGGCGTCTACAATGCCGACGGTGCGCTGCTGGTTGCGCAGGTGAGGGGGCAGCGGCCCTCGATCCTCGATCGCTATCCGATCTTCGATTCGGAGCCGTTCGAGCGTCGCCTGATGTTCGCGGGCCGACAGGAAGTGCCGTTCGCGCCTTTGACGATTCTGCCGACGGCGCGGATCGCACAGAACGGTTCCGGCCGTTCCTATCGCACATCCGTATTCCGCTAGAGACGCACGCGGCATATCGCCCCAGGTGACCGGGCGCAGCGGCGGGTTTTCGTTGCGCCCGGGCCTGGCATTGTGTATGGGCAGCTAAAGGGCTTCCGTGCGGTTTTCCGCCAAAGCCGTTTCGTGGATCAAGGTTGAAGGGCGGCGAGGGCCAAGGGTCGGGCCGCAGCATTCTGGGAGAATTGGACGATGGCTGAGCATCATTCTGGACCGGTCGAAATGGGCGCTCCGATGGATTATGCGGAACACGAGAAGACCTACAATTTCTTCCTCAGTGCAACGAAATACCTCACGCTGTTCTGCGTGGCTCTGCTGATCGCCATGGCTGCCGCCTTCTTCACCACGATGGGCTTCTTCAGCTCGCTGGTGCTGTTCATCCTTATCAACGTCGCTGGTTTCTTCTTCCTTCGTTAATCGGCACTACTGACACGACTTGCCAGGGACAGGCCGGGTGGAGGCTTGCCCTTGGCTGCCGGACTCAAGGTCCGGATTGAAGCCGCATGACATCGACCGGGAGCGTCGATGGTCTTGCTTCGGCTGATGAAAGTTCGCAGCGCCTTGAAGCGTTCGTTGGAGAACGCGCGGCGCTTATCCTCACTGCGTGAGGGGGAGAGTGGAGGACAGGCTGAGCCTGTCTCCAGGGGAATGTGTGCTTTGCACATGGGAGGGCGCCTGCTCGCATGAGCGGCCGCTTTGCAGTCGGACAGGATGCCCGCATTCCAGCCTTGGCTCGATTGCGGCCAGGGAGGGGACTTGTGAGCGAAATTGTCTTTATTGCCAAGGAAACGGATCCGAACGAGGGTCGCGTTGCGGCATCGCCGGATAGCGTGAAGAAACTGAAAGGGCTGGGCTTCGACGTCGTCGTCGAGACGGCGCCGGGTTTCTGTCGCGTATTCCGGATACAGAATATGAGAAGGCTGGTGCCAGGATCGGTGCTGTTGCCGATGCGAAGACGGCGGATGTCGTCCTTCGGGTTCGCCGGCCGAACAGCGCCGAAATCGCCGGCTATAAGTCCGGCGCCATCGTCATCGCCATCATGGATCCCTACGGCAACGAGGATGCGGTCGCCGAAATGGCCAAGGCCGGCCTTAGCGCCTTTGCGATGGAGCTGATGCCGCGCATCACCCGCGCGCAGTCGATGGACGTGCTGTCGAGCCAGGCAAACCTTGCCGGCTACCAGGCGGTGATCGATGCGGCCTGCGAATATGACCGGGCGCTGCCGATGATGATGACGGCGGCCGGCACGGTTCCCGCGGCGAAGGTCTTCGTCATGGGTGCCGGCGTTGCCGGCTTGCAGGCAATCGCGACGGCCCGCCGTCTCGGCGCCATGGTTTCGGCGACCGACGTGCGTCCCGCCGCCAAGGAGCAGGTGGCCTCGCTCGGCGCCAAGTTCATCGCCGTCGAGGACGAGGAATTCAAGGCGGCCGAAACCGCCGGCGGCTACGCCAAGGAAATGTCCAAAGAGTATCAGGCGAAACAGGCGGCACTCGTCGCCGAGCACATCGCCAAGCAGGACATCGTCATCACCACGGCGCTGATCCCGGGCCGGCCGGCGCCGCGCCTCGTCACGCGCGAAATGTTGAAGGCGATGAAGCCTGGTTCCATTGCGGTCGACCTCGCTGTCGAGCGCGGCGGCAACGTCGAAGGCGCCGAGGCCGGCAGGGTCGCCGATGTCGAGGGCGTCAAGGTCATCGGCCACCTCAACGTGCCCGGTCGGATCGCCGCATCGGCTTCCGGTCTCTACGCCAAGAACCTCGTGACCTTCCTCGAGACCATGGTCTCCAAGGAAACGAAGGCGCTGGCGCTCAACATGGAGGACGAGCTCGTCAAGGCGACGGCGCTCACCCATGGCGGCGCCATCGTCAATGCGAATTTCGAGCCGAAGAAGAAGGGGGATCTTTGATGGCGAACGAAGCATTGGAAAAAGCGCTCGATGCGCTCGACAAGGCGGTTGCCGCTGTCCAGCAGGCAGCGCTGAACCTTCCCGATGCCGCGGAAGCTGCCGGCGCGCTCGCGCACGGCGCCACCGGCGGCGCAATTGATCCGTTCGTCTTCCGACTGGCGATCTTCGTCCTGTCGATTTTCGTCGGCTACTATGTCGTCTGGTCGGTGACGCCGGCCCTGCACACGCCGTTGATGGCGGTCACCAACGCGATCTCTTCGGTCATCGTCGTTGGTGCACTGCTCGCCGTCGGCATCTCGGCCTCCGGGCTTGCGACCGGTTTCGGTTTCATCGCGCTCGTGCTCGCCTCGGTCAACATCTTTGGCGGCTTCCTGGTCACCCAGCGCATGCTCGCCATGTACAAGAAAAAAAGACAAGTGAGGCCGGCCGATGAACGCTAACTTCGCAGCCTTCCTCTATCTCGTCTCGGGCGTGCTCTTCATCACGGCGCTCCGCGGCCTGTCGCACCCGGCCACCAGCCGCAAGGGCAACACCTACGGCATGGTCGGCATGGGCATTGCCATCGTCACCACGCTGCTGCTGGCCAAGCCCACCTTCGGCGGCTTCCTCTTGATCGTGCTCGGCCTTGCCATCGGCGGCGGTGCCGGCGCGGTCATCGCCCGCCGCATCGCCATGACGTCGATGCCGCAGCTTGTCGCCGCCTTCCATTCGCTCGTCGGTCTGGCGGCGGTGATGGTCGCGGCCGCGGCGATGTATGCGCCCGAGAGCTTCGGCATCGGCACGCTCGGTGACATCCACGCCCAGGCGCTGGTCGAAATGTCGCTCGGTGTCGCCATCGGCGCGGTCACCTTTACCGGTTCGGTCATCGCCTTCCTCAAGCTCGACGGACGCATGTCCGGCAAGCCGATCCTGTTGACCGGCCGTCACTTCGTCAACGCTGGCCTGGCGATCGCGCTCGTCGTCCTGGTGATCATGCTGGTCTTCACCCAGAGCACGACCGTGTTCTGGCTGATCGTCGCCCTGTCGCTGGCGCTCGGCGTGCTGATCATCATCCCGATCGGCGGCGCCGACATGCCGGTGGTCGTCTCGATGCTCAACTCCTATTCGGGTTGGGCCGCGGCCGGCATCGGCTTCACGCTCGGCAACCTGGCGCTGATCATCACCGGCGCGCTCGTCGGCTCGTCGGGTGCGATCCTGTCCTATATCATGTGCAAGGGCATGAACCGCTCGTTCATCTCGGTCATCCTCGGCGGCTTCGGCGGCGAGGCGGCGGCAGCCGCTGTTGACGATGGCGTCCAGCGCACCGTCAAGCAGGGCGCGGCCGACGACGCGGCATTCCTGATGGCCAATGCCTCCAAGGTGATCATCGTCCCGGGCTACGGCATGGCCGTCGCCCAGGCGCAGCATGCGCTGCGTGAACTCGGTGATCAGCTGAAGGCGGCGGGCGTCGACGTGAAATACGCCATCCATCCGGTTGCCGGCCGCATGCCCGGTCATATGAACGTGCTGCTCGCGGAAGCAAACGTGCCCTATGACGAGGTGTTCGAGCTCGAAGACATCAACTCGGAATTCGCCCAGGCGGATGTCGCCTATGTCATCGGCGCCAACGACGTGACCAACCCGGCAGCCCGCGACGACCCGTCGTCGCCGATCTACGGCATGCCGATCCTCGACGTCGACAAGGCCAAGACCTGCCTGTTCGTCAAGCGCTCGCTCGGCTCCGGTTACGCCGGCATCGACAACACGCTGTTCTACAAGGACGGCACCATGATGCTGCTCGGCGACGCCAAGAAGGTGACGGAAGACATCGTCAAGGCCATGAACCACTGAGGTTCCTTGCCATTCGGGTGAGCGACACAAAGGCGTCTATCCGTTGGGTCAAATGTTGGAAAAGAAAACGCCCGCCACATGGCGGGCGTTTTCGTTTGATGCGTCGAACTGCCGGCGAAGGTCGTCTTGCCGACTTTTCGTCATCTCGCCTTATCAGCTAGCCGGGGCGAGCGTCAGTTCGTCGACGCCGATCGCGATGTTCAGTCCTTCCTGGACCTGCACGTTAACTGGCTGCAGCATGAAGGCCTTGTTGGTACCGCCGCCGATCACCTTGGCGCCGCCGCCAACGGCAAGGCTCGCGTCGGCGCCGATGCCGTAATATTCACCGGCAAGCGCGTATTTGGTGATCGGAGTACCTGTCTTGGCCAGGACATCCCAGACCATCGTGCTCTTGCCGGTCTTGCCGATGTCGATGCCGATCTTGCGAATGGTGCCGGCATAGCTTGCGGCCGGCGCGCCGTTGGCGGGCCTGAAGGTGCACAGCAGGTTCTTTGTCGAGGTCAGAATCTGCCCCGTGCCGCCGTCGGAGCCGCAGACAAGGCGGCCGAGCGCGACATAATTCTGCGCTGCGGACGGGCCGGCGCAAAGGGCTGCCAGGGCCAGTGTCGCGATGAAGGTTTTCTTGATCATTGGCTCAGTCTCCGTTTTTCGTTCCTGGGCAAACGGATGGTGGCCGGGAAGGTTCCGTTCGTCATTGGAGGAGCAAATGGCTAATTCCTTAAATCGACATCGATTTATGGACAAAATTACGCAGCAGGTTCAGGGCGTTACGGCGTCCTTTACGCGTCATGCCGGACGCGCGGCGCAACGACGTGACGAAAAAACGAAAACGGCCGCGAACCGGTCGCGGGCGTTGAAACGGGAGAAGTGCTTTTCTCTCCTAAGAGGCTAAGCGGCTTTCACGCGGGCGAGACCTGCGCGCGCCGGCTCGTATTTCGGGTCGAGCTGCAGTGCGTGCGAGTAGGACTTCGCTGCCTTGGCCTTGTCGCCCTTGCGCTCGTAGACCAGCGCCTGGTTTGCCCAGGATTCGGCAACCTTGCCGTCGAGCGTGATCGCGGTGTTGAAGTCGGAGAAGGCATTGTCGTCATCGCCCTGGGCGACGTAGGAGATGCCGCGGCCGTTATAGGGCTCCGGCGAGCTCGGCGACAGCGAGATCGCCGTCGAGAAGTCTTCGATCGCCTGGCCGTGCTGGTTGCGGGCCTGGTAGATCAGGCCGCGATTGTGGTAGGCGCGCGGGTCGGTGGTGTCGAGCTGGATCGCCTTGTTGAAATCGTTGAAGGCGGAATCGAGCTGGCCGGCCTGGCGATAGAGATTGCCGCGGCCGATATAGGCGACGTCGTAGTTGGGGTTCAGCTGCAGCGCCATGTTGTAGTCGGCAAGTGCGGCCTGGGTGTTGCCCATGTTGCGGTGAACGAGCGCGCGGTTGGCATATGCCTGGTAGAAGCGCGGGTTGAGCTGGATCGCCTGATCGAAATCGGCCAGGGCGCGGCGGTATTCGCCTGCACGGCCATAGGCGGAGCCGCGGACGTTATAGCCCTCGGGGTCGCTCGGGTTGGAGGCGATCACGCTCGACAGCGATGCGATATTTCCCTGGGAGCCCTGTTCGCGCTCGACCTTGGCCATCGATTCCGGCCCTTCGGTCTGGCATGCCGACAGAAGCAGAGCCGATCCGAGGAGGAACAGGGCCGCAAGCTTCGGCTTGCGCTGGTGGCGGCGGCGCGCCTCTTGGGTGGTGAAACCGGCGACGTCCGCAGTCATGGCAGCAAGTGTCAAAGGTCGATCCCTCAATGCGACTAGGTCCGAAAGCCAACGGCTTCCCGTTCAAGGAGGCCGGCGAATTTCGCGGGGCCCCACAGCCGAGGCTACCAGGGCCTGCGGCAAACCGTCCGGCGTCAAGCGCCGCGACCGGCTACCGTTGCCGGCTGCATTGTCACGCTAGCCCGACGACGGAAAAGATGTCCATACCAAAAGAAAGGCGGCGGCGATATTTCGCCCCCGCCACGACTTAGATCGAAAAGTGTCGAAAAATCGACAAATTAACGGGCCACGAGGCCTTCGCGCTGTGCACGCTTGCGCGCCAGCTTGCGAACGCGGCGAACGGCTTCAGCCTTTTCGCGGGCGCGCTTCTGGGACGGCTTTTCGTAGAAATCACGCATCTTCATTTCGCGGAAAATGCCTTCGCGCTGCATCTTCTTCTTGAGAGCGCGGAGCGCCTGGTCAACATTGTTATCGCGGACAAGTACCTGCACGTGAAATCCCGTTCCTTTGGTTGTTTCGAGTTGTTGCCTCACGTCAGGTGTCGGAGGCAAAAAAAGCTACGTTCGCTGAGCCGAAAGCTCGACGATTGAAGGTGCGGATACCAGATCGTCAGCGGAAAGTCCAGCGAGGACATGAGGCTGTGCTGAAAAATCCGCAATGACGCCACGCTATGTGTATCATCGCGCCGCAGATGGTGTGATGCAGCGATGTCGCAACTCCGCGCAAGTCCGCCCGTTTGCGTCGCAAAAGAAACGTTGCGCAGGCGTCGGATTTGCGATTTCTAACGCCAACGAGAATGATCACCGGGGTTCATGGAGTAACAGGCGGATGCGCAAATATTCAGTTTTTGCCGTGGCGCGCGAGGCTTTGCGCGGCCACAAGGGATGGGGTCCGCAATGGGCCTCGCCCGAGCCCCGCAAGGACTATGATGTGATCATCATTGGCGGTGGTGGCCATGGGCTGGGCGCTGCCTACTATCTTGCCAAGGAGCATGGCATCACCAATGTCGCGGTGCTCGAAAAGGGTTGGATCGGCGGCGGCAACACCGGCCGCAACACGACGATCATCCGGTCCAACTATCTCTATGAAGAGAGCATGGACATCTACGAGCATTCGCTGAAGCTCTGGGAAAACCTGTCGCAGGACCTCAACTACAACGTCATGTATTCGCCGCGCGGCGTCATGATGCTCTCGCACAACATCCACGACCAGCAGTCGTTCAAGCGCCATATCAACGCCAACCGCCTCTATGGCATCGACAATGAGTGGCTGACGCCGGAACAGGCCAAGGCCTACTGCCCGCCGCTCGATATCGCCAAGAACGCCCGCTACCCGATCAACGGCGCAGCGCTGCAGCGTCGCGGCGGTACGGCTCGGCATGACGCGGTTGCCTGGGGCTATGCCCGCGGCGCGTCCGACCGTGGCGTGCACATCATCCAGAATTGCGAAGTGACCGGCATCCGCCGTGACGAGAACGGCCGGGTGACCGGCGTCGACACCAGTCGCGGTTTCATCGGCGCCAAGAAGATCGGCGTTTCTGCCGCCGGCCACTCGTCGGTGCTGATGGAAATGGCCGACGTGCGCGTGCCGCTGCAGAGCCAGCCGCTGCAGGCGCTGGTCTCCGAGCCGCTGAAGCCGATGTTCCCCTGCGTCGTCATGTCGAACTCGGTGCATGCCTATATCTCGCAGTCCGACAAGGGCGAGCTCGTCATCGGCGCCGGCACCGACCAGTACAATTCCTACTCCCAGACGGGCGGCCTGCAGATCATCACCCATACGCTGGATGCGATCTGTGAACTCTTCCCGATGTTCCGCCGCGTCAAGATGATGCGGCAGTGGGGCGGCATCGTCGACGTGACACAGGACCGTTCGCCGATCCAGGGTGTCACCCCGGTTCCGGGCCTGTTCCTCAATGCCGGCTGGGGTACGGGTGGCTTCAAGGCGACGCCGGGTTCGGCCAACCTCTTTGCGCACCTCATTGCGAGGGGCGAGCCGCATCGGCTGGCTGCCGGGCTGACGCTCGACCGTTTCCGCACCGGCCGACTGATCGACGAGGCGGCAGCTGCCGCCGTTGCGCACTGATTGCCAAGGATTTCGAGATGCTTTTGATCTATTGCCCCTATTGCGAAGAAGAGCGCTCCGAGCTCGAATTCCGCAATGCCGGTGACGCCCACATCGTCCGCCCTGCCAACATTGCCGAGATCAGCGACGAGGAGTTCGAGGAATTCTTCTTCCTCCGGCAGAACCCCAAGGGCCTGATCTTCGAACGCTGGCGCCATATCCACGGCTGCGGCCGCTTCTTCAATGCCGCGCGCGATACGGTCAGCGACCGGTTCTACACCACCTACAAGGCGGGCGAACCAAAGCCCGATGTTGCCGCCATTCTGAACAGCGAGCAGGACAAGGGAGCGGCACGATGAGCGGCACCAACCGTATTGCAGGTGCCGGCCGTCTGACGCCGGCGCGTACCGCCCGCTTCACCTTCGACGGACGCACGCTGACGGCGCTCGAAGGCGATACCGTCGCCTCGGCATTGCTTGCCAACGGCATCCATCTCGTCGGCCGCTCGTTCAAGTATCACCGTCCGCGCGGCATTCTTTCCGCCGGAGCCGAGGAGCCGAACGCGCTGCTCGATATTTCGCGCGATGCGGCCCGCCGCCAGCCGAACGTGCGCGCGACGGTGCAGGAAGTCTTCGATGGCATGAAGGTGGAATCGCAGAACCGCTGGCCGTCGCTCGCCTTCGACGTCGGCGGGTTCAACGACCTGCTGTCGCCGTTCTTTGCCGCCGGCTTCTACTATAAGACCTTCATGTGGCCGAAGGCTGCCTGGCACGCGATCTACGAACCCTTCATCCGCCGTGCGGCCGGTCTCGGCGTCGCGCCGACGGAAGCCGACCCGGACCATTATGCCAGTCGCTATGCCCATTGCGACGTGCTGGTGATCGGCGCCGGTGCTGCCGGCCTCTCCGCAGCGCTTGCAGCAGCCAAGGCCGGTGCCAAGGTGATCGTCTGCGACGAGCAGCCGGAAGTCGGTGGCGCGCTGCGCTATGAAGGCGGCACGACGATCGACGGCAAGGACGGCTGGGACTGGGCGCAGGCGACAGCCAGGGCGCTTGCCGCGATGGACAACGTCACGGTGCTCACGCGCACCACCGGCTTTGGCTACTACAACCACAATTTCGTCGGCCTCGTCGAAAGGGTGACGGACCATCTGTCCGTGCTCGACAAGGCATTGCCGCGCGAGCGCCTCTGGCAGGTGCGGGCGAAGAAGGTGATCCTCGCCAACGGCTCGATCGAACGCCACATGGTGTTTGCCAACAACGACCGCCCGGGCATCATGCTCGCTTCGGCCGGACGTACCTATCTCAACCATTACGGCGTTGCCGTCGGCTCCAAGGTCGGCGTCTACACCGCGCATGATTCCGCCTATGAGGCGGCCTTCGATCTCAAGCGCGCCGGCGTTGCCGTTCCTGCCATCGTCGACTGCCGCGACAATCCCGGCGAAGCGGTGCTTGCGGAAGCCCGTCGCCTCGGTATCGAGGTGCTGACCGGCCACTTCGTCGTCAATGCCGGCGGCAAGCTGCGCGTCTCCTCGATCAGCGTTGCCCGCAATGGCGGCGGGTCGGCGCGCAAGATCGCGGTCGATGCGCTGCTGGTTTCATCCGGCTGGACGCCGTCGGTGCACCTGTTCTCGCAGTCACGCGGCAAGGTGAAGTTCGATGCGGCAACGCAGCGCTTCCTGCCGGGCACCTATCTGCAGGATTGCCTGTCGATCGGCGCCTGCAACGGCACCGACGACCTGCAGGCAACGATCGACGAGGCGTTGGCAGCCGGCGAACTGACCGCACGCGCGGCAGGCGCCGAAGGTGGCGCCCAGGTGACGCTCCACGGCGACAATGCCTTCAGCTGGACCGGCGGCATGATCGGCGCTGCCGAAGGGGCCGGACCCGACACCACCGTCAAGGCCTTCATCGACTTCCAGCATGATGTCTGCGCCAAGGATATCCGGCTTGCGGTGCGCGAAGGCATGCATTCGATCGAGCATATCAAGCGCTTCACCACCAACGGCATGGCGTCAGACCAGGGCAAGCTGTCCAACATGCATGGCCTTGCCATTGCCGCCGAAGCGCTTGGCAAGGACATTCCGCAGGTGGGTCTGACGACCTTCCGCCAGCCCTACACGCCGGTAACCTTCGGCACGATCGTCAACCATTCGCGTGGAAGCCTGTTCGATCCTGCCCGCAAGACGCCTGTTCATGCCTGGGAAGAGGCGCATGGCGCCGAGTTCGAGGATGTCGGCAACTGGAAACGTGCCTGGTTCTACCCGAAGGCGGGCGAGAGCATGCATGAGGCGGTCGCGCGCGAATGCAAGACAGTACGCGAGGTCGCCGGCCTGTTCGACGCCTCGACGCTCGGCAAGATCGAGGTGGTCGGCCCGGATGCGGCCCAGTTCCTCAACCTGATGTACACCAACGCCTGGGACACGCTGAAGCCCGGCCGCTGCCGCTACGGCATCATGCTGCGCGACGACGGCTTCGTTTATGACGACGGCGTGGTCGGCAGGCTTGCCGAGGACCGCTTCCACGTGACGACCACCACCGGCGGTGCGCCGCGGGTGATGCACCATATGGAAGACTACCTGCAGACGGAGTTCCCGCACTTGAAGGTCTGGCTGACGTCGACGACGGAACAATGGGCCGTTATCGCCGTGCAGGGTCCGAAGGCGCGCGAGATCATCGCTCCGCTCGTCGAAGGCATCGATCTTTCCAACGAGGCTTTCCCGCATATGAGCGTGACCGAGGGCAAGATCTGCGGCGTGCCGACCCGGCTGTTCCGCATGTCGTTTACCGGCGAGCTCGGCTTCGAAGTCAACGTGCCGGCCGATTATGGCCAGGCGGTCTGGGAAGCGATCTGGGAGCGGGCCGAACCCATGGGCGCCTGCGCCTACGGAACCGAGACCATGCACGTGCTGCGCGCCGAGAAAGGCTACATCATCGTCGGCCAGGATACCGACGGGACGCTGACGCCCGACGATGCTGCCCTGTCCTGGGCAGTCTCGAAGAAGAAGGCCGATTTTGTCGGCATCCGCGGTCTCAAGCGCCCTGACCTCGTCAAGGATGGTCGTAAGCAGCTGGTCGGGCTCCTGACCAAGGATCCGAAGGTGGTGCTGGAGGAGGGCGCACAGATCGTCGCCGATCCGAACCAGCCGAAGCCGATGACGATGCTTGGCCATGTGACGTCGTCCTACTGGTCGGAAAATTGCGGCCGTTCGATCGCGCTCGCCGTCGTTGCTGGTGGCCGCGCACGCCTCGGTCAGACGCTGTACGTGCCGATGGCCGACAGGACGATCGCCGTCGAGGTGAGCGACATGGTGTTCTTTGACAAGGAAGGGGGTCGCCTCCATGGCTGATCTGGCAACTGCAACCCGCAAGGCTGCTCTTACTGCCCGCGGCGGTTTCGCCGAGGTGGTCCTGACGCCGGCACCCGCCGCTTCGCGCCTGTCGCTGCGCGCCGGTGCCGATGCGCTCTCCGGTCTTTCGGCGGCACTCGGCGTGACCTTGCCGGCACGGCCGAAGACCTCGGCTTTGAGCGGCAAACGCCATGCGCTCTGGCTCGGGCCGGACGAGTGGCTGGTGATCGACGAGAGCGAAGGTGACCTGATGGCCGCGGCCGCATCGAGCGGCACGCTGCACTCGGCGGTCGATGTCTCCCATCGCAACGTCGCCGTCATCGTCAGCGGTCCGGGCGCCGAAGTCGCGATCAACAGCGGCTGCCCGCAGGACCTGTCGCTGCCGATCTTCCCGGTAGGCGCCTGCTCGCGCACCATCCTCGGAAAGGTCGAGATCGTATTGCTGCGCCTCGCCGAGGACACGTTCCGCGTCGAATGCTGGCGGTCGTTTTCCCCCTATGTCTTCGGCATGCTGTCCGAAGGAGCGGCGGACGCTGGCCACTAAAGCTTTTCCAGGAAAACTGCGAAGCGCTCTTTCGTCAGGAAATGCGTACAACAAAGAAATATAGCGTTTTCAGGCGTTAAGCTGGAAACGCTCTCGGGCCGGCAAATTGCTGCGCGATCTTCGGGATGCGCAACGCCCTGTGGCCGGGTCCGCAATCCGACCTTGCCGCCGGCCTTCTCCGGCGGCTAAGCTGCCCCCGTTTGCAAGCGGGAGGACATCTTGAAGACACGGGCAGCAGGGCAGCAGTGCTCAGGCACGCACCGGTCGAGCGGCCCTATGCCAGGTCGCGACCGCTCTCGATCGAGACCGTCGACCTCGACACACCGGGACCCGACGAACTGCTGGTTCGCATCGGCGCTGCCGGTCTCTGCCACTCCGATCTTTCGGTGATCAACGGCGACAGGCCACGGCCCGTGCCGATGGCGCTCGGGCATGAGGCGGCAGGCACGGTGGAGGCCGTCGGCAGCGCAGTGCGCGATCTCAAGCCCGGCGATCGGGTGGTGATGAGCTTCATGCCGAGCTGCGGCGACTGCCAGCCTTGTGCGGAAGGGCGTCCGGCGCTCTGCATTCCAGGTGCCGAGGCGAATGGCAGGGGAACGCTGCTTTCCGGCGAGCGCCGGATTCGTTGCGACGCTGTTCCAGTCCATCATCACCTCGGCGTTTCCGGCTTTGCCGACTATGCGGTCGTCTCGCGCCATTCGGCAGTGAAGATCGAGGCGGACCTGCCGCTGGTCGAGGCGGCACTCTTCGGCTGCGCGGTGCTGACCGGCGTCGGTGCGATCGTCAATACCTGCCGCGTCCAGGCGGGCCAGTCGGCCGCCGTCGTCGGTCTCGGTGGCGTCGGGCTTGCCGCGGTGCTCGGAGCGGTCGCGTCGGGCGCGGAGCGGGTCGTCGCGATCGATCTCTCAAAGGACAAGCTGGCGCTGGCACGCTCGCTTGGCGCGACCGACACTTTTGTCGCCACCGATCCGGATGTGGGGGATGCGATCCGCGAGGCGACGTCAGGCGGTGTCGATCATGCGCTGGAGGCGGCCGGTTCGGTCAAGGCGTTCGAGCTTGCCTATCGCATCACCCGCCGCGGCGGAGCGACCGCGTCGGCCGGCCTTGCCCATCCCTCAAGCCAGATTGCCATCCCAGCCGTCAGCCTGGTCGCCGAAGAACGCACGCTTCGCGGCAGCTACATGGGAAGCTGCGTGCCGAGCCGCGATATTCCGCGCTTCATCGGGCTTTATCGGCGTGGCAAGCTGCCGGTCGACAGGCTGCTATCGAGCACCGGTCCGCTCGAGGAGATCAACGAGGCCTTCGACCTGCTCGACCAGGGCAAGGTCATCCGGCACGTGATTGCGTTTTGATCAGAGCCGCGCCGTAGAGGGTGAGCTTGGGCTGCCATCGCAGGATTTAGGCATCGGCAGGGCGGTCCTTCGGATCGAACTGGATGATCGTCTGCCAGGTGGCCGTCAGTGCCGGTTTGCGTTCACCCTCGATTTCGACCGTGACCTCATAGGTGATCATCAACATGCTGCTGCCACGGAAGCGCGCGTCTGCGATGGTGAAGTGCCCGCGCACGCGGGTGCCGCTCTTCACCGGTGCGATGAAGCGCACCTTCTCGAAGCCGTAGTTGATGCCCATCGTCTGTTCGCGGATTTTGGGCAGGCAGCTGTAATTCATCGCCGACAACAGCGACAGCGACAGGAAGCCGTGGGCGATCGTGCCGCCGAACGGCGTCTCGGCGGCGGCGCGCACCGGGTCGACATGGATATACTGATAATCGCCGGTTGCCTCGGCGAACTTGTCGATCGTGTCCTGCGTGACCGTGATCCAGTCGGAGACGCCGATCTCGGTGCCGACCAGCGGTCTGATTTCGGAAAGTGAAATATCCTTCAGCATATGGCTGTCCTGAAAGTGGCCCCCCAACGAATCTATAGGACGGTCGGGTGAGTTCTAGCAAGTGGTGGGAATAGTTCAGAAATTTTCGACGAAGAAGGAAACGGAGCGAGGAGGGACAAAGGTGGGTGGGAGTTCTGCAGAAAGCGCATCTTGCCACTGGCCGTCGAGGCTTTCGGGCAGATGGATCGGGTGCGGCGCGTGGCTGCGATTGACGACGACGGCAAGCCGCGTCGATCGCGTCTTCTTGCCGTCGCGTGTGGCAAGCACCATCGTCAGGTTGTCCGTTGCCGGGTGCTCCCAATCGGTCACCGCCATCGGGCGACCATCGAGGCGCAGCCATTCGACATCGTCCTTGCCGGTAAAGAATGTCGTCTCGCCGAACACACCGAAGCGCTTCCTCAGCGACGAAAGCGCTGCCGTATGGGCGACCAGCGTCTCATCCATCGCGCTCCAGTCGATCCAGGTGATGGCGTTGTCCTGGCAATAGGCATTGTTGTTGCCACGTTGGCTGCGTCCGCCTTCGTCGCCGGCGGTCAGCATGATCGTGCCGCGGGACGCAAACAGGGTGCCGAGAAGCGCCGCCACGTCATGCCGGCGCGCAACCGTGATCTCGGGGTCGGTTGTCGCGCCCTCGGCGCCGTTGTTCCAGGAATGGTTCTCGTTGTGGCCGTCACGGTTCTCTTCGCCGTTGGCCTCGTTATGCTTGCCGGCATAGGCAACGATGTCGGCAAGCGCAAAACCGTCATGGGCGGCGATGAAGTTGACCGTTCGGGTGCCGGTGTCGCCCCAGCGGGAAAACGTATCCGAAGAGCCCGCAAGCGCTGTCGCAAGCGCACCGATCACGTGCCGGTCGCCGCGCCAGTAGAGCCTGACGTCGTCGCGCGCCCGGTCGTTCCATTCCAGAAACGGAGCGGGAAAATTGCCGAGCTGGTAACCGCCGGGGCCGACATCCCAGGGCTCGGCGATCAGCACGCGGTCGGCAAGCACCGGATCGGCTTGGATTGCCTCAAACAGGGGAGCGTTCCGATGGAAACCGGTCATGTCGCGGCCGAGGACAGAGGCGAGATCGAAACGGAAGCCATCGACGCCGGCGGCCAGCACGAAGTGGCGCAGGCTGTCGAGGATCAGCGCCTGGACGACAGGGTGGTCGCAGGCGATCGTGTTGCCGCAGCCGGTGTCGTTGATGAGATCGCCCGGCCTGTCGGTGACGTGGCGATAATAGGCGAGGTTGTCGAGCCCTCGCATCGACAGCGTCGTGCCGAGCCGATCGCTTTCCCCGGAATGGTTGAAGACCAGATCGAGGATGACGCCGATGCCGGCCTTGCGCAGTGCCTCGACAGTCTGGCGAAGTTCCTTCAACCCGCCCGGCACCAGCCGTGGATCGAGCGCCATCGGCGCGATCGGATTGTAGCCCCAGCCATTGCTGAGCCCCAGTAGCGGCAGGTGACGTTCGTCGATCCAGGCGACGATCGGCATCAGTTCGACGGCGGAAACGCCGAGCCGCTTCAAATGGTCGATGATGACGGGCTCGGCGAGCGCTGCGACAGTGCCGCGTTTCGCCTCGGGAATGCCTTGATGCAGCGCTGTGAAGGGTTTGACGGCGATCTCGTAGATCAACCCGCCCGCCCTGAAGATCGGCGGCTTCGGCTTGGCTGTCTTGACGTCCCTGACGATTGCCTTAGGCACCAGATCGGCGGTGTCCTCGCCGAAGATGGTGAGCCTCGGATCGTGCCGGAAAGGCCGGTCGAGTTCGATGGCGTAGGGGTCGACGAGCAGCTTCGCTGGATCGAACCAGAGGCCGTGGTCGGGCGAATAGACCCCATCAGCGCGAAAACCGTAGCGGGTTCCCTTCGGCGCATCGGCAACCATCAGGCTATGCACATCGCCGTCGCGCAACATCGGCAGCTGACGCAATGCCTTGGCGCCCGCCTTGTCGAACAGGCAGAGGTCGATGCACGCAGCATTGCGCGACCAGACGGCAAACCGTGTACCGTCAGGGGTAAGCGTGGCGCCGAGGGGTAACAATGCATCGGTCGGCATTAATCAGTCACCCCTCGGGTTTTCTTGCTATATCAGTCTCTTGCGCGCCCCTGATGGGCGCTCCGTCAGGTGATCACGCTCGGCTCGGTGCGGCCGGTGCGGGTCTTGATGCCGGCGATCTCATCGGCAACGAGGATCAGGTCGGCGAGCGCCTCCTGGGTGTCGATATCATGGCGGGCCGGATTCGGCTCGAAACGCTCGATGTAGACACGCAGCGTTGCGCCTGATGTGCCGGTGCCCGACAGGCGGAAGACGACGCGCGATCCGCCCTCGAACAGGATGCGGATACCCTGGTTCTTGCTGACGGAATGGTCGACCGGATCGTGATAGGAAAAGTCGTCTGATGTCGCGACCTTGAGCGCGCCGAAGGATTTCCCGGGCAGGGTCGCGAGCTGGTCGCGGAGCGCTGCCACTAGGCCGTTGGCGGCATCGCTGTCCACTTCTTCGTAGTCGTGGCGCGAGTAGTAGTTGCGGCCGTAGGTCGCCCAGTGCTTGCGGGCGATGTCGAGCGCGCTTTCCTTGCGCACGGCAAGGATGTTGAGCCACAGGAGGACCGCCCAGAGGCCGTCTTTTTCGCGGACGTGGTTGGAGCCGGTGCCGGCACTTTCCTCGCCGCAGATCGTTGCCATGCCTTCATCGAGAAGGTTGCCGAAGAACTTCCAGCCGGTCGGCGTTTCGTAGAGGCCGATGCCGAGTTTTTCGGCGACACGGTCGGCGGCGCCGCTTGTCGGCATCGAACGGGCGATACCGGCAAGTCCCTTGGCATAGCCCGGCGCCAGATGGGCGTTGGCGGCCAGCATCGCCAGACTGTCGGACGGGGTGATGAAGATGCCGCGGCCGATGACGAGGTTGCGGTCGCCGTCGCCGTCGGAGGCTGCGCCGAAATCGGGGGCGTTGGGCGCCATCATTGTCTCGTAGAGCGCGCGGGCGTGTACGAGGTTCGGGTCCGGGTGATGGCCGCCGAAGTCCGGCAGCGGAATGAAGTTCATGACCGAGCCCTTCGGCGCGCCCAGACGCTTCTCGATGATCTCCTTGGCGTAAGGCCCGGTGACCGCGCTCATTGCATCGAAGACGACGCGGAAGCCGCCCGAGATCAGCTTGCGGATAGCGCCGAAGTCGAACAGGCTTTCCATCAGCGCGGCGTAGTCGGCCACCGGGTCGATGACGGTCACAGTCATGCCGTCGATCTCCTGCGAGCTCTCGGCATCGAGGTTGACGTCGGCGACATCCGAGATCTTGTAGGTGTCGATCACCTGGCTGCAGGCATAGATCGCGTCGGTGACCTTCTCCGGTGCCGGACCGCCATTGCCGATATTGTACTTGATGCCGAAGTCTTCGGTCGGGCCGCCGGGGTTGTGGCTGGCGGAGAGCACGATGCCGCCGAAGGCTTCGTATTTGCGGATGACGTTGGAGGCGGCCGGCGTCGACAGAATGCCGCCGCGGCCGACGAGTACGCGGCCGAAGCCGTTGGCGGCCGCCATCTTGATGGCGATCTGAATGACTTCGCGGTTGTAGAAGCGGCCGTCGCCGCCGATCACCAGGGTCTGACCGGCAAAGCCTTCGAGCGCGTCGAAGATCGACTGGATGAAGTTCTCGGCATAGTTCTTCTGCTGGAACACCGGAACCTTCTTGCGCAGGCCCGACGTGCCGGGTTTCTGATCGCCATAGGGTGTGGTGGTGACTGTTCTTATCATTCTGACTTAGCCTTTCCCGAGAAGACCGGAATATAGTGAGACGTAACGCTCGGCACTTCTGGCCCAGGAAACGTCCGATTTCATGCCCTGGGTCTGCAGACGCGCCCAGACTTTCGGTTCGTTGTATGCACGGAAGACGCGCCGGATCGCAAGACGCAACCCGTCGGCGGTGACCGGCGTGAACTGGAATCCGGTCGCCACCTTGGCTGACAACCCGGCTTCGTTCGCGTCGATGATGGTGTCGGCGAGGCCGCCGGTACGGGCAACCACCGGCACGCAACCGTAGCGCAGGCCGTAGAGTTGGGTCAGCCCGCAGGGCTCGAAGCGCGACGGAATGAGGATTGCGTCGGATCCCGCCTGCATCAGGTGCGACAGCGGTTCGTTATAGCCGGTAACCATGCCGACATGGCCGCGATGGCGCGAGGCGGCGGCGAGAAGCGCGCCTTCGAGCGCCGTGTCACCGGAGCCGAGAACGATGAGCTTGCCGCCCATCGCGACGATCTCGTCGGTGACTTCGGCGAGAAGGTCCATACCCTTTTGCCAGGTCAGCCGGCTGATGACGCAGAAGATCGGGCCGTTACCCTGTTCGAGCCCGAAGCGTTCCTCCAGCGCCCGGCGGTTGGCGGCGCGCTGCTTCAATGTCGTCGCGCTGAAATGCTGGGCGATAAAGGGGTCGCTGGCCGGATCCCAGACGTCGGCGTCGATGCCGTTGACGATGCCGGAGAGGTCGGAAACCCTGCTCTTGAGCAGGCCTTCAAAACCCATGCCGAAGTCCGGAGTCAGGATCTCCTGCGCATAGGATGGGCTGACGGTGGTGATCGCATTTGCGGTCTGCAGGCCACCTTTGAGGAAGCCGACATCGCCGTAATATTCGACGAACTGCGTCGAGAAGGCTTCGGGCGGAAGTGCCAACTCGGCGAAGATTTCCGGCCCAAATTGCCCCTGGAAGGCGATGTTGTGGATCGTCAACACTGTCGGCGTCGAGGCGGCGCGGCCAAAGCGCATATAGACCGGCGTCAGTGCCGTCTGCCAGTCGTGCACATGGACGATATCGGGCTTCCAGCCGGACACGACATCGCCGGCGGCGATTTCGGCCGCAGCCAGCGACAGGGCGGCGAAGCGGCGAAAGTTGTCGACATAATCGCGGCCGGTGGCGTCGACATAGGGGCCGCCGTCGCGCTCGTAGAGGGCAGGCAGATCGAGCACCAGCAGGTCGAGGCCGTCAAGATCGGCCGCGAGAACCGAGGCCGGGCTGCCGAACAGATTGGCAAAACTGCCGACCTTCTTTTTCTTCTTCAGTTTCTGCAGCACCGCGGGATAGCCGGGCACCAGGGTGCGGGTGCGGATGCCGTGCGGCGACAGTGCGGCCGGCAGGGCGCCGACGACATCGGCGAGCCCCCCGGTCTTGACCAGCGGATACACTTCGGACGCAACGGAGAGGATGTTCATCAGCGGCGGACCTACATTCCCAGTTTGTCGATCATTGTCTGGGTGATCAGGCAAACGCCGTTTTCCGAACGGCGGAAGCGCTTCGCATCCAGTTCCGGGTCTTCACCGACGACGAGGCCCTCCGGAATGACCACGCGGCTGTCGATCACCACGTTGCTGAGCAGCGCGCGGCGACCGATCTTCACATCGGGCAGTATGACGGCATTTTCCAGTCGCGAATATGAATTTACTCTGACGCCGGTGAAAAGCAGGCTGCGATTGAGGGCAGCGCCCGAGATGATGCAGTCGCCCGACACCAGCGACGAGGTCGCGGAGCCGCGGCGGTTCTCGTCGTCATGCACGAACTTTGCCGGCGGCTTGATCTCGGCGAAGGTCCAGATCGGCCAGGTGCTGTCGTAGATGTCGAGTTCGGGCGTTACATGCGTCAGGTCGATATTGGCCTGCCAATAGGCATCGATCGTGCCGACGTCGCGCCAGTAGGCTTCGCGTTCGAAGTCCGAGCGCACACAGGACTGGTTGAAGCGGTGGGCGACCGCCTTACCGTTGTCGACGATATACGGGATGATGTCCTTGCCGAAGTCGCGGCTCGACTTCGGATCGGCCGCGTCGCGGCGCAACAGATCCATCAGGAACTTGGTGTGGAACACGTAGATGCCCATCGAGGCGAGCGCCATCTCGGGATTGCCGGGAATGCCCGGCGGATCGGCCGGCTTCTCGACAAAGGCGATAATGCGATCCTTGTCGTCGACATGCATCACACCGAAGCCGGTCGCTTCCATGCGCGGCACTTCGAGGCAGCCGATGGTGACGTCGGCGCCGGAATCGACGTGCTGCTGCAGCATCAGTTCGTAGTCCATCTTGTAGATGTGGTCGCCCGCCAGGATGACCATGTATTCGACGCCGTGATCCTCGATGATGTCGATGTTCTGGTAGACCGCGTCGGCGGTGCCTTCGTACCACTGCGTTTCGGAAACGCGCTGGCTTGCCGGCAGGATATCGAAACTTTCGTTTCGCTCGGGGCGGAAGAAGTTCCAGCCGCGCTGCAGGTGGCGGATCAGCGAATGGGCCTTGTACTGCGTGGCGACGCCGATGCGACGGATGCCGGAGTTGAGGGCGTTCGAGAGTGCGAAGTCGATGATGCGGGCCTTGCCGCCGAAATAGACGGCCGGCTTTGCCCGTCGGTCGGTCAATTCCTTCAGGCGGCTGCCGCGGCCGCCAGCGAGAACATAGGCCATGGCATCACGGGCCAAGGGTTGCGTACGCTTTTCCACCATTTGTCCTCCCCAAAATCATTGTTCTTCGGGATCGTCACGGCGACCTTTGGCGACGCCTTGCGGCCCTCGAAATTTCTTCTTGCACTCCCGCCGTCCGGTTCACCCCGTCGGGCTGGAACACTCTGCAGCGCCGCGCGTCTTATTAGACTTAGACGCGCAAAGGTCGCTGTAGCACTTTGAATTGCTGCATGTTTTTATCCTTAAATCGAATAGGATTTAAGGAAACATGCAGCAGCATTTCCGATTTGAACCAAGTCGAAGAAACGCTCTATCCCTTTGTTTTTGCGCATTTCCTGACGGAAAACCGCTTCGCACTTCCTGGAAATGCTCTAGAGCGCCGTGCGTTCAGATGAACGCACAAAGGACGCTCTAGCACTTTGATTCTAGAGCATCTTATCCGCTTTCAGTGATTCCACTTGAAAGCGGGATGCTCTAGTCCTGCTCCAGCATCAGCGTTGCCAAAGGCGGCAAGGTGATGGTGGCTGCTATTGCTCCTGTCTGATCCTTTTGTGCCTGAACGGCGCCGCCGTTGCCCTTGCCACTCCCCCCATAGATTTCCGCATCGGTGTTCAATATTTCCTTCCAGCGACCCGCGACCGGAAGCGGGATCGTGTAGTTTTCCCGATAGACGGGCGTGAAATTGGTGATGACGGCGACGAGCTTTTCACCCGGCGCCTTGCGCAGCCACGCAAAGACCGAGTTGTCCCGGTCGTCTGCGAGCAGCCATTCGAATCCGTCGCCTTCGCAGTCGCGCGCATGCAGCGCCGGCTTCGAGCGATAGGTGCCGTTGAGATCGCGCACCAGTCGGCGCATGCCCTCATGCAGGTGATATTCCAGCAGGTTCCAGTCGAGCGCGCGCTCCTCCGACCATTCGCGCCACTGCGCAAACTCCTGCCCCATGAACAGGAGCTTCTTGCCGGGGTAGCCCCACATGAAGCCGTAGTAGGCGCGCAGGTTGGCGAACTTCTGCCAATCGTCGCCGGTCATCTTGGCAATGAGCGAACCTTTGCCGTGCACGACCTCGTCATGGGACAGCGGCAGCACGAAGTTTTCGCTGAAGGCGTAGAGCAGCCCGAACGTCAGGTCGTTGTGGTGGTGGCGACGGTGGATCGGCTCGCGCGACATGTATTGCAGCGTGTCGTGCATGAAGCCCATGTTCCACTTGAAGCCGAAGCCGAGACCGCCGGCATGGACCGGATGGGACACCTTGGGCCAGGACGTCGATTCCTCGGCGATCGTCAGGATGCCTTTGTGGACGCCGTAGATTTCGGTGTTCATCGTCTGAAGGAAGCGGACCGCCTCCAGGTTCTCGTTGCCGCCGTATTCGTTCGGCACCCATTCGCCGTGTTTGCGCGAATAGTCGAGGTAAAGCATCGAGGCGACGGCATCGACGCGCAGCCCGTCGACGTGGAATTTCTCCGCCCAATAGAGCGCGTTGTTGACGAGGAACGACAGCACTTCCTGCCGACCGAAATTGTAGATCGCCGTATTCCAGTCGGGGTGGAAACCCTGGCGCGGATCCTCATGCTCGTAGAGCGCGGTGCCGTCGAACCAGCGCAGCCCGTGCTCGTCGGTCGGGAAATGCGCGGGCACCCAGTCGAGGATGACGCCGAGGCCGACTTTGTGGCAGCCGTTGACGAAACGCGCAAACCCTTCCGGCTCGCCGAAGCGTGCCGTCGGCGCATAGAGGCCTGTCGTCTGGTAGCCCCAGGAGGGATCGTAGGGGAATTCGGAGATCGGCAGGAATTCGATATGGGTGAAACCCATGTCGACGCAGTAGGGGATCAGCCGGTCGGCGAGCTCATCCCAGGACAGCATGTCGCCATTGTCGCGGCGCTGCCACGAGCCGGCGTGGACCTCGTAGATCGAGATCGGCTGGCGGCGGGCGTCAGTCGATGCCCAATGGGCGCGGTGCGCCTCGTCTTCCCACACCTGTGCGATCTCAGGCGTCGTCACCGAGGCGGTGTTGGGCCGAAGCTCCGAACGGCGTGCGAAGGGATCCGCCTTCAGCGGCAGCAGCGTACCTTGGCGGTCAAGGATTTCGTATTTGTAGGCAAGGCCCGCCTCGACACCGGGGATGAAGATTTCCCAGATGCCGGTGTCGGTCCGCAGCCGCATGACATGGCGCCGCCCGTCCCAGCCGTTGAACTGGCCGACCACCGACACGCGCTTGGCGTTCGGGGCCCAGACGGCGAAATGGTAGCCTTGAGCGCCTTCATGGTCGGTCGGATGGGCGCCCATCTTGTCGAACAGCCGGAGATGCGAGCCCTCGCGGATGTAGTAGTCGTCCATCGGTCCGAGTACGGGGCCGAAGCTGTAGGGATCGACGACGATCCACTCGCCGCCATCGTTGCGGGCGCGATAACGCACCGGCTGGATCTTGCGCAGCGAGACCGGTCCCTCGAAGAAGCCGGCGTCGTCGCGCCGCTCGAGGGTTCCGAGTTCCTTGCCCGCCAGCGTTTCCGCAACGACGCTAGCGGCATCCGGGATGAAGCAGCGGGCGACGTAGTTTCTTCCCGCCGGATGCACGCCAAGAACGGCAAAGGGATCGTCGTGCGTGCCCGAAAGAATGGCCGCAATGGCCGGCATTGACAGCAGGGCTGCGGCTGCGGGTTCCGGGTCCTTGCCGGCCGAAGGGGTCATCCGGCTCTCCAAATTTCCCCGGCATATTGCCGGATGGTCCGATCGGACGAGAACCAGCCCATGCGCGCGGTGTTGCGTACGGCCTGCGAATACCACGCCGACGGCGTCGTCCACAGCTGGTCGATTTCACGCTGCGCCCGGGCATAGGCTTCGAAGTCGGCCGCGACCATGAACCAGTCGTGATTGTAGAGGCCATCGACGAGGCTGGTGAAGCGGTTGCGGTCATCGGGCGAAAACACACCCGAAGCGATCGCCTGCAACGCCTGCGACAGCTCGCGCGACCCTTCGATGATGGCGCGCGGATTGTGGCCTTCGGCGCGGGCGTTGGTGACTTCCTCGGCCGTCAGGCCGAAGATCTTGATGTTTTCCTCGCCGACCCAGTCGCGCATTTCGACATTGGCGCCGTCGAGCGTGCCGATCGTCAGCGCACCGTTCAGCGCAAACTTCATGTTGCCGGTGCCGGAGGCCTCCATGCCGGCCGTCGAGATCTGCTCGGACAGGTCGGCTGCGGGGACCATGATCTCGGCCAGCGAGACGTTGTAGTTCGGTACGAAGACGATCTTCAGAAGACCGCGCACCGCCGGGTCGTTGTTGACCACGCGGGCGACGTCGTTGGCCAGTTTGATGATCAGCTTGGCGTTGTGGTAGCTCGGCGCCGCCTTGCCCGCGAACAGCTTGACGCGCGGCACCCAGTCGAGCTCGGGATGCGAGCGGATCTGGTCGTAGAGCGCCACCGCCTCGATGATATTGAGGAGCTGGCGCTTGTACTCATGGATGCGCTTGATCTGGATGTCGAACATCGCCGACGGGTCGAGCCTGAGGCCGAGGCGGCTTTGCACAAGCTGCGCCAGCTTCACCTTGTTGGCGCGCTTGACCGCGGCAAAACGCTCCTGGAAATCCGGTTTGTCGGCGAAGGCATCGAGTGCCTGCAGCGCCTCGGTATTGTCCATGAATTCGTCGCCGATCGCCTCGCGGATCAGGCTGAACAGGCCGGGATTGCACTGCATCAGCCAGCGGCGGGGGGTGATGCCGTTGGTCTTGTTGTTGATGCGATCTGGATAGAGCCTGTGCAGGTCGGCAAAGACCGTTTCCTTCATCAGCTCGGTGTGCAGCGCCGACACGCCGTTGATCGAATGGGAGCCGACAAACGCAAGGTTGCCCATGCGCACCCGGCGGTCGCCGCTTTCGTCGATCAGCGAGATGTTGCGGATTTCCTGGTCGGTGGCGCCCTTCTGCTTGCGCGCCTCGATCAGGATCTTGGCGTTGATCGCATAGACGATCTGCATGTGGCGCGGTAGCAGACGTTCGAAGAGCGGCACGGGCCAGCTTTCGAGCGCTTCGGGCAAAAGCGTGTGGTTAGTGTAGGAAATGGTCCGGCGGGTGATCTCCCAGGCCTGTTCGAAATCTAGGCCGTGCAGATCCGTCAGCAGCCGGATCAGTTCGGCAATCGAGACCGCCGGATGCGTATCGTTGAGCTGGATCGCGACGGCATCGGGCAGCGAGGTGAAGTCGGGATACTGCTGCAGGTGGCGGCGCAGGATGTCCTGCAGAGACGCGGACGAGAAGAAATATTCCTGGCGCAGGCGAAGCTCCTGGCCGGCGGGCGTCGCGTCGGCGGGGTAGAGCACGCGGGTCAGGCTTTCGGCCTTGTTGCTTTCGCGCAGCGCGCCGATGTGGTCGCCGGCATTGAAGGCATCGAGCAGGATCGGGTCGATCGGCTGCGCCGTCCAGAGCCTGAGCGTATTGACGCGCTTGGCGCGCCAGCCGACGGCAGGCGTGTCGAAAGCGGTGGCGATCACACGCTCGGCCGGCTTCCACACGAAGCGCTGGATCTCCTCGTCGACATTGGCGGTTTCGACAACGCCGCCGAAGCCGATCTCATAGGAGCTTTCGCGCCGCTCGAACTCCCAGGGATTGCCATGGGCAAGCCAGGTCTCCGGCAGCTCTACCTGCCAGCCATCGGCCATCTGCTGGCGGAACAGGCCGTGCATGTAGCGGATGCCGTAGCCATAGGCTGGAACGTCCACCGTCGCCATCGATTCCATGAAACAGGCTGCAAGACGGCCGAGACCACCATTGCCGAGTGCTGCGTCGGGCTCGAGCAGGGCGATGACATCGATATCGACACCGAGCGAGGCGAGCGCATCGCGCATCTCCTCCATCAGGCCGATATTGGTCATGGCATCGCGCATCAGGCGGCCGATAAGGAACTCCAGCGACAGATAATAGACGCGCTTGGCACCGGTCGCGTAGGTCTGGCGGGTCGAATCCATCCACTTGTCGGTGATGCGGTCGCGCACCACGAGGATAGCCGCGGTCAGCCAGTCATGCGGCTTGGCGACCTTCGGATCCTTACCGATACGATACTTCAGGCGTTCGAGAATTTCGACGGCAAGCTGATCGGGTTCGGAAGAACGAAGTGCGGGCTGCGGCAGTTCGTTGGCGGAAATCTTGTTCATCATCAGAACTGTCTTACCCTTTTGCGTTGGGAGGTCGCAGGCCGGAACCGACCGGGGATGGGCAATTTATGCATCGATCCGAAGCGCTTGCAACAGCTGTTTTTAAAAGGATTAGAATTGCCTGAATAGAAGGGATACGCGACGAAGAGCCATGGGCTTGACGATTGCGCGAACGAAAAATGCCGCCCGGCGGGACCGGGCGGCACAGTGGTGCGCGCTTTTGTTGTTTACTTGGTCAGGCGGGTCGCCATGGCCGAAGCCTTCTCGCCGATCGCCTTGAAGGCCGCGATCAGGTCGGCGGCTTCTTCCGCCTGGAAGTAGTTGGCGGTGGTGGTGGCGCAGGACTTGAGCAGTGCTTTGCCGCGGTCCGGTGCCATGAAGGCGACGGTATAGACCTGGATGTTGTTCTTGCGTGCCGTATCGCACCACGTCAGTGTCGTCGTGTCGTCGCTCGTGTTGTTGTTGTCGCCGTCGGTCATGAACACGATGTATTTTGTCGGTACCTGACCGTTCTTGGCCTTGTGCGCGGTATTTTCCGTCGCGGCAGTGACCTTGTTGTATGCGGTCTTAAAGGCATTGCCCGATGCTGTGCCGCCGGTTGCAACGAGGGCGTTGACATAGGTTGCCGTTCCCGTCGTGCCCCAATCGAGATTACCGGCCGTATCCTGCGCCGAATTGTAGGAAACGGCTGCCGTGCGGACATAGAGATCCTTCGGGTCGGCAATCTTCAACTGCGCGAGCAGATCCTTGACCGCGGTCTTGAGCGCATCGACCTTGGTGACGTAGCAGGGCTTGGTCGCCTTCAGGTTCGGATACTTGCTCCAGTTGTCCTCGGTGTAGTTGGCGCACGACGTTTTCGTCGTGTCCAACGCGTTGGTCTTCCAGGCCATCGAGCCGGAGCGATCGAGCACGAGATACATCGACAGCGCGTTCTTGGTTTCGGTTGCGCTGTCCGCGGTGGCCCGGGTTTCGAGCTGGGTCCATTTCCGCCCGAGCAGGCGGGTCATCGCGTTGAATTCGATCGTGTGCTTGTTGACGATCGAGACTTTGAAGGTCTTGCCCGTCGCGCCGTTGCTGCCCTCGATGATGTCGACGGTTGCCTCATCGACGGGCGGCTTGTCTTCTGCGGCCGGATCGGCGGCGGATTTGAACGATGCCGCAGTTCCGCCATTCTCGCCCCAGCCGTCAGTGGCACTGCCTGCGGCCGTGGACTGAGCCTTCAGGAAGTTCAATGCGATTTCCTTGGCCTCTTCCGGCGTAGGCGGAGTTTTCGACACCAGTGCAGACGCTGCGGCCAACGCTGCGGCGTCGGCCGCATCTTGCATCTGGTTCTTCATCGTCACCATGTTCGCCAGGTCGATGGCGACGCCACCGGCCGCAAGTATCAATGGCGTTGCCAAAGCCGCCATCATGCCGAAATTGCCGCCGCGGTCCTTCAGCATAGCCATGAAGGACCGGTTGATCGTGGATCGTTTTCCCATCTCTGCACACCCCAAGGAACGCGTTGCAAGCTTGAGGGGGACATTAGCGGGGGTGACTTACGATATCGTTCAGGCGATCGATTCAATTTTAGCGGAATGCAGGAAAACCAGTGGTTACAGCGGGTTCACGCGACACGGAGGCGTGCGAAAACGGGAACGTCGTGTCTCAAATCGGGTCAGGTGACCGGAATGACGTCAACGGCCTGTTCGGTCTTCTGCCCGCCATAGCTCTTCAGCACGCCGATGACGGGTGCAACGTCGCCGTAGTCGCGACCATGACCGACGACGATATGGTCGGTTCCAGCAGGGATATTGTTGGTCGGATCGAGTTCAAGCCAACCAGCGGTGGTGCCACACCAGATACGAACCCATGCGTGCATGGCGTCAGCCCCTTCCAGGCGCTCCTTGCCGGCGGGAGGAATCGTTCTCAAGAATCCGCTAACATACCCAGCGGGAATGCCGAGGCTCCTGAGCGCCACGATCATCACATGGGTGAAATCCTGGCAGACACCGCGTTTGAGTTCGAATGCTTCCGCCGGTGTGGTGCTTACCGTCGTCGCCTCGGCGTCGTAGACGAAGTCCCGGTGGATGCGGGCGCAGATTGCCGTTGCGATCTGGCGGATCGTCATCCCGGGAGTGACCACGGCTTGTGCGTAGGCCGCAATCTCCGGGACCTCCGTCAGAAGCGGACTGGGGCCGATGAAATGATGCGGCGCTTCCGGGTCGACGGACCACGAGGCGGCGAGCTCCGTCGGCAGGCGCGACAGATCGGCCGAAAAGTCGGCCGTCAGCGGCAACGGCTCCACCTGCACCCGCGCCTGCATGCGGATCACGAGGTCGTCATGGGCGGAGCGAAACAGGATCGCGGTGAAGGGATTGGCGAAGAAATCGACGCTTTCGGAGCGTTCCGCCGGCATCGGGTGACAACTGAGCGAGCCGACGACGAGCCGCTGCCGGCCGGGCAGCGTCGCCGGCATGACGCGCACGAGGTGGCGCCCGCCGGACACCGGCACTTCGTAGCCGTAGGTGATCTTCAGGCTGATATCATAGAGCATGGGTGTATCCTGCCGGTCAGCCGAGATAGGTGTTGGCGAGAATATTGGAGAGCGCTTCCAGGTCCCGCTCCAGCCTGTTGTAGACGCCGAGGTTCATCGCCTCCGGCGTCATGACCGCAAGGCCGGAATGCAGGCGCATCGCCTCGCGGTAGAAGGGCGACATCTGGCCGTTGACATAGGCGTTCGGCAGAAGCTCCACCTCGGTCTTGATCTCGTTCAGCTGGTAGAGCACCGAGCGTGGGTTGAGCGGGTCGAGCGCCAGCAGGTCGGTCACGGTGAGTGCCGCGGTGTTGACGTTGTAGCGCCGGCGGTGGGTCATGACGCTGTCGCCGATCTCAAGCAGCATGTCGTAGGCGCCATCGGGGGCGTCGGGGCCGGACATATGACCAAGCAGCCGCGTCATGTGCAGCCCACGTTCGATGTAGCGGCCGATCGACAGAAAGCGCCAGCCGGTAAAGCGATACATGTTTTCGTGCACGAGACCGGCAAACCCAGCGAGCTTGCGCAAAAGCACGGTCATGGCGCGGGTGGCATCGTCGCCCGACTGCACGGTCGCATGAAACTTTCGTGCCGTCTGCGACAGATCGTTGAGCGCCAGCCAGCCGTCCGGCGAGAAGCGGTCGCGGATGTTGCCGGCGCTGAAGAGCGCGCTTGCGATATTGGCCAGCAGGCTGTCGGGCACCGCCTGGCGGGTATCGATATCGAGGGCGGCAAGATAATCGGTGACGTCCTGAAGCAGCGGCAGGCTCGGGTCGCAGTCTCGGCAAACCGGCCGTGCCAGGCGCGCAGGATGCGCAACGCCCCTTCCGCGCGCTCGATATAGCGGCCAAGCCAGAACAGGTTGTCGGCCGCCCGGCTCGGCAGGCTTCCCGGCATGTTGCGGGTGAAGCTTTCCTCGGCCGGCAGCAAGGTGGTGCGTTCGACCGGCCGGTCGCTGACGATCCAGACGTCGGCCGCCGTGCCGCCGGCCTGCATGGCGATCGCGGCAACATCGTCGCCGGATCCGATGCGGGCAAAGCCGCCGGGCATGATCTGCCAGCCATCGCGGGTGCGGGCGGCAAAAACGCGCAGGCTCATCGGGCGCGGCGTCAGGCGGCCGCGCACCCAGGCCGGCGTGGTCGACAGCGTGACCGCCTCCTGGCCGACAAGTTTTCCGGCCTCGGCATCGAGCCAATCGGAGATCGACGCCTTGTCCTTTTCGCCCAGTGACGCTCCGAGCACCGACTGGCCGTTGTCGTCGAAGAACGGGCGCGTCGCATAGGCCGGGCCGATGACCATGCGCTCGATATTGGCGGCGACCTGCGCACGCTCGGATGTCTGGCCGCACCACCAGGTGGCGATCGATGGCAGCTTCTGTTCCTCGCCGAGTAGATGCCGGCAGATGGCCGGCAGGAAGGCGAGGAAGGCGCGCGTTTCGACGATGCCGGAGCCGAGCGCGTTGACGATCGCGACGGAACCGGCCCGCAGAGCCTCGACGATGCCGGGGGTGCCGATGTGCGACGACTGGTTCAATTCCAGCGGATCGGCGAAGGCGGCGTCGAGGCGGCGCCAGAGCACGCCGACCGGCTTCAGCCCGGCGACCGTGCGCACCATCACCCGTCCGCCGACAACAGTCAGGTCTTCGCCTTCCAGAAGCATGAAGCCGAGATAGCGGGCGATATAGGCGTGCTCGAAATAGGTCTCGTTGGCGATCCCGGGCGAGAGCACGGCGATGCGATCGTCCGGATGCAGCTTGCGCGCCTGCAGCGTGTCGCGGAAGGCGCCGAAGAAGCCGGCGAGGCGATGCACATGCGTTTCGGCATAGAGATTGGAGAAGGCACGCGTGGTGGCGACCCGGTTTTCCAGCGCGAAGCCGGCACCGGACGGCGCCTCTGTGCGATCCGAGAGGACCCACCAGTTACCATCAGGCCCACGGCCGATCTCGAAGGAGATGAATTGCAGGAAATGGCCATCGGCCGGTTTGACGCTGACGAGCGGTCGGAGAAAATCGGGGTTGGAGGCGATCAATGCCGGCGGCAGCAGGCCTTCGCGCACCAGGCGGTTTTCGCCGTAGACGTCGGCGACGACCTTCTCCAGAAGTTCGGCGCGCTGGATGAGGCCTTGCGAGACCGTCGCCCATTCGTGCTCGTCGATCAGGACCGGGATATGCGACAGCGGCCAGCTTCTCTCCGAGCTGTCCTTGCCGCCATAGACCCGATAGAAGACGCCGGCGTCGCGCAGATAGCGGTCGGCGCGTGCGAAGCGATTGACAAGGTCCGTTTCGTCGAGGCGGCCGAGCGTCGAAAGCAGCCGCTGCCAGACGGGCCGGACATTGCCGTGCGCGTCGAGCATCTCGTCGGCAATGCCTGGAAGTGCACGGTAGCCGAAAACCGGATCGTCATCGATGCCCAGCCGGCCTGCCGCTGCTGTCTGCTTCTTCGCCATTTACGCTCCTGGCGGACGCCTGAGATCAAGCGTCATCGGAAATTCCATCGACGGGCTTTCCGGATGAAGCAGGTAGCCTCCCGGAGTGTGGCCCCAGGGCTCGAACCGCGCCAGTCGCCGCGCTTCTGCCTCGTTGCCGTTGACCGGAAATGTCTCGTAACTGCGCCCGCCCGGATGGGCGACGTGGTAGACGCATCCGCCAATCGCCCGATTCGACCATGTATCATAGATATCGAATGTAAGGGGAGTGTTCACGGGCAAAACCGGGTGAAGGCCGGCGGCCGGTTGCCAGGCCTTGTAGCGAACGCCGGCAACGGCGCTGCCATTGACACCCGTCTTGGCGAGAGGCACGGGACGGCCGTTGCAGGTGACGGTGTAGCGCTCGGGATTTGGCGTGTCGAGCCTGACCTGCAGCCGCTCGACGGAGCTGTCGACATAGCGCACGGTGCCACCGATTGCGCCCTGTTCGCCCATGACATGCCAAGGCTCCAGTGCCTGACGAATTTCCAGCCTGCCGCCTTCGTATTCGACCTCTCCGCAGAAGGGGAAGCGGAATTCGAGCTGGGCCTCGAACCATTCCGGCCGAAGATCGAACCCATGGGCGCGCAGATCGGCGAGCACTTCGAGGAAATCCTGCCAGACGTCATGCGGCAGCATGAAGCGGTCATGAAGGGCGGTTCCCCAGCGCACGAAGCGGCCGTCGAGCGGGTGTTTCCAGAAACGGGCGATGAGCGCGCGCACCAACAGCTGCTGCGCAAGCGACATGCGGGCATTGGGCGGCATCTCGAAGCCGCGGAATTCGACGAGGCCGAGGCGGCCGGTCGGCCCGTCGGGCGAAAACAATTTGTCGATGCAGATTTCGGCACGGTGGGTGTTGCCGGTGACGTCTACGAGCAGGTTGCGGAACAGCCGGTCGACCAGCCAGGGCAGGGGCGGCGGTGTTGCGGAACCCGGCAGCGGGACCTGCGCGAGCGCAATCTCCAGCTCGTAGAGCTGATCGTGCCGAGCCTCGTCGATGCGCGGGGCCTGACTGGTCGGCCCAATGAACATGCCGGAGAACAGGTAGGAGAGCGACGGATGGCGCTGCCAATAGAGGACAATGCTCTTCAACAGGTCGGGCCGGCGCAGGAACGGGCTGTCATTGGGATTGGCGCCGCCGACGACGACGTGATTGCCGCCGCCAGTGCCGGTGTGGCGGCCGTCGATCATGAACTTGTCGGCGCCGAGCCGGCTTTGACGTGCCTCTTCGTAGATCGCGGTGGTGATATCGACGCACTCCTGCCAGCTGGCGGCCGGATGGATGTTGACCTCGATGACACCGGGATCGGGTGCCACGCGGATGACATTGATGCGCTCGTCGTGTGGCGGCGCGTAACCTTCTATGTGAAGCGGCAGGCCGAGTGCGGCGGCGGCCCGTTCGGTCGAAGCGATCAGGTCGAGATATTCCTCGATGCTCGTCGTCGGCGGCATGAAGACGCAGAGCCTGCCGTCGCGCGGCTCGACACTGATCGCCGTGCGCACCAGCCCGGCGATCTCGTCGCGTGGCTGGGGTTGCGGGGTTTCAGGCGCTTCCGAGGCCTGGAAGCGCGAATGCTGCGGGCGGGCGCTGGTTTCGGCGAAATCGGGCAGATCGTCGCGCGGAACGGTCGGGTCGACCGGATGGATATAGGGATAGGCGGACGGAGCGACATAGGGCAGGGCGCCGAGCGGCAGGCGATAGCCGACGGGGCTGTCGCCTGGAACGAGGAAGATGCGGCCGCGGCGGGTCTGCCACTTCTCGCTCATCCACCGCACGCCGGTGGCACGCGCATTCCAGGCCTGCACCGGCAGCACGTAGCCGGTCGGTGCCGTCAGGCCGCGCTCGAACACGCGGGCCATGCGGCTGCGTTCCTCTGGATCCTTCAGCTTGGAATTGGCCGGATCGACGTTGTCGGGAAGGTTTGCTTCCTTGAGCAGCCAATCGGCCGGGTCTTCGAAAGCCGGCACGACCATCTCAGTCGGCACGCTCAATTCGGCTGCCACCACATGCAGCAGGCGTTCGGCATCTTCTGCCGTCACGTCATGCTGGCCGTTCTCCTCGGCAATGAGATCGGCCTGACGCCAGATCGGCACGCCGTCCTTTCGCCAGTAGAGCGAGAAGGTCCAGCGCGGCAGGCTTTCGCCCGGATACCACTTGCCCTGGCCGTAATGCAGAAAACCGCCGGGCGCGAAGCGTTCGCGCAGCCGACGGATGAGGATATCCGCCTTCTCGCGCTTGGTCGGCCCGACAGCTTCGGTGTTCCATTCCTCTGCTTCGAAATCGTCGATCGATACGAAGGTCGGCTCGCCGCCCATCGTCAGGCGCACGTCGTTTTCGGACAGCACCTGGTCGACTTGCTCGCCGAGCGCGTTGAGGGCCTGCCAGCTTTCATCGGAGAACGGCTTGGTGATGCGCGGATGCTCGGCGACGCGCGAGACCTTCATGTCGAAGGCAAAGTCGGTACGAGTTTCAAGATCGCCGAAGAAGCCGCCGGAAATCGGGGCGGCGTTGCGGTAATGCGGCGTGGCGGCGAGCGGAATATGGCTTTCGCCGGTCAGAAGGCCGGAGGTCGGGTCAAGCCCGACCCAGCCGGCGCCGGGCAGATAAACCTCGGCCCAGGCATGCAGGTCGGTAAAATCGTGTTCGGTGCCGGACGGGCCGTCGAGCGCCTTGAGATCGGGCGCCAGCTGGATGAGGTAGCCCGAGACGAAGCGGGCGGCATAACCCAGATTGCGCAGGATCTGGACGAACAGCCAGCTCGAATCGCGGCACGACCCTCTGGCCGACGTCAGCGTTTCCTCCGGCGGCTGGACACCCGGCTCCATGCGGATGACGTAGCCGACGTCCTGCTGGAGCCGGGCATTGAGGCCGACGACCATGTCGATGGTCCGTTGCCGGGAGCGATCGACGGTCGCCATGAACGAAGACAGCGCCGGCCCCATCGGTTCCGGCGTCATGTAGATCTTCAGGTCGTCGATTAGGTCCTCAGGATAGGCGAAGGGCCAATGCTCGGACTCTTCCTCGATGAAGAAGTCGAAGGGGTTGTAGACGGTCATGTCGGCGACGAGATCGACTTCGACCTTCAGTTCGGTCACCGGATCCGGGAAGACGTAACGGGCGAGGTAGTTGCCGTAGGGGTCCTGCTGCAGATTGACGAAGTGGTTGGCAGGCGAGACTTTCAGCGAGTGGCTGATGACCTTGGTCTTGGAGTGGGCCGCCGGTTTCAACCGGATGATCTGCGGTGAAAGCCTGATCGGGCGGTCATAGGTATAGTGGGTCAGGTGGTAGATACTTGCCTTGATCGACATACCGGATTTTGTCCCCTTGATGGCAAGTCTAGCGCCGCCATTCAAAGGAAGTTTGTGCAATGCGAAGGGAGAAAGCAAGCGCGAAAGACAGCGCCGGATTTCTCCGGCGCGTCGATCGGCGGGCGGAGGCGTTCACACTGCCGGCGGGTTCAGGCGGGCGAAGCCTTCCTGGAGGTGATAGGGGAAGTGCGGGTAGGTGGGCGTCTTCTGACTGGCCTTGTCGAGCCGTGCAATCTGGTCAGGTGTCAGCGACCAGCCGACGGCACCCAGGTTCTGGCGCAACTGCTCTTCATTGCGGGCGCCGATGATGACGCTCGACACCGTCGGGCGCTGCAGCAGCCAGTTGATGGCGATCTGCGGGATGGTCTTGCCGGTCTCAGCCGCCAGCTCGTCGAGCACGTCGACGATATCGTAGAGCTTGTCGTCATCGACCGGCGGGCCGAAGGAGGCGGTATCGTGCAGGCGGCTTCCTTCCGGCCAGGGCTGGCCACGTCTGATCTTGCCGGTCAGGCGGCCCCAACCGAGCGGGCTCCAGACGAGTGCGCCGACGCCCTGGTCGAGCCCAAGCGGCATCAGTTCCCATTCATAGTCGCGTCCGACCAGCGAGTAATAGACCTGATGGGCGACGTAGCGCGGATATCCTTGTTTTTCCGCCGCGGCGAGCGACTTCATAAGCTGCCACCCGGCGAAATTGGAAACGCCGACGTAGCGCAGCTTGCCGGCGCGCACCAAGGTATCGAGCGTCGAAAGCACCTCTTCGACCGGCGTGCCGGCATCGAAGGCGTGCAATTGCATCAGGTCGATGGTGTCGGTGCCGAGGCGGCGCAGGGCATCGTCGATCCCCTTGATCAACCGCGAGCGCGACGAACCGGCATCGTTCGGACCGTCGCCCATCGGCAGTGACATCTTGGTGGAGATCAGCACGTCGTTGCGCCGTCCCTTGATGGCTGCGCCGAGCACCTCTTCGGAGGCACCGTCGGAATAGACGTCTGCCGTGTCGAAAAGATTGACGCCGGCCTCGATGCAGATGTCGACAAGACGGCGTGCCTCGGCATTGTCGCTGTTGCCCCAGGCGCTGAAAAGCGGGCCCTTGCCGCCGAAGGTGCCGGCGCCGAAACTGAGCGCTGGAACCTTCAATCCTGATGAGCCAAGCCGTCTGTATTCCATCATTCTAACTCCTCGTTGCGTTCGTGCCTGCATTGGCAGGAGGAAGGTGGTGTCTCTGGCATTTGAGAGGTAGACCGTCTGCAGGAACATCATTTGTGAGTTGAAGTCACATGTCGCGAAATTCGATCAACCGATCCGGCGAAATGGCCGTCTTCGTCAGGGCTGTCGAGCTCGGCGGCTTCTCGGCGGCGGCACGCGAATGCTGCATGACGCCATCGGCGGTGAGCAAGCTGGTGCAGCGGCTGGAAGAAAGGCTCGGCGTTCGGCTGATCAACCGGTCGACGCGGCAACTGCAATTGACGCCGGAGGGCTGCGCCTTCCACGAGCGAGCGGCCCGCATTCTCGCCGATATCGATGACGCGGAGAGACAGGCGGCTGCTGGCGATGCACCGGCGGGCCGCGTTCGTCTCAACGCCAGCGCATCGTTTGCCACGCATGTGCTGATGCCGCTGCTGCCGGAATTTCTGAGCGCCTATCCGGAGCTTTCGGTTGACATCATCCAGACCGATGCCGTCGTCGACCTCATGGCGGAGCGCGTCGACATCGCAATCCGCGCCGGTCCGCTCAAAGCCTCGAGGCTGATTGCACGCAAGCTCGGCAGCACGTCGATGACCATCGTTGGGGCGCCGTCCTATCTCGAGCGCTGCGGCAGGCCCGAGAGCCTTGACGCGCTGATGGCGCACAATCGCCTAAGCCTCAGCTATATCAGGTCCGTCGACGGCTGGCCGCTATTGTCCAATGGCGAAGCGATATTGCTGCCGCCGAGCGAGAAGCTGCGCGTGAGCGACGGGGAGGGGTTGCGCCGGCTGGTGCTTGCCGGCGTTGGACTGGCACGGATGGCGACCTTTACCGTTAGGGATGACATCGATGCCGGCCGGCTGGTGCCGCTGGTCGAGCATCTCAATCCGGGGGACCGCGAGACCTTTCACGCCGTGTTTCAGGGCCAGGGCGGGGCGCTTCCGTCCCGCGTCAGGGTGATGCTCGATTTTCTGGCAGCGCGAGCACGGTTGTCCGGGTGACGAGGAGACGGGGTGTCCGGCTGTCGGGTCAGCCGCAGACGCGATTGCGTCCTTCGGATTTCGCGCGGTAGAGCTCGGTGTCGGCGCTTTCGATCAGGCCTTTCCAGCCCGGATTGGCGTCGGCCCCGGCGACGCCGAAGCTTGCGGTGACGTTCAGCTCCTTGCCGTCGGCAAAGGTGATTGGCGCGCGCGCAAGATTGGACCTGATGCGTTCGGCAAGGGCGCGCGCTGCCTCGAGATCGTCGCCTGGGGTAATGACGGCGAATTCCTCGCCGCCGAAACGCGCGACGAGATCGGACGAGCGCACGGAATAGCGGATGATGCGGGCGGTTTCCTTCAGCACGATGTCGCCGACAAGATGGCCGTGGGTGTCGTTGATCTGCTTGAAGTGATCGATGTCCATGAGGATCAGGCAGGCGTTCTTGTCGTTACCCGCCGCATCCTCGGCGCCGCCGATGAGTTCCAGCGCGCGACGGTTGAGCAGACCGGTCAGTTCGTCGGTCTCGGCCTGGCGTTCGAGGTGCTTCATCAGGAGCGTGCGCTCGTCGAGCCTCTGACGCAGCACGTCGATCGCATCGAACAGCCGTCCCATTTCGCCTTCGCCGCCCTTGCCGCTCAATCGGGCGATCGGGCGGTCATGGGCAAGCTCGATGATGCTGTGGCGCGCAAGCAGCAGCGGCTCGAAGACCAGCGATCGCGCGCGGCGCATGAGAACGAGAAGAACGATGAACAGGGCGAAGGTTGCGGTGGTGGCGATCGCCAGCTTGACCGAAGCCTGCGTCTTGCTGCTGGCGAGCCTCTCGACCGTGGCATCCATGAAATCGCGGCGAAGGATCTCGAGTGGCTTCATCTTCGGAACGTAGCGGTCGGTGAATTGCTCCGCTGTCATCGGGTAATGCCCGGTATGCCTGCCGACCGAAACGACGCTGTCGACGATGGCAAAACCTTCGCCGAAGAACTGGTGCTCGATCGCAGCGATATCGGCGATGTTCTTCGGCTTCAGCCCGGGCAATGCGCCCGGCTTGCCGACGACGGACCAGATTTCCTGCAGGCGACCGCGGGTTCGCTCGCTGTCGGCGATGTTCTTGGCTTCCAGCGGTCTTCCGACCGCGACCGGAGCCATGACCTGGGACGCGAGCCGACCGCCATCCTCGCGCAGATTGGCGAGCATATGGGCGGCGATGGCGATGCCCGCCAGATCAGGATCGGTGTTGGTCAAGCGCTGGATGTTCCAGTCGAAGGCGGGGCGCATTGCGTCGATCACCGCAAACATGCCTTCGATCGCCATCTGGATTTCCTTGAGGTCGCGGCGTTCCGGCGGCAGGGCGGCGATGCGATCGATCTCGGCACGGCCGAGCTGAAGGCGACGCTGGACTTCGGCAAGAATGGGAGAAAGTGCCGTCGCCGGCTCCGACCGGCTGCCATCGGTCGCGCCGGCGACGATCTCGGCAAGGGCTGCGTCGCTGCGCGCCCGAAACTCGACAAGGCGCGCCTGAACCGGAGAACCCGGGCCGACGCCGATGCCCATCACCCCATTCGACGGCCCACGCTCGGCCGAGAGATAGGTTGCCGTGTTCAGAACACGACAGAACGCGATGACTTCCGCAAGGTTGCGTCGAGCAACAACGAAGTCGGAATAGGACGCGGCGATGATTTCGGTGGCAAGCACACCCGTACAGGCGACCACGATGGCGATCAGCCACTGCAGTTTGCGGCGCAGCATCTTCGCTGAGCGAAGGTTGCGACCGTTCTCGCCGCGCTGGAGCTCATTGTTGGTGTGATTGGTCATTTGCGCGAAGTTGGTCCACCAATGCTACCGGCTATCGTGCCGGAGTCGCGACAATTTCTTGTCGCGGAGAAGGAATGCTTTCCGCGATCAGTGATACATGCCGCATGTACTATCGCATAAGGTGTTAAATATCCCTGAAATACCCTAAAATACCATGGGTTAAACCGCAACTGAGGGATGCGTGCGGCGCACGCCGGGCGCCGATTGCAGGGCGCCTGCCAGATGAGCGGTGATCATGGCCTGCCTGGAGCCCATCGATGGACGTCAGGCAGGTCCGTTTCGATCGCGATTGCGTTCAGCCTCTCTGGCCGGCAAGAGCGAAGAGTGCGCCTTGCGGGTCGAGCGCCTGGATGATCCAGGCTCCGCCCGGTACTTCCAAGGGCTCAAGGACGATCTTGCCACCACCGGATTTGATACGCTCTATGGCCGTGTCGAGCGCTGCGACGTTGATGTAATAGAGCCAATAGGGGGACGGGATGTCCTTCGGCTTGGTCATCATGCCCCCGGCCTGCACGCCGTCGATTGCAAAGATCTGATAGGTGCCCATTTCCCCCATATCCATGGCGTGATCCTTGGTCCAGCCGAAGACCTCGGCATAGAAGGGGAAGGCCGTGTCGAGGTCGCCGGACATCAGTTCATGCCAGCCGATCTGGCCCGGCATCATTGGGTCAACGGCGGGCGGCGGGTCGCCGATGCCGGTAAACAGGGCGAAAACCGCGCCATGCGGGTCGGTGGCGATGGCGAAGCGGCCGATGCCGGGGATGTCGTCGGGCGCACGGTGGATCTTGCCGCCCTTGGCAGCAACCGTTGCCGCCGCCGCATCGACATCTTCGACACCGATATAGCCGAGCCATGCGGGGGGCACGTTCATCTCGAGCGCGCCTTCGGGCATGGTCATCAGGCCCGCGACTTGCCGCTCACCTTTCGTAAACAGGGTATAGCTGACGCCGGGCATGCCGGCGTCGCGGGCGTCCCACCCCACGACGTCCTTGTAGAAGGTTTCTGCCGCCTTGGTGTCCGTCGTCATCAGTTCGTACCAGACGAATTTGCCGTGATGGCCTGCCATCTTATGTCCTCCGGTTGCGATGTTGGAAGCCGGCGCCGAACGAGGCCGGCGAGGCCAAGCGATGTGTTTTAAATCCCCGTCAGAGGCGGCTGTACTCCGCCGTCATCAGTTCCTTCCAGGCCCCCTCAACCGTCCTGACATGGGCCGTCAACAGGCGCCGGGATTGGCCATGGTTATGGCGTCGCGATACCTGGCCTTCCTTCCTGGAGCGTCGAAGTCCGGGCCATCGCAATAGAGCGACAGCGTCAGCCCGTCAGGTTCGAGTTCGCCGTCATAGATCCACATGTGGGTCATCATCGAGCCGACCCAGGTTCCAACGAAGCGTCCGGTTTCGGGGCTGTAGCCAAGTGTCATCAAGGTCTGGCCGAAGCTGCCGTCTGGCATCGTGCCCTGGCCTTCGCAGACCGCCCAGAGCCCCTGAAGGCTGCGAACATGCTCTGTCCATGGGGTGCCTGTTTCCGGCGCGCCGGATGTGCGCACCTGCCAATCGCCGAGCAGTTGCTCGAGCCAGCGATGCGCTTCTTCCGGTTCTGCCTTCACCGAAGCTTCCTCTCCCCGGGACGCGTGAAAATCGATCAGAGATACGAGTGGATCAGAGATACAAGCGAAAAGAAACGCGCCCGGTGCCGAAAGGTTCCGTTCCGGGCGCAGTTGCCGGGAGGCTTAGCCGGCTTTGCGTCTGGGCATATCGCCATATTCGTCATGGCGGCGCACGAAACCCTGTGTGCCCTCCTCGTTTCGTCCCTTCGGCGCGCGGTCGAGAAGCATCAGCGTGCCGACCATTTCCTCAAGCCCGCGGGCATAGGTGGAATAGGTGTGGTAGACGGTGCCGTCGTCGGTCTTCTGAAAGGCGCTGAGGCCGGGCAGTTCCTCGTGTGCGTTGGCACTTTCCGTCTCGGTGAAGTTGTAGACGACCTTGCCCTGAGCGAGTTCGGCCGGCGTGAAGGCGACGTGAAAGTCGCTGTTGAAGCCGTTGCCCTCGGCCGAAGCCCAGGGGAAACGCCAGCCCATGCGTTTCTTGTAGGCTTCGAGCTTCGAGAGGGGCGCGTTGGAGACGGCGGTCAACGTCACGTCGTGGTGATTGAGGTGCGGCAGCATGCCGTCGAAATGGTCGACGAGGAACGAGCAGCCGGGGCAGCCGGCCTCCCAGGTCGGGCCGAACATGAAGTGATAGACGACGAGCTGGCTGCGCCCGTCGAAGAGTTCAGCCAGGGACTTCTGGCCATCAGGCGTGTCGAAGACGTAGGATTTTTCCATCTTCACCCAGGGCAAGGCGAGGCGTGCCGCGTTGACCTTGTCTCTGAGGTGGGTGTGTTCTTTTTCCAGATCCAGAAGCGCTTTTCGCGCTTTCAGCCATTCCTGCGACGATACGACTGCATGATCCTGTCTCATGCCCGCTCCTCCTTCCAACGTTGCACTTGACTAATTACGTTGATATCAACATTAATCAGTCATGTCAAAAGTACCCGTCATTCCGTTCGAGACCACATTGTTCGTGAAGGACACCTGCCTGTGCCTGCATGTCCAGCGCGCGGCCCGTGCGATCGCCCGCCAGTTCGACGATGCCTTGCGGCCGCTCGACATTACCAACGGCCAGTTTTCCCTGCTGATGTCGCTCAATCGTCCGGCGCCGCCGAACATGGGCGCGGTAGCGTCGCTGCTTGCCATGGATCGCACGACGCTGACGGCAGCGCTGAAGCCGCTGGAGCGGCGCAGGCTCGTCGAGATTTTCGCTGACGAAGAGGACCGACGGTCGCGTCGGCTGCGGTTGACGCCGGAGGGCGAGCGCCTGCTGGCACGGGCTGTCCCGATCTGGAAGGCGACCCACGCGATCGTGGGCGTGAGGCTCGGTGAGGGCGGGCCGGAGCGTCTGCGCTCCGATCTCCTGCAGTTTGCCTGATCGATCCTGCTTCTAGCCCGTCGCCTGGCGATCCCGCAGCAGGCCGATGGCTTCACCGATCAATGCGGTTGCTCGCTGCAACTGCTCCTCTCCGAGTTCCGCGCCAACGGCATTCGCCCAGACGGCCTGCCTGGCCTTGATTTCATCCAACACCTCCTCGCCGCGCGGCGTCGGTACCATCAGCTTTGCCCGCTGGTGTGCCGGATTGTCGCCATAGGCGATCAAGCCCTCTTCTTCGAGCAGGTCGGCGATGCGCTGTACGCCCTGTCGCGCAAGGCCAAGCGCGCGGGCGGCATCGGCAACTGACATCGGTGCGTGGCTTGCAGCCGCCAACACCTGCCAACGCGCACTGGTCTGGCCCGAGGGTTTGGCGAGCGTGTCGCCCGCCGCCGTCAACGGACCGGCCAGGCGAAGCACCGAGATGGCGAACTGGGCGAAGGCGTCGCCGGCAGGGGTGCGAACAGGGTCATTCATGTTGGAAGAGACTACCATTGCGCGATGGTGAATAATGACAGCATGTTGTCATGGAGGCGTCCTCGTCGCAAGCGTTTTGATAGTACGAAGGGAATCTTGCCTGCCCTGACGACCTCGACCCTTCGGCGCCGGCGGGGGCTCCCGTCGTCTATACGGACGGACGCAACGACAACTGGGCCAGTGCCCCTTCGGGGATCCGGCGTCTCTAAATTCGGTGCATCGTTTGAGTATCGTGCTCGGTCCGTCTGCTTTCCCTACTTTCAGCATTCCATCGTAGAGCGCAATTGACAATATGTTGTCATTGTGAGAGGGGTAAATGACAGTAAGTTGTCATGTTGGCGCCTTGAGAAGGCGCTGTTTTGGTCTGGGAGTATAGTCAATGAAAATGACCTATCGGGGAAGCTGCCATTGCGGAAAGATCCGCTATGAGGCCGACATCGATCTCGACGCCGGTACGGGCAAGTGCAACTGCTCGATCTGCTGGAAGAAGCGTTACTGGGGCGCGATCGTGAAGCCGGATGCGTTCCGGCTGCAGGCCGAAGAAGTCGATATCGCCGACTACCAGTTCGGCAGCGACAGCGTGCATCACCGCTTCTGCAAGACCTGCGGCATTGCTGCCTACGGGCATGGCTATATCGAGGAAATCGGCGGCGCCTACTATTCCGTCAATGTTGCAACGCTCGATGATCTCGATCCCGCCGTGCTTGCCGAAGCGCCGGTGAAGTACATGGACGGCCGCAACAACAACTGGTTCCACCCGCCGGCCGAGACACGCCACCTCTAGGCTGCTGCATCGGGCGTCATGCAATGCTCCTGCATCGATGGGCCCTGGTGGAACGGTCTTCAAACCTTGCGGAACTCAAGGTGATAGGTGACCTCTTCGCCGGTTGTTGGGTCGACGCCCGGCGCGCTGTGGATCACTAGCCGGTCGCCGTCCAGCATGAACGGCCGGATCAGGTCCGAAACGCCCCAGGCCGGGTTCCAGCTCGCCTCGACATGATGGATGACCTTGCCGTCCTCGAGCGTATAGGAGCCGGCATAGGCAAGCATCGAATCGAACAGTGCGACCTTTTCCTCGTCGGTGGGGGTTGCGCCGTTCGGCACGGGTCGATTGCGCTTGACCACGACCGCGGTCATGCGGCCATCCGGCTGGTAGGAGAGATAGCCGATGGGGTCCGGACCCATGGCATCGCTGATTTCGCCCGATACCACCGCCTTGCGGGTCCAGGAGAGCATTTTCCAGGTGCCGAGCAGGTTCGCCGCGTTTGTCATCGTCCACCCCTACAAAAATTAGATCAATCTAAAATAGCAGGTGAATTGTGTGCGTAACAGGCCGGCTGAGCCTGGTAGCGGCGCGTGTGGTCGCAAGGTCGCGACGCGCATGAAAAAGGCCCCCGCGAGCGGGAGCCTTCCGTCTCGTTAACCGTCGTCGGCTCAGAGATCGCCGAGGTCGCGAACAGCACCGCGGTCTGCGGAGGTGGCAAAGGCGGCGTAGGCCTTGAGGGCCGTCGTCACCTTGCGCTTGCGCACCTCGGTCGGCTTCCAGCCCTTGGCGTCCTGTTCGGCGCGGCGGCTGGCGAGTTCCGCCTCGTCGACGCGCAGGCTGATCGTGCGGTTGGGGATGTCGATGTCGATCATGTCGCCTTCGCGCACCAGGCCGATCATGCCGCCGTTCGCCGCTTCCGGCGAGACGTGGCCGATCGAAAGGCCCGAGGTGCCGCCGGAGAAGCGGCCGTCGGTGATCAGCGCGCAGGCTTTGCCAAGGCCCTTCGACTTCAGATAGCTCGTCGGATAGAGCATTTCCTGCATGCCCGGGCCGCCCTTCGGACCTTCGTAGCGGATGACGACGACGTCGCCGGCCTTGATCTCGTTGGCGAGAATGGCCTTGACCGATGCGTCCTGGCTTTCGAACACCCGTGCCGGACCGGAGAACTTCAGGATGCTCTCATCGACGCCGGCGGTCTTCACGATGCAGCCGTCGAGCGCAATGTTGCCCTTGAGCACGGCAAGGCCGCCGTCCTTGGAGAAGGGATGTTCGACCGAGCGGATGACGCCCTTTTCGCGGTCGGTGTCGAGCTCATCCCAGCGGGCTTCCTGGCTGAAGGCGACCTGGGTCGGAATGCCACCGGGGGCGCGCGGAAGAAGTTGCGCACGGTTTCGCTCGTCGTGCGCGTGATGTCCCAGCGGTCGATGGCGTGGCCGAGGGTCTCGCTGTGCACCGTCGGGCAATCGCGGTTGATCAGCCCGCCTTTTTCTAGTTCGCCGAGGATCGACATGATGCCGCCGGCACGGTGCACGTCTTCCATGTGCACGTCGCTCTTGGCCGGAGCCACCTTGGACAGGCAGGGAACCTTGCGCGACAGCCGGTCGATGTCGGCCATGGTGAAATCGACCTCGCCTTCATGGGCGGCGGCGAGAATGTGCAGAACGGTGTTGGTCGAGCCACCCATGGCGATATCGAGCGCCATGGCGTTTTCAAAGGCCTGCTTCGAGGCGACGTTGCGCGGCAGCACACTGTCGTCATCCTGCTCGTAATGGCGGCGGGCGATGTCGACGATCAGGTGGCCAGCCTCGACGAACAGGCGCTTGCGGTCGGCATGCGTTGCGAGCGTCGAGCCGTTGCCCGGCAACGACAGGCCGAGCGCTTCCGTCAGACAGTTCATCGAATTGGCGGTGAACATGCCGGAACAGGAACCGCAGGTCGGGCAGGCCGAGCGCTCGATGACCTTGACGTCCTCGTCGGAGATGTTGTCGTCGGCGGCAGCGACCATGGCGTCGACCAGGTCGAGCGCATGCGTCTTGCCGTGCAGGACGACCTTGCCGGCCTCCATCGGGCCGCCGGACACGAAGACGGCCGGGATGTTGAGGCGCAGTGCCGCCATCAGCATGCCGGGCGTGATCTTGTCGCAGTTGGAGATGCAGACCATGGCGTCGGCACAGTGGGCGTTGACCATGTATTCGACGCTGTCGGCGATGATCTCGCGCGACGGCAGCGAATAGAGCATGCCGTCATGGCCCATGGCGATGCCGTCATCGACGGCGATGGTGTTGAATTCCTTGGCGACGCCGCCGGCCGCTTCGATTTCGCGGGCGACGAGCTGGCCGAGGTCCTTGAGGTGGACGTGGCCCGGCACGAACTGCGTGAAGGAGTTGACCACCGCGATAATCGGCTTGCCGAAGTCGCCATCCTTCATGCCCGTCGCGCGCCAAAGGCCGCGGGCGCCGGCCATGTTGCGGCCGTGGGTGGTGGTGCGGGAGCGATAGGCAGGCATGGACGTTTTCCTTCAAGGACGAAATGTCATTGGCTGATGTGGCGATCACCGACCGCCAGTGCAGGGGCTACCTAGCGCAAAATTGCGTGCACGTCATCTTTTGCGTCAGATTATTTCGACGCGACACTGCCCGCATTTCGGCCGGATATCGACCCCTTGCGCCAATCTAGCGTCGTGTCCGCGGCTTGGACACCCGCCACGTGATCCCCTTATGAAAATCTTATGCCGGCCGATGCAAGTCGCAATCGAAACCGGACGCGGGGCAGGGGTAGCCTCCACTCATCGACAACGGGTGAGCATCATGACCCTTTACGATTTCAGCCTTCGCCATCGTTCCGATACGCCGGATCGCCAGCCCGGCATCAGCCCCTTTGAGGGAGCGGATCGCGCCGACGGCGGGCCGGATGCCTTGAAGCTCCTGCTCCTGCGCATCGAGGCGGTGCGCCGCCTACGTGAACATCACGTCTGGGAGGCCGTACGACTGGTCCAAGACATGCCTGATCTGGTTGCCGAAGACTGGCCGTCGCGCCGCTTCCGCGAGCTCATGGCCGCCGACGCGCTGGTCGATGCCGTGATCCAGCTGACGACTTCGACCAAAGCCAAGCTCTGCCTGCGCACGCTCAGCCACGAATGCAGCGTGTGGACCTGTACGCTTCGTTACGCTCCGGCGGGTGCCGGCCGCGTGACATTCAAGGCGCGCCACGCCGATCTGGCGACGGCCCTGCTGACGGCCTTCCTGCAATGCTGCCGCGTCCACCGGCTTTCCATCGAAGGCGACAGAATTCGCCGCGGCCATCTTCCAACCTGAAGGACATTTCCATGAGCGATCATTGGCTTCGCCTCGAAGGGGCGATCACGGCGTTGGTCACGCCATTCAAGGACGGCAAGGTCGATACCGTCGGCCTGATGTCGCTCGTCGAATGCCAGATCCGCCACGGCATTTCCGCCATCGTCGCCTGCGGAACGACGGGCGAATCCGCGACGCTTTCCCGCGCCGAGCGTAGGATGGTCATCGAACGGTGCGTCGAGGTCGCCGAGAAGAACGTCCCTGTCATCGCCGGCACGGGCACGAACTGCACCGAAACGACGGTCGAACTGACCACGGAGGCCAAGACGCTCGGCTCCGATGCCGCGCTCATCGTTGCACCCTATTACAACAAGCCCTCCCAGGAGGGGATCTATCGCCACTACGAGGCAGTGGTCCGGGCGGTCGATCTGCCTGTCATCGTTTACAATGTGCCCTCACGCAGCGGCGTCGATATTGCGCCGCGCACGCTCGAGAGATTGGCGCAGCTGCCTGGGGTCGTCGGCATCAAGGACGCGACGGGAGACGTCGGCCGCTTTCTCGCATCGTCGCCATCGATCAAGGCGCAGCTCTGCCACTTCTCGGGCAACGACCAGACGGCGCTGCCGTTCAACCTTTGTGGCGGGCATGGCACGATTTCGGTCGCCGCAAATGTCGTGCCGAGGCTGATGGTGTCGCTGCATCATGCGATCACAACGGGCAACGCCCAAGCGGCTGTCGCCATCCATCAGCGGCTCCAACCTCTGTTTATCGCGCTCGAGCGCGAAACCAACCCGGGGCCGATCAAATACGCCTTGCATCTGGCACGAGGCTTAAGCCCCGACGTGCGGCTGCCGCTGACGACGGTGTCGCCGGAGACGGCAGCCGAGATCCGTTCAGCGCTCGAACCGCTGGCCGAGGTTCGCAGCGCCTCCCATGCCAGCCCGAGCTTGCCACTGGCGCTTGCGAGCTGAGGCCGCGTCGACATCAAAGGAGACAGACCATGTCACGCTTTCCCCATCTTGCCGCGCAGGCGGAACAAAGACGCCGGTCGGAGGGCAGCGATAACTATGCCACCTCCAACAGTGTGGTTCGCGACGCCTTTCTCGGCATCGGCATCCGCCTCGGTATCGTGCTTGGGCTCGCCTATGCCATCCAGATGGTCATCCCCTGGTTTGTCGGCTGAGTAGCCGCACTCTTCATCAACGAGGACCATTCGATCATGGGCAGTATGCAGCAGGTACGGCGTGGCTTCCTGGCGCGCGCGCGTTTCGTCGTCGGGCGCGATAGTCATGGATGGTGGGTTGTCTCCGACCGCAAGGGACTGGTCGGAGGGCTCTTCACCAATGAGGCGGCGGCGATCCACTTCGCCATCGAAGCAAGTGATCGCCACCCCGAAGAGGTTTGCCGGGCGCCGGACGGCGCCGCCATCGATCTCGGTACCTTTGCAGGCAGGTCGAGCGTGCGCAGGCCGTCCCGCCGCCGCGCCCACCCCTGATTTCGAGGTCTTTGTTTCCGTCGGCCAAGGGCTCGCTTGGTCGACGGAGAGGAATGCAGAATGCCTCCCAAGGGCGCCATGGCGCGTCCTGTTCGTAGCCTGTCAGTCTTTGAAATCTTAATTAGCGATTGCTTGCAAAGCCTTGCCGGCGGGTTCATTGTTTTGTGCATATTTTGTCCAAACGGCTCTGGATAGCATGCGGAGCACGGAGCCTCTTCGAAGGTTCGCCATTGATGAATTGTCGTGAGTGCGGTTGCGAGATCGAGGGGCGTTTTTCGTTTTGCCCGAGCTGCGGAGCCAAACAGCAGAGCCTGTGTCCGGGCTGTGGCGCGGACTGTCTGCCAGGTTTCGCCTTCTGCCCGAATTGTGGGACGCCGGTGGAAAAGCCGACGGCGGCAAAGGTCCTGGCGTCCGGGCAGGCTGCCGTGATGCCCCAGCCTAGAGCGGTGCGGGACTCATCCCTGACGGTATCGAGCGACAACGAAAATGCCGACCGCCGTACGGCAACCATTCTTTTTGCCGATCTGTGCGGGTTTACCAGCCTTGGCGAACATATGGATCCGGAGATCCTGCAAACGTTTCAGAACGAACTTTTTGCAGAGCTCACCGCGGCGGTCGAAACCTATGGCGGCTTCGTCGACAAATTCATCGGCGATGCGCTGCTCGCGCTGTTTGGCGCCCCGGTGGCGCATGAGGATGATGCCGAGCGGGCCCTGCGTGCAGCGATCGACATGATCGCGCGCGGCAGCCTTGTCGGTGAGCGCTGGCAGGATCGCATCGGTGCGCCGGTCAGCCTGCATATCGGCTTGAATACCGGAACCGTGGTTGCCGGCGCCCTGGGCGCTGGAGACAGCAGATCCTATTCGGTCACTGGCGATGCCGTGAACACCGCGCAGCGCCTGCAGTCCATGGCAGGACCCGGCGAAATTCTCGTTGGACCGGTGACACACCGCGTGACCCGGCATGCCTTCGCCTACGAGGCGCTGGGTGCAACCGCATTGCGCGGCAAGGCCGGCATCATCGAGGTTTACCGTCTGATCAAGGTTCTTGACGCCCCTAGTGCCGCACGAGGTCTGGAGGCGTTGGGTCTGACTTCACCATTGGTCGGGCGCGATGCGGAAATGAAGCGACTGCTCGATTGCCTGGAACTCGCCTGTAACGGGGCGGCGCAACTGGTGCGTCTGTCCGGGGAGGCGGGGATGGGAAAATCGCGCCTCGTCGATACATTTCTTGCGCTGGTCGCCGTCGATCCGCGCTTCGGGCACGTTGTCGTTCGTCGCGCTAGCTCTTCTCCGCTCGGAGAACCTTCCTACGGTGTTCTGGCATCTGTTTTGCGCGGCGCCTATGGCATCTCGACCTTCGATACATTGGAGCGGACGACAGAGTTGCTCACAGCGGGGCTTGCCGAGATCGGCTTTGCGCCCGAAAAGCTTGAACAGCTCGTGCCGCTTTTCCTTCGCATCCTGGGGATGGGAACGCACGACGAAACCTTGCGCCATGTCGAGCCGGAACAGATGCGTCGCCAGCTCTTTGCGGCCGTGCGAGCCATCTTCGAGCGGCGCCTGTCGCGAACGCCGCTGCTGCTGGTGATCGAGGATCTGCATTGGGCCGATGCCGCGTCCCTCGATGCCATCGCCTTTATCCTCGACCGGATGGAGGGCAGTCCATTGATGATGCTGACGACGCAGCGCCCGGACGCGGCGGTCGATCGGCTGAAGCCTGGCCGAACGAGCCTCACGGCGTTGCGGCTCGCGCCGCTCACCGAGACCGAAGGGCGCAGGCTGCTTTCGGCCTTCTTCGGTACCGATGGCCTGCATCGGGGGCTGGCGGGCCGAATACTGGCGCGCGCCAGCGGAAATCCGCTGTTCATCGAGGAAATCGTACGTGGCCTGATCGAAGTCGATGCGCTGAAGCATTTCGGGGCCGCCTGGCGCGTGGTCGAGCGCGAGGCCACCGTCGATATTCCCGTAACCATCGAAGCCATGCTTTTGGGCAGGATCGACCGACTGCAACCGCGGTCGCGCAGACTGCTTCACCATGCGGCAGTCATCGGCCCGCGGTTTGATGTCGACTTGCTGCGTGTCGTTGCCGGCGATGAAGCCACGATCGATGCGGCGCTGGACAATCTGTGTGATGCCGAAATTATCGAGGAGACGCGGGAGGGACGCTTACAGGGCGCGCAGACCTACCGCTTCACCCAGACGCTGCTGCAGGAGGTGGTCTACAACAACCTGCTCCTGCGTCGGCGTGCGGAGATACATGCCGTTGTCGCCGACCAGCTTGAGCGCCGCTATGGAGCACAGACGACAAGGCTGGAGGAGATGGCGTTGCTTGGCCACCATTTCAGCCAGTCGGAGGATAGGTCGAAGGGCGCGCGCTATCTCATGGCGGCAGGAGAACGCGCGCAGGCGATCTATGCGAATGATGATGCCATACGGTTCTACAAGCAGGCCATGGCCGCCTGGGCGGCCGCTGGCGAGGAGGGGACCGAATGGCTTGCTGCCCGCGAGCGCGTTGCCGATCTGCTCGGCCCTTCCGGGCGGCGCGACGCGGCTGCTGGGCACTACGCTTCCCTGCTCGACGTCTATCATGCCACTGACGACCGGGTCTCAGCGGCCCGCATCCAGCGCAAGTACGGACATCTCCTGTGGGAGGCGGCCCGGCGCGACGAGGCGCTGGTGGCATTCGCGAACGCGGCCCAGCTTCTGGAAGACGCGGATGCGCCGATCGAAAGCGCCCATCTCTCCCAGGAACGGGGCCACCTTGCCTTTCGCATGGGCAACTATGCCGACGCTATCGTCTGGGCCGACGATGCCCTGAAGCGTGTCGGGGCGCTGGTGCCGCAAGCACCGGACGCTCGGCGCGAAATGGATCGGGTGACGGCGGAAGCCCTCAATACCAAAGGGGTGGCGCTGGCGCGCCTCAACCGCGGCACTGAGGCGATCGCAACGATCGAGCGCAGCGTCTCGGTCGCGGAGGCTGCCGACCTGCTCAATGCGGCCTGCCGGGGGTACACCAATCTTGCCGTCCTCTACACGATCATCGAGCCACGGCGGGCCATCGAGGTCTGCAAGTTCGGCTTCGGCATGGCCCACCGTATCGGCGACCTCAGCTTCCAGGCGCGGCTGCTTTCCAATCTGGCGGTGGCCTACTGCACCTTCACCGACCGCTGTGCTGCCGACGGCATTCCGGCTGCCGAACGGGCGATCGCGATCGACCGCGAGCTCGATCAGCGCGATCATCTGCCGGTGTCGTTGCTGGTGCTGGGACAGATCGATCAGTGCCACGGTCGCCCGGATGTCGCGCGCCGTCTGTATGAGGAGGCTCTCGAACTCGCTTTCGAAACGCGAGAGGCACAGCTGTTGTTTCCGTGCTATGATGGCTTGGCGACGCTCTGCCTTGATGCTGGTGACCTCGATGGTGCGGAAAGGCACTTCGCTTCGGCTCGCGACATATGCACACGGCACGGTCTTGATCCCGAAGCGTTGATGATACTGCCATTCCTCGACTAGGGGCGCTGCAGGGCAGGTCCGTCGAAGGTAAACACGACGATTCGGGTTCTACTGCATGTTTCCTTAGATCCTATTCGATTTAAGGATAAAAACATGCAGCCATTCAAAGTGCTACAGCGACCTTTGCGCGTCTAACAAGACGCGCGGCGCTGTAGGATTGGCCGCGAAAGGGCGCCCGAAATGTAGGCTTGTGTCGCCAAACCGGCTCTGCGTTCGACGCGATGGTCGCGTTTAGCGCACCGCGCGAGACGCGCTCCCCACATCTCCGTGACCCACGATCGGCATAAGGAGAAAAGATTATGGTTGAACAGCACAATGGACCGTTGCAACCCGGTGACCGGGCACCGAACGTGGTTCTCGACGCCATCACCCAGGACGGTCAGATTTCCATCGACGATTTTCGCGGTCGCAAGCCGGTGCTGGTCGGCCTGTTCCGCGGTCTGCACTGCCCCTTCTGCCGACGCCAGATCGCGGCGATGGCGCAGCTCGACGAGGCACTGCGCGAAAAAGGTGTCGAGAGCCTGACGGTCGTCAACACGCCGATCGACCGGGCGCGCCTTTATTTCCGCTACCATCCGCTGCCACATCTGCTGGCGGCGTCCGATCCGGAACGGGTTTCTCACCGCGCGTTCGGCTTACCCAATCTTCAGTTCACCGAGGATGAGGACGATTGGCCTCACAAACTTGCCAAGAAAACCGTCATGGCAATGCTGGTTGACATGCCGGGCGAGCTGCCGGCCGCTATGGATCCTTGGGCGGCCTCGTCGTTTCTCGACAAGGCGGACGGCTATGAAATCACACATGACGACGAACGCATGATCGCGACGGGCGAAGGGCAACTCGTCGGCGAGTTCCTGCTCGATCGGGATGGCATCGTGCGATGGAGCTTTACCGAGGCCACGGCTGACGGACACAACATGTTCGGCGTGCCTCGCCGAGAGGAGCTGATGTCGGCCGCGTCGAACGTCGCCCATTGACCGCCGCCCGTGGACGATAGACGGCGGCACGTTTGGCCGGCGCCGGTGTTCGTCCCGCGAAGACGATGCTGCCCCGAAATGAAAATGTCGTTCGGGGCAGCCGGTGGCGCGACGCCCGACGTCAGGCGAGCGAGGCGACCGCTTCTTCGATCAGCGCGACGACCTCCGGGGCACGCGAGGCCAGCGACGCGTGGCTCGCGTCAAGCGTGATCGTCTTCTTCGCCTTGATGCGCTCCGCCATCCACTGTTCGGTTTCCGGCGGAATCATGTTGTCGCGGCTCGACACCTGATACCAACTGGGCTTCACCTTCCAGGCCGGCGGGCCGGACTTGTCTTCAAAGCAGCGTCCTGCAATCGGCTTCTGCACGACGGCCATGACCAGCGCTTCGGTCTCGCCGAGATCCTGGCCGAAGCTCTGGCGGAACGTCGCCTGGTCGAGCCAGAGGAAACCATCCTTATCAGGCCGGATACTGCCGGCACCGGAAGGGGCGTCGCGGCGGGCGAAGATGCTGCCGAGACTGTCACCTTCGTCGGGCGCGAAAGCGGCGATATAGACCAAGCCGGCAACGTTCGGCGCGTGGCCGGCGCCGGTGATCACGGCACCGCCATAGGAATGGCCGACCAGCAATGTCGGCCCGTCCTGTGCGGCCACAAGTTTCGATGTCCGGTCGATGTCGTCGGCAAGTGACGTCAGCGGGTTCTGGACCGCTGCGACATTGTAGCCCTTGGCGTGCAGCGGCGGTATCACGTGGCGCCAATGCGAGGCGTCACCCCAGGCGCCATGGACCAGGACGATGTTCTTGATGGCTGGCATTGTCCGTTCCTTTCCTTCCCACTTCAGCGCCGCGCGTCTTATTAGACGCGCAAAGGTCGCTGTAACACTTTGAATTGCTGTATGTTTTATCCTTAGATCGAATACAGTCTAACGAAACATGCGGTAGGGCTCTCGAATCCTCGGCACTTTGCCGTCGACATGGCGCGTGCCTCCTGCCGGGCGGATGCGTTCAGGTCGCGAGAGCAAAGTAGGGCGGCGAGGCTGGCCGATCCATGAGCTACCCCGAATATTCCGCGCAGTGGCGGCCGCTGCGGTCGATGCCGTCACTCGGTGGCTTGCACGGCAATGCCGTCACGGTGGGCCGGTTGATCAGATCACAGGTAGGCAGACGATCGGCTTCATCGAAGCACGATCGCCGTTCCTCTCATCTATCGATCAAGTTCTCGATCGTGCCTTACTGTTTCTTGTAGGCGCCGTCGAACGAGGCAGAGTTGCCGCAGAAAACGCGGCAATCCTTGGGAGTGACATCGATCTGGGAACCTGTGATCTTCAAGTCGACCGTGCACTGACCGTCGGCGCCGATTTCCTCAGGCGTGAAAACGTGCTGCACCGCCTCCCCTTCAAGCGGGGCACGGAAGGTTACCGAGCAGGAGTCGTAGGAGGGAGCGCCGACATCGGTCGAGATGTTGACCAAGAGGTTGCCATCGGGAAACAACACGCTGTCGAGCACGCCGCGCGCGTTCCCGTACGTGCCTGTGAGATGTTTTTGGTCATAGGCGGAGCTGAGTTCGGCATAGCGGCCACGATAGCTGTCGATCAGGCAATGGTCTCGCTTTGCAAGCCAGGCGCGCTGGCTCGATTCCAGTGTGGCGGCATCCGCGCCTGGCGCAGCGCGGACGGCCTTGTACAGGTCGGCCATGGTCTGATCGATCCACCCCATTCCGGAATCTCCGCCGGAGCAAAGAACTTTTTCGACCTGGCTCTTGGCCTTTGAACAATCAAAGCTCGGCTCCTCCTGCGCCTGGACCAGAGATGGTGCAGTCGACATTGAGAAAAGACCAAGACCGAAAACGAAAAATCTGTTCATTGTACCGTCTCCTCGTGTGGCGTTGGACAGCCCGTGAGAACTGTGCGTGCCGTTGGTTTCACAAATTCGATGGCAAGGGTCAGGGCCTGTTAAATTCATCCACTCTGTTCAGGACCATGGGATCGGATGGAAGGAAACAGGCGCAAGGCAAGACCCGAAGGTCTTGTCGAGCACTGTTTTCGATCAGACTGCCCATAGTCCTGATCACGAAGGGCGAGGCCGATTTTGCGCGTGGCTGCGTCGGAAGGATTTGAAAATGTTGGTGTATATCCTGCCGCTGTAGTGTGTGTGCAACAACGTAACGCTGCTTGAAATTAAGTTGTATCCTATTGAATACTGCAATCTTTGCGATTTTGCGTCAAGGTAAACGAGTAGCGATTCATGCCGCTTTCCATTTAGCGCAATCCGCAGTGTGCCGATGATCCGGCACGGATCGTCCCATGCTGTTCTGATCCTCTCCAATATCGCGCTTAGGCGTCATCGGCCGCAGGTTCGATGAACCTTGGAAGCAAAACGTAAAAAGGGCTTCCGGTTTCCCGAAAGCCCTTTTTATCAGAAACTTGGATGGTGGGCGTGACAGGGATTGAACCTGTGACCCCTACGATGTCAACGTAGTGCTCTCCCGCTGAGCTACACGCCCATCCGATGAGGCGCATAGACCATAGAACCCGCTCTCGCGTCAATAGGGTTTTCGAAGGTTTTTTGACTGAAATTTTGCTGGCGGTTTTCCGTCATCGTCTGCCGCCTGTGGCGGCTTGCCGGAAGTCCGGATTTCCGGGCTTTGCGCGTAAGTCACTGAAATAAAAAGACCGCCGGAGATCCCTGTGGATCGCGGCGGTCGATCTGAAGTCTGCGCCGATCCGGTCCAAGTGTCACGGACGGCGGCGGCAGCTGTGGAAAAAATGTCTGGCCTCAGGCGGCCAGCATCTTGTTGACCTCGTCGACCAGGTCGCGAAGGTGGAAGGGCTTCGACAGGACCTTGGCGTCCTTCGGAGCTTTCGAATCCGGGTTCAGCGCGACCGCGGCAAAGCCGGTGATAAACATCACCTTGAGATCCGGATCGAGTTCGGTCGCCCGACGGGCAAGCTCGATGCCGTCCATCTCGGGCATGACGATATCGGTCAGGAGAAGCGAGAAGGGCTCTTCGCGAAGGCGGTCGTAGGCGCTGGCGCCGTTGTCATAGGACATGACCTTGTAGCCAGCCTTTTCGAGCGCCTTCACAAGGAAGCGGCGCATATCGTTGTCGTCTTCGGCAAGAAGGATTTTCACAGTCATGAACTCGGCCGTTGCTTCTCTTTATTCATTGCGTATGGATTGCGGCGTTCTATCCAAACCGCAACGGGGTAAATATCTCGTGAACGCGACGCGTCAACTCCCCAGAAACCGGAGTGGGCGCACTATGGACACAGAGCCGACCAACTGGCAACATGATGGCAACAGCAAGAACCGCACATGGTAAAAAGGGTTCCGATGGGGGAGATGACGGAGAGGGAGCTGTTTGAGGTTCTGGAACCTGCAAGTCAGCGGATTCCCTTCGTATTCAACTCGCCGCATAGCGGCCGCTCTTATCCACAGGCCTTTCTCGATCAGTCCCGCCTCGATGCGCTGGCGATCCGTCGTTCCGAAGATCACTATGTCGACGAGCTGTTCCAGAACGCGACGTTCCTCGGCGCGCCGATGCTGCTGGCGCATTTCCCGCGGGCCTTCCTCGACGTCAACCGCGAGCCTTACGAACTCGACCCGCGCATGTTCGACGGGCCGGTGCCGCCGCATGCCAATATCAGTTCGATGCGGGTGGCAGGCGGCCTTGGAACCGTGCCGCGGCTTGTCGCCGAGAACATGGAAATCTATCGCGGCCGCTTCCCCGTCGAAGACGCGCTGGCGCGCATCGAGACGATCTACAAGCCCTACCACGCCACCTTGCGCAAGCTCATCGCCCGCACGCATGTCCAGTTCGGCCTGTCGGTCTTGATCGATTGCCACTCGATGCCCGGCAATGTGCATCTGCCGGGCAGCGCCCAGCGGCCGGACTTCATCATCGGCGATCGTTACGGCACCAGTGCCGCGGCGGAACTGTCGAGGATGGCCGTCGATCTGTTGGCTGAGCTCGGCTATACCGTCGCGCGCAACAAGCCCTATGCCGGCGGTTTCATCACCGAACATTACGGCCGACCGAGCCGCGGCCTGCATGCGCTGCAGATCGAGATCAATCGCGGGCTCTATGTCGATGAGACGACGCTGGTCCGCAAGCCCGGTTTCGGCGCGCTGGTCGCCGATCTCACCAGCTTCATCGCGTCGCTCGCGCGTCATGTCGAGGATTATGGCGCCTATCTGCCGCTTGCTGCGGAGTAGCGTCGGTTCCCTATGGCATGTTCCTTAAATCCTATTCGATTTAAGGATAAAAACATGCAGCAATTCAAAGCGCTACAGCGACCTTTGCGCGTCCAATAAGCCGCGCGGCGCTGTAGTAGACCTCAAAAAGAACCGCGCCGGTGGCGCGGTTAAGTCTAGGGAGGAAACACCCAAGGAGGGTATTTACAGTCACAAGTGACTGCACAAAAACCCTAATATTGCACTGCACAATTGTCAAGTTGAGAGAGTGAAAACTTTTGCAGTGCGGCAAAGGAATTTCACCGGATCGACGGCGCTGAAACGATCGGAACGGCCCACCGTCTTGGATCGCTGACAGCCGGTCGCTTGGCCGTTTGCCTTTCTGCAGATTTCGTCTATGCAGATTGGACCTTCCTGCTTCTTTCCCTAAAGAGAGTGACATGCTGCCCGACCGCTCCTTTTTCGATCGTCTCGCCGATGCCGCCAAGGCGGAAACCTTGCCGCGCTTTCGCATCGGCACGAGCGTCGTCAACAAGCTCGAGGGCGGTTTCGATCCGGTGACCGAGGCCGATCAGTCGGCTGAGGCCGCGATCCGCGCTCTGATCGAGGAGAATTTCCCCGGTCACGGTATCCTCGGCGAGGAGCATGGCAATGTCGGGCTCGATCGCGAATATGTCTGGGTGATCGATCCGATCGATGGCACGCGCGCCTTCATCTCCGGCCTGCCGGTCTGGGGCACGCTGATCGGTCTTTATCGCAACGGCGATGCGGTGATGGGCCTGATGGATCAGCCATTTACCGGCGAACGCTTCTTTGCCGACGGCAAGCAGGCGCTCTACCGTGGACCCGACGGCGACAAGGTGCTGTCGACCCGCACTTGCGACGCGCTTTCAGATGCCGTGCTGTTTACGACCTCGCCGCATCTCTACACCGGCGACAACAAGACCCGCTTCGAGGCGCTGCAGGACAAGGTGCGGCTGTTCCGCTACGGTTGTGATTGCTATGCCTTCGCGCTGCTTGCGGCCGGTCATGTCGACCTGGTCATCGAGTGCGGGCTCAAGCCCTATGACGTCGGCGGCCTTATCCCGTTGATCGAGCAGGCTGGCGGCATCGTCACCAACTGGCAGGGCGGCCCGGCGGAAATGGGTGGCGAAGTCATCGCTGCCGGCAGCGCCGAACTGCATGCGCAGACGCTGGAAATTCTCAAAGGCTGAATTTTCTCAAAAGACTGAATTGTCTCAGGCCGCTTCGCCTTCGTCCTTGTCGTCCTTATCGGGAATGACGAAAGCAAGAATGGCCGCCATGGCCTGGGCGCGATAACGATCGGCCTCGTGCAGCAGTTCGTGGCGCGCACCGTCGATCGGGATCATGTGGGCGGCGCGGAAATTGCGCGCCAGCCACTCGACGGCGACATGCGGCACCAGCCGGTCGGCTGTCGGCGCCAGGATGATCGTCGGCAGGGTGATGCGGGTCAGATGTTCCCGTCGGGCGACGCGGCGCATTGCACGAAACGCTTCGGTCAACCAGCGCGCCGACGGCGGCCCAAGTCGCAATTCCGGATAGGCTTCGGTCAAGGCCAGGTTGCGCGCAAAGCGCCGGCGGTCGGCGGTCAGCACGTTGTTTTCAAAGGGGCGATTGCCTTTGTCGGCATGCAATGGCAGCCGCCCGAGACCGACCCAGCGCATCACCGTTGCCATGCTGGCGATGCTGCGTTCGCCAATTATCTGGCCACCGAGGCCGACAAAGGGGGCAAGCACCACCAGGCGATCAATGCGGCTCGAAAGCGTGGGCGCGAGCGACAGCGCGACCAGCGCGCCCATGGAGTGGGCGACAATCGAAAACGGCAGCCGGGTATCCGGCAGCACGATCTGTTCGAGGAAGGTGGTCAGATCGCGCTCGTAATAGGAGAAGCGCTCGACATGGCCGCGCCCGGCCTCGGGCAAGAGCCGCTCCGAGCCCGCCTGGCCGCGCCAGTCGAAGGTTGCGACCCAGAGGCCGGCGGCGTTGAGTTCGGCGATGGTCTCGAAGTATTTCTCGATCGATTCGTTGCGGCCCTGCAGCAGCACCACGGTGCCGCGCGCAACCGGCGTCCTGGTCTTGAAGATGGCGTAGCGGATCTTGCGGCCACCGGCTCCATCGAAGAAGCCCGCCACGTGATTGTCCGGTATCGGATTATCCGGTGTGGAGCGGAGGATCGTGGTCATGACGGACGAAACCAGGCTGAAGACGCGTTGATCGGTATCATCAGGGATAGGCGGCGGGCTTGGCGCCGTCAAAGAAAAAAGCCGGAAACGGTGGGTGAAATCCGGACGATCACCGTTTCCGGCCGCTGAAGGGGAAGGGACATGTCACTTCAGCCCCAGGAGATTTCCTCCCAGTGTGGCCTTTGTAACGCCCCTGATCTGAACCACGGCCGAACCTGTCATTCATCCGCCATTCACCTCTTGGGAATCTTGAGGCGGCATGCCTTGAACTGACGAAATCGCATTCCCATCTCTTGCTCACGGACGCCGATAACGGGTCCGTTCACCGGTCGCGCCGCTGCCTGGATGGGGTGGCAGACCAGACATCGCAAACAGTTGCTCCCAGGAGGACACCATGCGTCACGTTGATTTTTCCCCCCTCTATCGCTCCACCGTCGGCTTCGACCGCCTCTTCACGATGCTCGACAGCCTCGGCCAGCCTGACCAGGCTCAGACCTATCCGCCCTATAACATCGAGCGCACCGGCGAAAACGCCTACCGCATCACCATGGCGGTTGCCGGCTTCGACGAAACCGAACTGTCGATCGAAGCGCGCGAACATACGCTGACAATCAAGGGCGAAAAGAGCGAGGACAAGGCCGAAGAAAACCAGTTCCTGCATCGCGGTATTGCCAAGCGCGCCTTCGAGCGTCGCTTCCAGCTTGCCGACCATGTGGAGATCAAGTCCGCTTCGCTGAAGAATGGCCTGCTGCACATCGACCTCACCCGCGAGATCCCGGAAGCAGCCAAGCCGCGCCGGATCGACATTACGTCGGTCGCATCGCAGCCGAAGCAGATCGAGGCCCAGAACCTCTAATCCCTCCCTCCCAAGCTTGAAGAGGCGGCGCCCGAAAGGACGCCGCCTTTTTTTGGGATCGTTGTTTTCGCGTCTTCCCGGACAGGTTCTAGATCATTGAAATAACGCAATGCCGGACGGAAAACCGTTTCACACTTTTCCTGGAATTGCTTTAGGGGCGGACGGGTTCGGCGATGGCGTCCAGCTCTTTGCGGGCGGCGTAACGCTGGGCAATCACCGCGCAGGCCATCAGCTGGATCTGGTGGAAGAGCATGACCGGCAGCACGATCGCACCGATGTTCTGGCCGGCGAAGATGGCGCTTGCCATCGGGATGCCGCTCGCAAGGCTCTTCTTCGAGCCGCAGAAGGTAATGGCGATCTCGTCGGCGCGGTTGAAACCGAAGAGGCGGCTGCCGAACATGGTGACGGCGAGTACCAGCGCCAGCATGACGATCTCGATCGCGACCAGCACCCCGAGATCGGCAAGCGAAAAGGTCTGCCATAGCCCCGATGTGACGGCCTGGCTGAAGGCCAGATAGACGACCATGAGGATCGAACCGCGGTCGACGGGCGCAAGCAGGCCCTTGCGCGCCCGGATCCAGCCGCCGATCCACGGCTGCAACAATTGACCGGCGATGAACGGTGCCAGCAGCTGCAGCAGGATCTGCTCAAGGGCATCCAGCGACACACCGCCATGGCCGCCGGCGGAAAATAGGAGACCGACGAGAAGCGGCGTCAGGAACATGCCGAAGATGTTGGAGGCGGACGCTGAGCAGATTGCTGCCGGGACATTGCCGCCGGCAACCGACGTGAAGGCGATCGACGATTGCACGGTCGAGGGCAGGACGCAGAGGAAGAGGATGCCGGTATAGAGCGCCGGCGGCAGGACCGATGACGGTACGAAGCCGACGACGAGGCCGATCAGCGGGAACAGCACGAAGGTCGATGCCAGGATCGCCAGATGCAGCCGCCAATGCAGGAAGCCGGCGACGACGACATCGCGCGACAATCTTGCGCCATGCAGGAAGAAGACCAGGCCGACCGCCACCTTCGTTGCCATGGCGAACCAGGCCGTCGCCTCGCCATGGATCGGCAGCATCGATGCCAGAAGCACGGTGAGAAGCAGGAGCAGGGTGAAGGTGTCGGGAAGATAGCGGCCCATGTCTGTCACTGGCTCGATTGAGAAACGTCTTGCCGAGAAATGTCATTATGAAGCAGGATGCAAGGAATAACAGTTATCGCGAAATTGGATAATGCATGCTCGACCTCGTGCAACTGCGCAGCTTCGTTGCGCTCGAACAGATGGGCAGCTTCACCCTCGCGGCCGAGAGACTGGCGCTTGGCCAGTCGACGGTCAGTCAACATATTCAAAGGCTTGAGGCGTCGCTCGGGCGCAAGCTCGTTGCCCGCGACACGCACCGGGTCTCGTTGACGACGGATGGTCAGGCCCTGCTTGCCCATGCGCGTTCGATGCTGGCGATCGACGACGAGGTCAAGGCGCTGCTTGCCGAAAGCAGTCTGCGCGGACGATTACGGCTGGGCATGTCGGAGGATTTCGTCACCAGCCGGTTGCCGGGCGTGCTCGAAGATTTCGTTCGCGCCCATCCGTCGGTGGAGCTCGAATTGACGGTAGCACTCAGCGGCGTGCTCTACCATATGCAGGATGGTGGCGAGATCGATCTGGTGCTGGCAAAGCGGCGGCTGGGCGATCCGCGCGGCGAACTGGTCTATCGCGAGCCGCTGGTCTGGTTGGCGCGTGATCCCGAGCGTGTGAAGCGTGACAGGGTGCTGCCGTTGATCGCCTTTCCGCCGCCGAGCATCACGCGCAGCGTGGCGCTCGAGGTGCTCGACCGGCATCGGCTGCCATGGCGGATCGTCTGCACCTGCGGCAGCCTCAGCGGGCTGACGGCCGCCGCCCAAGCGGGCATGGGCGTGCTCGTCCAGCCGCGCAGTATGGCGCCGCAGGGCCTGCGGGAAATACCCACCGGCACCTTGCCGCCGCTGGAGGATGTCGAGTTCGTACTGGTTCCCAGCAAGGGCGCCGACCAGAAGCTGATCGCGGCGCTCTCGACCGAGATTTTGTCGAAGGTGAGGACGTTACAGGGCCAGGCGTGAGCCACAACACCGCGCGTGGCACGCGGTATTGTGGCTCTTTGAATTTGCTGCATAATTTTCTCCTCGGATCTATCCTGATCCAAGGAATTATGCAGTCGCCTCAGCAGGCTGCGACGAAGCGATCGACGTCGTCCATCTTGGTCGCAAAGCTCGTCACCAGGCGATAGAGGCCCTCGTCGGCCGCGAGGCTTCCGGCGAGTTCGTGCGGAACCGGCCAGTCGTAGAAAACGGCGCCTTGCTCCTGCAGTTTCGTCGCCACGTCCTTTTTCAGGATGACGAAGACCTCGTTGGCTTCGACCGGCCAACCGAGCCGGCTGTTGCGCGAAGCGGCGATGCCGTTGGCAAGACGCCGGGCCATGGCGTTGGAATGCCGGGCGAGGTCGAGCCAGAGACCGCCTTCGAGGTAGGCGTCGAACTGGGCCGAGACGAAGCGCGATTTCGAGAACAACTGAGCCGAGCGCTTGCGCAGGAAATGCATCTCGTGCGCCTTCGAAAGATCAAAGAGGACAAGGGCCTCGGCGCACCAGCAGCCGTTCTTCGTGCCGCCGAAGGAAACGAGATCGACGCCACGCTTCCAGGTCATCTCGGCCGGTGTGGCATCGAGGCTGACCAGCGCATTGGCAAAGCGGGCGCCGTCCATGTGCAGCGGCAGCTTGTGTGCATTGGCGACCGCGGCAATCGCCTCGATCTCATCGAGTGCGTAGACGGTGCCGCTTTCGGTCGCTTGCGTCAGCGTGACCGCCATCGGCTGACCGCCATGGACATTGTCGAGCGGGTAGCGGCGAATTTCCGCCTCAAGGCGCGATGCGTCCATCTTGCCATGTTTGCCGTCGACGGGCTTCAACCTCGATCCATGGGTGAAGAATTCCGGAGCGCCGCACTCGTCGGCCGTCACGTGCGCTTCGCGGTGGCAGAACGCGACGCCGCCGGCGCGGCTGGTGCTGGCGAGCGCCAGCGAATTGGCGGCCGTTCCCGTGCCGACGAAGAAGACTGCGACATCGCGCTCGAAAACCTCCGACAGTTTCCTCTCCACCTTCCGGTCGAGCTCACTGGTGCCGTAGGCGGAGGCGTAGCCGTCGGCATGGGTCACGAGGCTCTGGGCGATGGCAGGGTGGGCGCCAGCCCAGTTGTCAGAGGAAAAAATCATCACATATCGTCCTGTTTCACGGTCATATCGACGTCGTTCGGGCGACCATAACCCACCTGCCGGCCGGATCAATCACGGTCGCTGCTATGGAGGCCAACAGGATACCAGTTTGAAACCAAAATGAAGAAAACGTCCGTTTGTCGTAATTAAATTATAAAACCGGGAAATTTTCGGCAATGTTCGGCAAAATCCCTTCTATTATTTGCTCATATGCCCCTTGCGGAGGGGGGCGGTTTCTGGCATAGAGCGCATGAAATAGGACAGTCTTGCTGTCCTATTTCGGTCTAGGGACCGGAACAATCGCCGCAAGTGCCCAAAAAATCGGCAATCGGCGTGTGGCGCAGGGGGATCCGCCGGATTTCATCCGGTTGTTAACGCCTGCCATCAGGATGGTCACTGACATCAATGCCTGATGATGCCGTGCATTATTTGCGACCTGATCAGGATCATGAGACGATGAATGCCCCGGCTTTGCGGCACGTGAATGCGTGCGACGAGAAGCCATGCGCGGGCGCAGGTATGCCCGGACATGCCGGGTTCAACAGGAGGGAAGACGATGACGGATCACACGCCATCACAGCAATCTGGGCTCAACCTCGCACACACTGTTGCGACGGCTGAAAAAACGCCCACATTCCCGTCCGGCCTGCCGCGAAAACAGGGTCTCTATGATCCGCGCAACGAACACGATGCCTGCGGCGTCGGCTTCGTCGCGCATCTGAAGGGTGAGAAGTCGCACCAGATCGTGCGCGACGGCCTCTTCATGCTCGAAAACCTGACGCACCGCGGTGCCGTCGGCGCCGACCCGCTGATGGGTGACGGCGCTGGCATCCTCGTGCAGATCCCCGACCGCTTCTTCCGCGAGGAAATGGCCAAGCAGGGCGTTACCCTGCCGAAGGCCGGCGAATATGGCGTCGGCTACCTCTTCATGCCGCGCGACGAAAAGCTGATTGCCCATTTCAAGGACGTGATCAGCGAAGTGGTCGCCGAGGAAGGCCAGCACGTGCTTGGCTTCCGCGACGTGCCGGTCGACAATTCGTCGCTTTCCAAGGCTCCTGATATCGCTGCGACCGAACCGCACCATGTGCAGGTGTTCATCGGTGCCGGCCGCGATGCCGCGACCAACGCCGAATTCGAGCGTCGCCTGTTCACGCTGCGCAAGGTGATCTCCAACCGCATCTATGCGGAAGCGGAAGGCGGCGATCTCGGCTTCTACGTCGTGTCGCTGTCGACGCAGACGATCGTCTACAAGGGCATGTTCCTGGCCTATCAGGTCGGCGCCTACTACAAGGACCTGGAGGACGAGCGCTTCCAGTCGGCCGTCGCCCTGGTTCACCAGCGCTTCTCGACCAACACGTTTCCGTCCTGGAAGCTCGCGCACCCCTATCGCATGGTCGCCCACAACGGCGAAATCAACACGCTGCGCGGCAACGTCAACTGGATGGCGGCGCGCCAGGCTTCCGTGTCCTCGCCGCTCTTCGGCGACGACATCTCCAAGCTCTGGCCGATCTCCTACGAGGGTCAGTCGGACACCGCCTGTTTCGACAACGCGCTCGAATTCCTGGTGCAGGGCGGTTACTCGCTTTCGCATGCGGTGATGATGCTGATCCCCGAAGCCTGGGCCGGCAACCAGCTGATGTCGCCCGAGCGCAAGGCGTTCTACGAATACCACGCAGCGCTGATGGAGCCGTGGGACGGACCGGCAGCCGTGGCCTTCACCGACGGCCGCCAGATCGGCGCGACGCTCGACCGCAACGGTCTGCGTCCGGCCCGCTATATCGTCACATCTGATGATCGCGTCATCCTCGCGTCTGAAGCCGGCGTGCTTCCGGTCGACGAAGAAAAGATCGTCAAGAAGTGGCGCCTGCAGCCGGGCAAGATGCTGCTCATCGACATGGAGCAGGGTCGCATCATCTCCGACGAGGAGGTGAAGTCTTCGCTCGCCGACAAGCATCCTTACCGCAAGTGGCTCGACGATACCCAGCTCATCCTCGAAGAGTTGAAGCCGGTCGAGCCGCGTGCGCTGCGCCGCGACGTTTCCCTGATCGACCGCCAGCAGGCCTTCGGCTACACGCTCGAAGACACCAAGATCCTGATGTCGCCAATGGCCACCACCGGCCAGGAAGCCATCGGCTCGATGGGCACCGACACGCCGATCTCGGCAATGTCCGACAAGCGCAAGCTGCTCTATACCTACTTCAAGCAGAACTTCGCGCAGGTCACCAACCCGCCGATCGACCCGATCCGCGAAGAGCTGGTGATGAGCCTCGTCTCGTTCATCGGCCCGCGCCCGAACCTGCTCGATCATGCCGGCATGGCGCATGCCAAGCGGCTGGAAGTGCGCCAGCCGATCCTGACCAACGGCGATCTGGAAAAGATCCGCTCGATCGGCCATACCGAGGACCGGTTCGACACCAAGACGCTCGACTTCACCTACGACATTTCGCGCGATGCCGAAGGCATGCCGGAAATGCTCGATCGCCTCTGCGAACGTGCGGAAGCGGCGGTCAAGGGTGGCTACAACATCATCGTGCTTTCCGACCGCCAGGTCGGTCCGGACCGCGTCGCGATCCCGGCGCTGCTGGCAACGGCCGCCGTGCACCACCACCTGATCCGCAAGGGCCTGCGCACCTCGGTCGGCATCGTGCTGGAATCCGGCGAACCGCGTGAAGTGCATCACTTCTGCCTGCTCGCCGGCTACGGCGCCGAAGCGATCAACCCGTATCTTGCCTTCGATACGCTGACCGACATGCACAAGCGCGGCGATTTCCCCAAGGAAGTCGACGGCAGCGAAGTGGTCTACCGCTATATCAAGGCGGTGGGTAAGGGCATCCTCAAGGTGATGTCCAAGATGGGCATCTCGACCTACCAGTCCTATTGCGGCGCGCAGATCTTCGATGCTGTCGGCCTGTCGTCGAAGCTGGTCGACCAGTTCTTCTTCGGGACTGCGACGACGATCGAAGGCATCGGCCTTGAAGAGATCGCGGCCGAAACCGTCGCCCGCCACAAGGCAGCCTTCGGTGCCGATCCGGTGCTTGCCAACACGCTCGATATCGGTGGCGAATATGCCTACCGCATGCGCGGCGAAAGCCACGCCTGGACGCCGGATGCGATCGCCTCGCTGCAGCATGCCGTGCGCGGCAATGCAGAGGATCGCTATCGCGAATTTGCCGAGATGGTGAACAACTCGGCGCTCAGGATGAACACGATCCGTGGCCTGTTCACCGTCAAGAGTGCGGAGGCTGCGGCCGCAAGCCGATCTCCGTCGACGAGGTCGAGCCGGCCACCGACATCGTCAAGCGCTTCTCGACGGGCGCCATGTCCTTCGGCTCGATCAGCCGCGAGGCGCATACGACGCTGGCAATCGCCATGAACCGGATCGGCGGCAAGTCGAACACCGGCGAAGGCGGCGAGGAAAGCGACCGCTACCTGCCGCTGCCCGATGGCTCGACCAACCCGGAACGGTCGGCGATCAAGCAGATCGCCTCCGGCCGCTTCGGCGTGACCACCGAGTATCTTGTTAATGCCGACATGCTGCAGATCAAGGTGGCCCAGGGCGCCAAGCCCGGCGAGGGCGGGCAGCTGCCCGGCCATAAGGTGGATGCGACCGTCGCCAAGACCCGGCATTCGACGCCGGGCGTCGGCCTGATTTCGCCGCCGCCGCACCACGACATCTACTCGATCGAAGATCTGGCGCAGCTGATCTACGACCTGAAGAACGTCAACCCTGAAGCCGATGTTTCGGTCAAGCTGGTCTCGGAAGTGGGCGTCGGCACGGTTGCTGCCGGTGTCGCCAAGGCGCGCGCCGACCACATCACCGTTTCCGGTTTCGACGGCGGCACCGGCGCATCGCCGCTGACGTCGTTGAAACACGCCGGCAGCCCCTGGGAAATCGGCCTTGCCGAAACTCAGCAGACGCTGGTGCTGAACGGCCTTCGGTCGCGCGTTGCCCTTCAGGTCGATGGTGGCCTGAAGACCGGCCGCGACGTGATCATCGGCGCGCTTCTCGGCGCCGACGAGTTCGGTTTTGCCACCGCGCCGCTGATTGCGGCCGGCTGCATCATGATGCGCAAGTGCCACCTCAACACCTGTCCTGTCGGTGTCGCGACCCAGGATCCGGTGCTGCGCAAGCGCTTCAAGGGCACGGCCGAGCACGTCATCAACTACTTCTTCTTCGTTGCAGAGGAAGTGCGCGAGATCCTCGCCTCGCTCGGCGTGCGCAGGCTCGATGAAATCATCGGTGCTTCCGAACTCTTGGAGAAGGACGGCGCGCTCGCCCACTGGAAGGCCAACGGTCTCGATTTCTCGAAGATCTTCCACAAGGTCGACGCTCCGAAGGCGGAGACCTACTGGACCAGCCGCCAGAAGCACCCGATCGACGACGTGCTCGACCGAACGCTGATCGAGAAGGCCAAGATCGCCTTGGAAACCAAGGCGCCCGTCGCCTTCGAAGCCAAGATCAAGAACGTCGACCGGTCGGCCGGCGCCATGCTTTCGGGTGTGCTTGCCAAGCGCTGGGGCCACAAGGGCCTGAAGGACGATACGATCCACGTCACCCTCAAGGGTACGGCGGGCCAATCCTTCGCCGCCTTCCTGGCGCGCGGCATCACCTTCGACCTGGTGGGCGACGGCAACGACTATGTCGGCAAGGGGCTTTCCGGTGGCCGTATCATCGTCCGGCCGCCTGAAAACACCAAAATCGTGCCCGAAAACTCGATCATCGTCGGCAACACCGTGCTTTACGGCGCGATCTCCGGCGAATGCTACTTCAACGGTGTTGCCGGCGAACGCTTCGCCGTGCGCAATTCCGGTGCCATTGCGGTCGTCGAAGGCGTGGGCGACCACGGCTGCGAATACATGACCGGCGGTGTCGTCGTCGTTCTCGGCGCGACGGGCCGCAACTTCGCGGCCGGCATGTCCGGCGGTGTTGCCTATGTGCTGGACGAGGAAGGCGATTTCGCCCGCCGCTGCAACATGGCGATGGTCGAACTGCAGCCGGTGCCCGAAGAAGACGACATGCTCGAGAAGCTGCATCATCACGGCGGCGACATCATGCACAAGGGCATGGTCGACGTGTCCGGCGATATGACGCGCCACGACGAGGAGCGGCTCTATCAGCTGATCTCCAGCCACCTGCACCACACGGGCTCGCCCCGGGCAAAGGCGATCCTCGACCATTGGGCAGACTACCGGCCGAAATTCCGCAAGGTCATGCCGGTCGAATATCGTCGTGCGCTCGAAGACATGGAACGCATGAAAATGGCAGAGGCGGCCGAATAGAGGCCCCGGTGAAAAGGGCTCCCGGTTCCGAAAAGGGTTCGGGGGTTCATCACGCGCGCTTGTCTCAAGCGCCTGTTCAGACGCATAGCTATCAGGATGATACGATGGGTAAGGTAACTGGTTTTCTCGAGATCGACCGGCAAGTGGCAAAGTACCAGCCGGCGTCCGACCGCATCCGCCATTTCCGTGAATTCACCATTCCGATGTCGGAACCGGAGGTGCAGAAGCAGGCGGCACGCTGCATGGATTGCGGCATCCCCTACTGCCATGGGCCGACCGGGTGTCCGGTGCACAACCAGATCCCCGACTGGAACGATCTGGTCTACAACGGCAACTGGGAAGAGGCGATCCGCAACCTGCATTCGACCAACAACTTCCCGGAATTCACCGGCCGCGTCTGCCCCGCGCCGTGCGAGGAAGCGTGCACGCTGAACCTCGAGGATGCGCCGGTCGCGATCAAGACCGTCGAGCAGGCGATCGCCGACAAGGCCTATGAAATGGGTTACATCGTGCCGCAGCCGGCTGTTACCAAGACCGGCAAGAAGGTCGCCGTCATTGGTTCGGGTCCGGCCGGCATGGCCGCCGCCCAGCAGATGGCGCGCGCCGGTCACGAGGTTCACGTCTACGAGCGCGAGAGCAAGCCCGGCGGCCTGCTGCGCTACGGCATCCCCGACTTCAAGATGGAGAAGAACTTCATTGATCGCCGCGTCGAGCAGATGAAGGGCGAAGGCGTCACCTTCCATTGCGGCGTCAATGTCGGCGTCGACCTGCCGGCCGAGCAACTGATCGATCGCCACGATGCCGTGCTCTATTGCGGCGGCTCCGAAACGCCGCGCAATGCCGGCATCCCCGGTGTCGAATTCGCCGGCGTGCATGACGCCATGCCCTATCTCGTGCAGCAGAACCGCCGGGTCGGGCGTGAGAACATCGACAGCACCGGCTGGCCGTCAGCGCCTATCCTTGCCGGCGGCAAGCACATCGTCGTCGTCGGCGGTGGCGACACCGCCTCCGACTGCGTCGGCACGGCCTTCCGCCAGGGTGCCGTCAAGGTCACCCAGCTCGACATCCGCCCGCAGCCGCCGGAAAAGGAAGACAAGCTTGCCGTCTGGCCGTTCTGGGCGACCAAGATGCGCACCTCGTCCAGCCAGGCCGAAGGCGCGATCCGCGAGTTCCAGGTCGCGACGTTGGAGTTTGTCGGCGACGAGGACGGCAACCTCATCGGCGTCAAGTGCTGCCAGGTGGACGATCGCCGCAAGCCGATTGCCGGCACGGAGTTCATCATCAAGGCCGATCTCGCCTTCATCGCCATCGGCTTCAGCGGCCCGTTCACCGATAGCGTACTGAAGGATCTCGGCGACAAGCTGACGCTCAACACCGATCGTCGTGGCTCGACCAACGTCGTTGCCAACGACCGCGACTACAAGACTTCGGTCGACAAGTTCTGGACGGCCGGCGACGTTCGCCGCGGCCAGTCGCTCGTCGTCTGGGCGATCCGCGAAGGCCGCCAGGCGGCCCGCGCGATCGACGAGGCGCTGATGGGATCGTCGATCCTGCCGCGCTGACATCATTGCTCCCAAGTGCAAAAAGGCTCCGCCGGTTCATCGTGGGGCCCCTTTTGCTTTAGGGAATTTCCAGGAAAAGTGCGAAGCGGCTTTCCGTCAGGAAATGCGTAAAAACAAAGAGATAGAGCATCTGTGCGCTTCCGTCCAAATCGGAAACGCTCTAGGCGAAGCGATCGCCGTGACGATGGTTGTCGCACGCAGCCGCTCGAAAAAGTGTTAGTTCCGGATCACCGGATTGCTGATGACCGTACTAGGCTTGGCGAGGCGGAAATCGTCGACACGGCCGGCAGGTGCCGCGGCAACATCCCCCTTGTCGACCAGTCGGTCGCGCGGGCTCTTGCCTGTGCCCTTGTTGGGTGCGGCATCGCCGAGCAGTGCTGCAGCGCCGTCGAGATCCGGATCGGTGAGGCCGATCGGCTGCGTCTTGACGATGTCCTCGTTGGCAAGCGGCGCGGTAACCACAAGGTCCTTCAGCCCATCGGCGCCCGGCACGTCCTTGTCGGTCGCCGCGGCATCCCCGAGCAGGCGGCGAATGTCCTTTTCCACGTAGAAGGCGAGCTTGCGTTTACCGGCTTTGGTCAGGTTGATCCCGTCGGCGCCGCGCAATCGAACCTGCTGGCCGTTGATGTCGGAGCCGGTCAGCACGAACTTGCCGCCTTCGTCGACGAAACCGTCCCAAATGTCGACGAACTGGCCACCGACCTTTTCGACTTCCTCGCGGTAGATGCCGTTGAACGTCACCATGTCGGCGGTCATCGCGGCGGACTGGAACGGCGGCATGCCGACCCACAGGACCGGCAGTTTTTCCTTGTGTGCCAACTCTGCTAGCGCATGGACACGTTTGCGGTATTCCTCGGTCCAAAGATCGGTGCGGTACTTTTCCTTGGTGCTGCCGATCTGCATCTGCTGACGATCGTTGGCGCCGAGGCTGATGATGATGACGGAAGGCTTGATCTCGCCCACATAGCTCGGCAGCGTCACCGGCCAGTTGAAATAGTCCTCGCGCACCAGCCCGGACGAGCCGCTTGCGCGCGTCTCGATGGTGATGCCGGGCGTCATCTCGAATGCGGTCTTCAGGCCATCGCCGAGGCTGCCGGCCATGAAGTCGCCGACGACCAGAACCTTCTTGGAGTCCGGCGCCTTTTCAACCGGCTGCGGCACCGGCGCCGCATCGGCAATGGCGGGCTTTGCCTTTTGCTGGCCCGGAGCCTTCTGTCGTTGCGGGGTTTGGCTTTGGCGGGCGCGCCTCGGGCGCGGCTGTTGCGGAAACTCGTACCGCTCGTCGATTACGCGGCGTTCGCGCGTGAGGCCGCCGAACAGCATCTGGAAGAGATTGCGTCGCTGCACCCTCTGCTGGGCTTCCGCATAACTTGCGGCAAAGCCGACGAACAGCATCGCGGCTGCGGCGATGATCATCGTCGCCGTCCTCCAGGGCATTGCGCCCCCTGTCATCCGGGCCTTGGTTTTCGCATGCATATCTGATCATCCATCGAACGGACGGCGGCCGCAAGGCCGCCGTCGCGTTTCGGGCGTGCGCGTCAGTTGCGCAGGGCGCGCAGCAGATGTTGTGTCGGCTCGCCGTCCGGCGCCAGGCCGTTCTTCGATTGGAACTCCTGGATCGCAGCCTTGGAGCCGGATCCGAAATTGCCGTCGACTTCGCCGCTGTAATAACCCAGTTCCTTCAGGCGGTTCTGCAATTCGAACTTCTCGCTGATATCGAGCGAACCGTCCGGTCGCGGCCAGCGCTGCTGCATTCCGGCATAACCGGCGATCTGGTCGGCAAGAAGACCGACGCCGAGCGCGTAACTGTCCGACGCGTTGTAGCGCTTGATGACGAAGAAGTTCTTGGTCATCAGGAAGCCTGGACCGTTACCGCCGCTCGGCAGCTTCAGTTCGGCCCGCGAATTGCCGTTGCGGAAGCCCTTGCCGTTCGGGCGGAGGAAACCGAGTGCTGCCCACTGGGCAAGCGTCTTCGTCTGTCCGGAATATTTCGCGGCGTTGGCCGGTGGTGCGACTTCGTAGCCCCAGGTCTCGCCCGCTTGCCAGCCGTTCTTCTTCAAAAGGTTGGCGGCGGTCGCAAGCGCGTCGGGCACCGAATTCCAGATGTCACGATGGCCGTTACCATCAGCGTCGACCGCGTAGAGCAGATAGCTGGTCGGGATGAATTGCGTGTGTCCCATGGCGCCGGCCCAGGAGCCGGTCAGTTCGCGCGGGGTGATGTCGCCGCTCTGCAGGATCTTGAGTGCGGCAATCAGCTGGGTCTTGGCGAATTTCGCGCGCTTGGGATCGGCATAGGCAAGGGTTGCGAGCGCCCGCGGCACGTAGTGCAGGCGGTCGTCCTTTTCGAGAACGGCGCCGTAGTTCGATTCCATCGACCAGATCGCCAGCAGGATCGTCTTGTCGACGCCGAAGTGCTTTTCGATCGAATTCAGCGTGCGGGCGTGCTTGGCGGCCATCTCCTGGCCGACGCGCTTGGTGTAGGGGTTGACGCGGGAATCGATGTATTCCCAGATCTTGTGCTTGAACTCAGGCTGGTAATTGGCCTTTTCGATCACGGTGGCGTCGGGTGTCTTCACGCCGGCAAAGGCCTTGCGATAGGTCGCCTGGGTGATGCCGCTCTTTGCAGCCGTGGCATAGAAGTTGTTGATCCAATTCTGGAATCCGGCATCGGCGCGCGCGGGGGAGGTGCCAAGCGCGACGGCGGATAGGACGAAGGCGGCTGCGATATGACGGAAAAACGTCCTGCGGTTTCTGATCATCAGCTGTCGGTTCCGTTTCTCTGCGGAGCCTCAGCCGTCATAGCCGGGACATTTCCGCATGGTGGCAGTCTGGAGCCAGCCTTGCGGTTCGGCGACCGCCGGCGGTTCCTGTTCTCGGATCCGGCCGCAGTCGATGCAGCGCCGGATTAAGGCGAATCTACAGAAACGTGGTCAACAAACCCTTTACCATGAAAAGGCCATTGCGTCTTCCGTGGAAGAAAATGCGAGTACCGTCCGTATCTGCATTTTTTTCGTCCCGGTTCAGCGTGCGTTCACATCGTTGCGTAGAGATTGCCGCCGCACTGCAAAGCGCTGCACGATTCCTTAAATTGATTTTGATTTAAGGATTTTAACAGCAACACTCAGGATTGAAATCCGAATGAAGGAGGTACCGATGACCGACAAGCGTAAAGTCCGCAAAGCCGTGTTCCCGGTCGCTGGTCTGGGCACGCGTTTCCTGCCGGCCACCAAGGCCGTGCCGAAGGAAATGCTGACGGTGGTGGACAAGCCGGTCATTCAATATGTGGTCGACGAGGCGATGGAAGCTGGTATCGAGCACCTGATCTTTGTCACCGGCCGCAGCAAGGCCGTGATCGAGGACTATTTCGATATCCAGGTCGAACTCGACCAGACCCTGCGCGAGCGCAACAAGAAGATCGAGATCGAGCTTCTCGACACCATTCTGCCGAAGGCCGGCACGACGAGCTTCACCCGCCAGCAGGCGCCGCTCGGCCTTGGCCATGCCGTGTGGTGCGCCCGCGAGCTGGTCGGCAACGAGCCTTTCGCGCTGTTGCTGCCCGACATGATCATGAAGGGCGAGAAGGGCTGCCTGAAGGGCATGGTCGAGCTCTACGAACAGAGCGGCGGCAACGTCATAGCAGTCGAGGAATGCGCACCGGACCAGGCCCACAAATACGGGATCGTCGGTGTCGGCGACAAGGTCGGCGACGGCTTCAAGATCACCAAGATGGTCGAGAAGCCCGCACCGGGAACGGCGCCGTCGAACTTCTTCATCAACGGCCGCTACATCCTGCAGCCGGAAATCTTCCCGATCCTGGAGAAACAGGAGCGTGGCGCCGGCAACGAGATCCAGTTGACCGACGGGATGCTGAAGCTTTCGGAGGTCCAGCAGTTCGCCGCCTATCATTTCCGCGGCGAGACCTACGACTGTGGCGCCAAGGATGGCTTCATCCTCGCCAACGTCGCCTTCGCGCTGGAGCGCGCCGATATCCGCCCGATCGTGGAGGGCCCGCTGAAGGCGCTTTTGAGCAGCTTGAAGTAATCCCGGTTCAACCGAAACGAAAAGGCCGCGTCCCCCACGGGCGCGGCCTTTTTCTTTGTGTGGAAATGCGCATTGCCGCCCGGCCTTTATGCATGGCGGCCTCTCTGCTTTTACTCAACGCCGCAGCACAAGACCGACGCCGACGCGGGTGATGTCGGTCGTATCGCCGACGTCGGGCGTGGTGCGCTCATAGCTGACATCGCCGATTAGTGCGAGGTAACGGTTCATATCCCAGGTGAGGCCTGCGCCGGTGCGCCAGGTTGTCTCGTCGAGGGAACTGGAGTCTGACGGATATTTGCGGATGATCAGGGTGTTGGACAGTCGTGCAACCAGATCGGAGCGCATCTCGTGGGTGATGATGTTGGTCAAGGCATAGTCCATCGATCCGGAAACGCCCGCTGTCGTCGACGGGTCGAGACCGGTCGATAGCCCGAAGAGCACATCCGTACCGCGTTGCGGCGACCAGTTGAGGCGGCCGTCGACGGACAGGCCGCTGACGTCGCTGAGCCGGTCATCTTCGAAACGATAGGTCTCGTAGCCAAGGGCGATCTCGCCGTAGAGCTTCTCGCCAAGGTCGACCTCCAGACCGCCACGTGTCGCGTAGCTCTGGTAGGAGCGCTCGAAGCCGAGCGTGTCCTGGCGAAGATCGTAGATCGACCCGCCGACCGCGGCCTCGATGAACGGGATCAGTGCCGGTGACATTTCATAGCCGACGCGCGCCGTCAGGGTTCCGTTGTTGCGGTTTCGGTCTTCGACCGACATCGTCGTGCCGTTTTCCAGCTCGACGTCGCCATAGGTCTGCCGTTCGAATTCGAGCCCGACCGATCCGCGGATGAGGCCGAAGTCGCGCTCGATGGCAGCGCCGAGCCGATAGGTGTTGACGCCCGATTGTGTCTTGGCATTCGAGATCGCGTTCGGATCGTCGGCGTCCTCACGGTCGAAGCTGTAGCCTGCCCGAAGACGCGCAACGGTTTCATCTGAGAGATCGAGGCGCAGTTCCGCGTCGATGTCAGCGCGAGGCTCTTCCTCGCCCTCGCCGGAGATGTTGTTCTGCAACACGCCAGCGCCGATAACCGTCAGTTCGTGGCGGGACCAATCCGACGTCAGGGTGCCGCGGATGCCGGTTTCCAGATAACCGCGGTTCTGCTTGTTGTTGTTGCCGTTGTTGCGCCATTCATGGTTGATCGTCTCGCCGATTTCCGGCCGCAGCGTGAATGTGCCGATGCGAACGCCGGGTGCGCGGTCGTCTTCCGGCTCTATTCGCGTCCGCAATCCATCGATCGTTGGTTCGCGGCGGTTGAGACGGATGAGGTCTTCGTCCGAGGCCGGAGACAGATCGTCGGTGCTGACGGCGCCCGTCGTTTGCGGATCGGCGATCGCCGGTGCTGCGGTTGCTGTGCCGGGGGCAACGATGCCAGGGGTCGTCGGCACGGCGGCGTTCGTCACCGTTTGGGCATGCGCCGAAAGCGGAGCGGCCATCGCGGTGCCGGCCAGCAGCAACGCCACCAGCGTCAAACGCCGCGCGTCTCTTCCGATCGAGCGAGTGTTGTCTGGCACCATCTGCCGTTTGTCCGCGAGCCTGATTGCAATCCTTTCGCAATCGTAAAGCCGCGTGGTTAACCAATCGTTTCCAAACGGCAAAAACGCGTTAACGACATGCGCAAAAACAAGAGCTTAAAGCGCAGCACGCGCATCTGAACGGTCGCGGCGCTTTAGGCGCTCTCGACCGTCAGGTTGCGCCCGTGGCTGGCAACGATGCGAACGCGCGTACCGGCGGGCAGATCGGGCCCCTCGACGATCCAGATCGTATCGTCCAGACGCACGCGGCCGTGGCCCTCGGCAATCGGCTTTTCAAGCACGGCGGTTCGGCCGACGAGGCTTTGGGCCCGTTGGTTGAGCAGCGGTTCGTCCGTCTCCCTGGAAGACGAGGAGATGAAGTGCCGCCCAAGGAGAACGGCGACGATGGACAGAAGCGCGAAGACGACGAACTGAACCTGCCAGCCCCAGACGACAGTGTCCCACAGCAAAAGCGACAGAACGCCGGTGATGAGCGCGGCAATGGCGATCCAGACGAGGAAAACGCCGGGTGCGACGACTTCGGCCGCCAGCAGTGCAAGACCGAGAACCCACCAGCTCCAGGGGCCGAGTTCAAGGATGATGCGCTGGACCATCGCCTATTGTCCCTGAGGTTCAAACGGATCGGACGCCGGGCCGGTGCGCGGTGTCGTCGATTGGCGCTGCCGGGGGGCTGGCGCCTGGTTGTCGCCGAACACTTCCCTGGCAATTGCGCCAATGCCGCCGAGCGAGCCGATCAGCGCGGACGCTTCCATAGGCATCAGTATGATCTTCTGGTTGTTGGCAGTGCCGATCGCAGCAAGCGCTTCGGTGTATTTCTGGGCGACGAAGTAGTTGATCGCCTGGACGTCACCGGCAGCGATCGCCGCCGACACCATCTGTGTCGCTTTGGCCTCGGCCTCGGCCAGACGTTCGCGCGCCTCGGCGTCGCGGAAGGCGGCCTCGCGCTGGCCTTCGGCCTGCAGGATGGCCGACTGCTTGGCACCTTCGGCACGCAGGATCTGCGCGTTTCTCGACCCTTCCGCTTCCAGCACCTGGGCGCGCTTCTCGCGCTCGGCCTTCATCTGCCGAGCCATGGCGTCGACGAGATCCTTCGGCGGTGCGATGTCCTTGAGTTCGACGCGGGTGATCTTGATGCCCCAGGGGTTGGCGGCGTCATCGACCACGCGCAACAGCTTGTCGTTGATGGTGTCGCGGTTCGACAAAAGTTCGTCGAGGTCCATCGACCCCATGACCGAGCGGATGTTGGTCATGGTCAGGTTGAGAATGGCGTTTTGAAGATCGGACACCTGGTAGGCAGCCTGGGCGGCGTTGAGCACCTGGTAGAACGCGACGGCATCGGCCGACACGCTGGCGTTGTCCTTGGTGATGACTTCCTGGGTCGGAACGTCGAGGACCTGCTCCATCACGTTCATCCTGGCGCCGATCCGGTCGATGAACGGAATGATGATGTTGAGACCCGGTTCCATCGTCTTGGTGTAGCGGCCGAAGCGCTCCACCGTATAGCGATAGCCCTGCGGCACCGTCTTGACCATGGTGATGATCACAAAGATCACCAAGACCACCAATGCGATGACCGCAATATCAAATCCGCCCAAAGACACGTCCCCCATGATCACAACCCCAGTTTGAAGTGACACTCTAACCCAGACGTGGGCATCGGTCAGTCTATTTCAAGCGGTCGTCGCAGATTTCGGCTTCAAAGCCAGCCGCTTAGCTCCCGGCGCACGACATGCTCGAGAACCATCATGCCCTCGGCACTGTCGTTGAGACAGGGGATATGTGCAAACTTTTCGCCGCCATTGTGATGGAAGCTCTCGGCCGCCTGCTCGGCGATCTCCTCGAGCGTTTCCAGACAGTCGGAAACGAAGCCTGGGTTGATCACGGCGATGCGCTTGACGCCGTCCTGCGCCAGCTTCTCGACCGTCTTGTCGGTATAGGGCTGCAGCCATTCTTCCGGCCCGAAGCGGGACTGGAAGGTTACCTGCAGCTTGTCCTTGGACCACCCGAGCTTTTCGCGCAGCAGACGCGCGGTCTTCTGGCACTGGCAATAGTAGGGATCGCCCTTTTCGAAGTAACTCTTCGGGATGCCGTGGAAGGAGGTGAGCACCACTTCCGGCTCCCAGTCGAGTGTCGCCAGATGCCGCGTGATCGAAGTTGCCAGCGCGTCGATATAGACGGGATCGTCATGATAGGGCGGAACGGTGCGCAGCGCCGGCTGCCAGCGCATCTTGAGCAGGGCTTCGAATGCCTTGTCGTTGACGGTGGCTGTCGTTGCCGCGGCGTATTGCGGATAGAGCGGGAACAAGAGGATGCGTTCGCATCCGGCCTTCTGCAGGGCTTCCATGCGCGAGGCGATCGACGGCTGGCCGTAGCGCATGCCCCAATCGACGACGATGTGCGGCTGATTGGCGAAGGCTTCCGCCATCAAGGTCGCCTGGTTGCGGGTATAGGTGCGCAGGTAGCTTTCGTTCAGATCCTTGTTCCAGATCATTTCATAGGCCTTGCCGACCTTGCCGGGGCGGGTGTTGAGCACGATGCCGTAGAGGATCGGATACCAGAACAACCGCGACCATTCGATGACGCGGCGATCGCTGAGGAACTCCTTGAGATAGCGGCGCATCGAGGTGTAGTCGGTGCCATCGGGCGTGCCGAGATTGACCAGCAGAACGCCGACCTTTCCGGATTTAACGGTCGGGTGATCGCTTTGGGCGGTCGCGGCGGGCGCGTTGGTCATCTCGGTCCTCGTGGTCACGTATAAGCAGGTGCATGCACTTTTCGTCACGTCCTTCTAAGAAGAAAAGCCGGTGCGGGGAAGCCCGCGCCGGCTCTCGAAGGAGAGGCAAATTGTCTTACTTTGCCGGAATCTCCAGTTCGGTTCCGACATGCAGGTGGCGCGGAGCGGGCTTGCCGTTGGCCGCGGAGATCTTTGCCCAGAGCGCACCATCGCCGTAGAACGCCTTGGCGAGATCCCAAAGCGTGTCGCCCTTGGCGATGACATGCTTCTGCGGACCGGAGGCCGTCGCGCTCGCGGCGGCGTCGGCTGCAGGCTGCGTTGCCGTTGCCGGTTCGGCAGTCGTGGCGCCGGCGGCTGCAGCGACTTCGGTGATGCGGCCATCCGTGTAGGGCTTGAACGGCTGGTGCGCGGCGAGATAGTCGGCCAGAACGGTTTCGAGGCCCGGACCGTAGTCGTAGGCGTTCTCACCCTTGTCCTTGAAGATTGCGTAGCCGTCGCCGCCATTGCGCATGTAGTTGTTGGTGACGATCGAATAGGTCTTTGCCGGATCGAGCGGCACGAAGCCTTCGCCTTCCTTTACCTCGACCGAGACGACGCGGCTGCCCACTTCCTTCGACTTGTCGAAGGAATATTTCATGCCGGCCACCTGCGGGAAACGGCCGCCGGGTTCTTCAAGCTTGCTGAGGCCGTTCTCAAGCGCGGCACGGATGCCGTCACCCTTGAGCTGGAAGGTCGCAACCGTGTTCTGGAACGGCAGCACGGTGATGGCTTCGCCCATCGAAACGTCGCCGGCATCGATGGAGGCGCGCAGGCCACCGCCATTGGTGATGGCGATCGTCACGCCCTGGCCCTTGACGCGGTCGAGCATGGCGTCGGCAACGAGGCTGCCCATTTCGCATTCCCTGGCCCGGCAATTGTCACGCGAACCGTCGATCGGGGCCTCGGTCTTGCCGATGATCTTGGAGCGCAGCTCCTCGATCGGCTTGGCGAGTTCGGCCACGCGGGTCAAAACGGACTGATCCGGCTTGACGGAAGAATCGACCAGGATCGGATCGCCCTTGGCAGCCTTCACCACGCCGTTGTCGTCGAAGGTGACGACGAGATCGCCGAGGTACTTGCTATAGGAGGCGGCCTGGACGACCGGAACCTTGTAGCCACCGGGGTTGTCGACCATCGTCGGGTAGGGGCCTTCGGCCTTTGCGTCGGTGTTCGACAGCAGGCTGTGGGAGTGGCCGCCGACGACGACGTCGACATCGGGGATCTTTGCGATCGCGGCGAGGTCACGCGGGTAGCCGACATGGGTGAGCGCGATGATCTTGTCGACGCCCTGCTTCTTCAGCTCTTCAACCGCGGCAGTCGTGGTGGCGACGTCGTCACCGATCAGGATGTCCGGGCCGGGGGAGGAGAGTTCGGGCGTATCGTTGGCGACGGCGCGACGATGCCGATCTTCTGGCCGCCGGCTTCGAGAACGATCGACGGCTTGATGCGGTCACCGATCTTCGACTTGTGACTGGGCAATACGTTGGCGGTGACGACGGGGAACTCGATCTTATCGAGGAAGCCGACAAGGCCATCTTCGCTCTCGTCGAATTCATGGTTGCCGACCGTCATCGCGTCGAACTTCATCAGGTTGAGGAATTCGGCTTCGGCCAGACCCTTGTAGGTGGTGAAGAACAGCGAACCCTGGAAGTTGTCGCCGGCATTCAACAGCAAGACGTTCTTGCCGGACAGATCCTGGCGTTTCTGGTCGATCAGAGACTTCAGGCGGGCGACGCCACCGAAGCACTCGTTCTTGCCTTCCTCTTCGGCCGAGCAGGTCGAATCGAACTTGTTGATCGATTCGATACGGGAGTGGAGATCGTTGATGTGCAGGATGTTCAGTTCATAATCGGCGAAGGCTGCGCCCGAGGAGAGGGCAAGAATGGACGCGGTCATCAGGCCGGTCCGTATGTGTCTGATCATGATGTTCTCCTGTTTTGCCTGTTGTCTGCCGGCCGCTTTCAGACCCGCCGAAGCGGGTCCGGTCCCCGCGGCCGGGGTGGCTTTGCCGGTGCGAATGTTTTCATCACTTCAGGGCGACTTCAAGCACTAAAACCATCCTCCGGTTGCCGGATCTGCAACTACAGCGCCGCGCGCCTTTTCAGGCGCGCAAAGGTCGCTGTAGCGCTTTGAATTGCTGCATGTTTTTCCCCCTAAATCGGCTTCGATTTAGGGAAACATGCAGTAGGGTTAAGTCATACGAATGCACAAAAAAAGCCCCCTAGCGGGAGCTTTGATCCGTGCTCGAAGCTTGTCTCAGCCGCGTCGCGCCAGCGAGAACTGGGCGCCGGCATCGGTGGTGCAATTGAGCTGGCTCTGTGTGACCAGCGCGCAATTGACCTTGGACTGGGTGTTGCGCACCAGCGAGGTCATGTTGATCTCGACGAGTGTCGGGCTGAGCTTCACGTAGTTGCCGGAAGCCAGCAGCTGGTTGCTGTCGGTGGTGCGGGTCGAGAAGGTTCCGCCTGCAAAGGTCGAAACGATGCCGTTCGGATCCGTCCATGAGCCTTCGACACCCGTTGCCTGGCGAGCGGGCGGTGCCCCTCCGGCTTCCCGGGGCGACGACTGGCAGGAGGCCAGGGTCGCGGCGGTCGCGAGAAGGGTCAGAATTGCGAATGGCTTCATTGGCGATTTCCCTCGCTTTGTGCCGAGCGTCCGTTTCATTTCGCCGAACCATGCCGCGATCAAGAGTTGAAAGCAAGAGTGGTCGGGCCGGCGCGCCGGGCTTTTCCCATATGAACAAAAAAAGCCCGGGGCAGAAATGCCCCGGGCCGGATGCTTCGCAATGTCAGCGGTTTAGCGAACGAGGATGTTCTTGAACTGCCAGGGATCCTTGGTGTCGATGTCTTCCGGGAACAGGCCCGGGCGACCGTCGAGCGGGGTCCAGTCGGTGTAGTGTCCTTCGACCGGGCGAGATAGGGCAGCTGCACTTCGAGGCAGCGCTTGTAGTCCATCTCGTCGGCTTCGACGATGCCGGCCTTCGGGTTTTCGAGCGCCCAGACCATGCCCGCGAGCACCGCAGAGGTGACCTGCATGCCGGTGGCGTTCTGGTAGGGGGCGATGCGGCGGGTCTCTTCCAGCGACAGGCGCGAACCGAACCAGTAGGCATTCTTGTCATGGCCGTAGAGCAGGACGCCCAGTTCGTCGACGCCTTCAACGAGTTCCTTCTCGTCAAGAACATGATGGACTGGCTGCGAATTGCCGCCGTTGCCGAACATTTCGTGCAGCGAAAGGACGGCGTCATTGGCCGGATGGTAGGCGTAGTGGCAGGTCGGGCGATAGGTAACTTCGCCGTCCTTGTCGCGGACGGTGAAGAAGTCGGCGATCGAGATCGACTCGTTGTGGGTGACGAGGAAGCCGTATTGCGGGCCAGGCGTCGGGCACCAGGTGCGCACGCGGGTGTTGGCACCCGGCTGCTCCAGATAGATGGCCGCCTTGCAGCCCTTCTTGTGCTTCTTGGCGTTCTTCGGCATCCAGTTTTCGTGGGTGCCCCAGCCGAGTTCAGCCGGCTGCAGACCTTCGGAGATGAAGCCTTCGACCGACCAGGTGTTCCAGAAGACGTTGAGCGGCTTCGGCTTCTTGGTCAGCTGGGTGTCGCGCTCGGCGATGTGCACGCCCTTGACGCCGACCTTCTTCATCAGCTTCGCCCAGCCTTCGCGGTCGTCCTGATGCGGTTCGTCGTATTTCACGCCAAGGTCGTTGGCGAGGTTGAGGAGCCCCTGCTTGACGAACCAGGAGACCATGCCCGGGTTGGCGCCGCAGGTCGAAACGGCCGTGGTGCCGCCCGGGTTCTTTTCCTTTTCCTTGCGCATGGTTTCGCGCAGGGCATAGTTGGTGCGCGAGGCGTTGTCCATTTCGGCATCGAAGTAGAAGCCGAGCCACGGTTCGACGACGGTGTCGATGTAGAGAACGTCGAGCTTGCGGCACATCTTGATCAGGTCGAGCGAGCCGGTATCGACCGACAGGTTGACGCAGAAGCCTTGGCCTTCGCCTTCGGTCAGGAGCGGCTTCAGCAGCTCCTTATAGTTGTCCTTCGTCACATGGGCGCGAACGTGGCGGACGCCATGACGCTCGAAGATCTCGTTGTCGGCAGCATCCTCGCGCGGCTCGACCACGATCAACCGGTTCTTGTCGTATTTGAAGTGGCGCTCGATCAACGGCAAGGTGCCGCGGCCGATCGAACCGAAGCCGATCATGACGATCGGGCCGGTGATCTCGCCGTAAACCGGATAGGTGGTGTCTGCCATTTTGGTCTTACTCCTGAGGAAACTTTCCCAGTGACGGTGTTGAAAGTGTCTGAAAATGAGGCTCGCGCCGTGTGATAGGCCTAGAGCATAGTTTGCTGTCACAATAAAGGGCCGCCGGGTCAACGCTGATCTGCGATATTGTTTAACCGGCGATGGAAATGAGGGCCGAAATGAGAGCGTCCCGCTTGCTGACGAGGCCCTTGTAGGCCGCCTGCGGCAGGTCGAGAGAGCGCAATTGCTCGATGAAGGAAAGGGCCAAAGTTCCCGCATCCGCCCGCTGTCGCAACAGCGCCAGGGGATCGGAATAGATCCGGATTGTGAAGACGATCGCGCGCTTCGCGGCAACTTGCGCAACGTCTGGCGCTCGACGCGGATGAAGGTGCGCTCTTCGGTCAGCTCGATCGCGCCGGCCGACACCCCTTCCGATTTGGGCTTCGGCAGATGCAGGGAGCCGTCGACATTGACGGCCCAGTTGAAGCGTTCGACGAAGCGGCCAGGCGGCAGGTTATCGAACATGCGGCTGATGAGTTCGGCGTTGCGCGTGCCGTCTCCGAAGCCGGGGACCGGGGCGTGGATCTCGTCCATGGTGCGCCCGAACTTTTCGGCGAGCGACCAGGACGAGGGGAAGGCGATGTAGGCGGCGCCAAGGCGCCAGCCGCGGTCGTCGCGCTGCATGATCGCCAGGTCGTCCTGAACGAGCGAGCCCGCTAGCACAAGCGCGTCGTCGCCGGACAAGGGCACCCGTCGCCCGCCGACCATCATTGTTTCGTCCTGCCGACAGTAGATGTCGGGATACCGTGTCGGCAGATAGTCGGACAGGATCTGCAGCAGTTCGCTCTGCGCGTCCTGCGTCCGGTCGTCGGCGGCAAAAACCACGTCGCGGGACTGTGCGAGCAACTGGGCTTTCTGGTCGAGATAGTGCTGCAGCTGGACGTCCGGCTCGATCCAGCGATCGGGATCGAGCTGCGTGAGGCCGATCGTAAAGGGCTTGGAGGAGCCGTCGTAGGGCGTGTGTTTCATGCGGGATGACCGGATCATTCTCGCGATTTAACCATATTCCCTTTCGTTTCGCATGGGCCGAAGCTTGTCACAAGGACTTCGTGCTATAGCTTTGATACAATCATCCGCTACGCGCCATGATTGTTGTTTCCTTCCCCGACCTGGAGGCGTCGCAGACTGAACGTGACCGGCGACCATATAAAGACCTTGATGGGCCTGCAGGCCCAAACACCCGTGCTGATGGCGCTCTACGATCAGCACGACCGGCTGCAATTTGCCAATGATGCCTTTCGCGCTGCCTATTTCATCGAGGCCGACGAGGCGCCGACCTGGGCGGAAATCATGCGGCGCAACCATGCCGCCGGTCGCGGAACCGTGCTCTCGACCAGCGACATCAATGCCTGGATAGCCTCAACGATCAATCGGCGCGGCAAGATCCCGTTTCGGGCGATGGAGACCGACCTGCATGACGGCCGCTGGCTGTGGATGACGGAAACGGTCGATGCCAGGGGGTGGATGCTGTGCGTCGCCGTCGACATCACTACCATTCGCGTCGAGGAGCGCGCGCTAAGGCAGGATCGCGATTTCGCGCTGCGCGCCTCGCAGGTCGATGAACTCACCAATGTGCCCAACCGGCGCTATACCATGGGGCGGCTCGGTGAATTCATCGCCAATTGCGCCCAGAACCCGCATATGTGGGGCTGCGTCGCCATCATAGACATCGACTATTTCAAGGCGATCAACGATCGCTACGGCCACCATCAGGGCGATGAGGTTCTGCTCGACTTCGCCCGCCAGATGCAGGAGTTCGTGCGCCGCTCCGATTGCTTCGGCCGCATCGGCGGCGAGGAGTTCATGCTGATCCTGCCCGACACCACGATCAGCGAAGGCAACATGATCCTCGACCGCTTGCTCGACAAGGTGCGCAGCGCCAGGCCGCTCGCGAGTATCCCGGAGTTCTACTACACCTGTTCGGTGGGGCTGGCCGAGTATCGGGAAGGCGACGGCGTCAAGGACATTTATGCCCGCGCCGACGAGGCGCTCTATCTCGCCAAGCGCGACGGGCGCGACCGGGTAAAGCGGTACACCTTGCCGGGTTCAGACCCAGAGCTTCGCCCGGATCAGGCCCCGTAGCGAATTCCCGACATAGAGCTCGGCTTTTGCCAGATCGTCGAGCGACAGGCGGGCGACGCGCGCCCGTCGCTGGCAGATGAGTTCCGTCCGGAGCACGCCGGCCAGAAGCCCGCAGGCGATCGGCGGCGTTTTCAGCGTGCCGCTGCCATCGTCGAGGAAGATTGAGGTGATCGTTCCCTCGCAGACCTCGCCCTTTTCGTTGAGGAGAAGAACTTCGTCGACCTCGGTTGCCGGGTATTCAGTGCGTGCCGTCTCGTAGATGTCGCGCCGGGTGGTCTTCACCCGCACCAGCTTGTCTTCGGAAGAGAGCCGCGTTTGAGCAAAACGCACGCGCCAGACAGTGTCTTCTGCAAGGGGCGTGAAAGTTGCCGTGGTCACGGCGACGGTGCCGTTGCGGTCAAGCGTCAGGCGGACCCGTAGCGGGCCTGTTGCACCCTGGACGGCGGCTTGCAGCTCCGCCTGCGCCCGCTCGGCGCCGGCAAATCCCAATCTTCGTGCCGATCGTTTCAACCGGGCGAGATGTAACCTCAAGCGAACGAATTCAACATCGGGTTCGTAGCGCAGGGTCTCGATCAGGGAAAAATCCGTCATCGGGCGATCTCGGCATCGCCGATGGCAAACCGCGCCTTGAGCAGGCATTCGTCATATTCGGACTGGGCGCCGGAATCAAAGACGATGCCGCCGCGACATTGAAGACGGCCTCGCCATTGGCAAACAGCGAGATGGTGCGGATCGCCACGCTGAAGCGCATGATGCCGTTCGGCGCGATAAAGCCGATTGCGCCGCAATAGGCGTCGCGCGGACCGTCTTCGAGATCGTGCAGGATTTCCATCGCCCGCATCTTCGGCGCGCCGGTGATCGAGCCGCAGGGAAAGAGTGCGGCGAAAATATCGGTGATGCCGACATCCGGCCGCAGCTTGGCCCTGACATGGCTGACCATCTGGTGAACGGTCGGATAGGTCTCGATGTCGAACAGTTTCGGGACGTCGAGCGTTCCGACCTCGGTGATGCGCGAGATGTCGTTGCGCAAGAGGTCGACGATCATGCGGTTTTCGGCCTGGGTCTTCTCGTCAGTGCGCATGGCAGCAATGATCTCGGCGTCCTCCTCAGCCGACGCGCCGCGCTTTGCGGTGCCCTTCATCGGATGCGTCTCAATCCATCGGTCAGCGTCGACCCGGAAGAAGAGCTCGGGCGAGCGCGAGACGAGGATCGGACCATCCAGCACGACGAGCGCGCCGTATTTTACCGGTTGCCGTTCGATCAGTGACCAGAAGGCGGCGCGCGGATCGCCCGTCCAGCGGGCGCGGATCGGCATCGTCAGGTTCGCCTGATAACAATCGCCCTGGCGCAGATGCTGATGCAGGCGGTCGAACCGCTCGCGATAGGTGGGAAAATCCCAGGCGGCACGCGGCTCGGCAAGGAAAGGCTCGTTCTCCATCCGACGTTGCGGCTCGCCAAGCGGATGGTCGTCGCTCGGTGCGTCGAAGATGCCGAAGGACATCAGCGGCGTTTCGCGCCCCCCCTCCTCGGCAAAGGGGCTCAGCTTCTCTTCGAAGATATGGCCCGCCTCATATGCCATGAAGCCGGCAATCCATTTGCCGGCCGCATGTGCACGCTCAAGCTCGGCGAGGCCGCGGCGGAATTCGGCTTTGGTCCGCGCCGTGACGACGCGCTCCGGATCAGTGAAAACCGTGGTCCGATTTTCGCTGTCGTCCCGGAAAAGCACAAAAGGTGCGTTTTCGTTCATCGATGCCGCTTCGCACTTTTCCTTGAAAGTCTCTGGAGCGCGGGCTCGGCCCGCGCCGGATCACGCCTTATCAAGCGCCTCGAGTTCGTCGATCAGCCCCTCGATCATCGACAGACCCTGTGCCCAGAACGACGGATCGGTGGCATCGAGGCCGAAGGGAGCGAGCAATTCCGAATGGTGCTTGGTGCCGCCGGCTTTCAGCAGCTCGAAATACTTTGCCTGGAAGCCCTTTTCGGCGTTCTGGTAGACGGCATAGAGCGAGTTCACCAGGCAATCGCCGAAAGCATAGGCATAGACATAGAACGGCGAGTGGATGAAGTGCGGGATATAGGCCCAGTAGGTCTCGTAGCCCTCGGAAATCCGGATCGCCGGCCCGAGGCTTTCCGCCTGCACCGAAAGCCACAGATTGCCGATATCCTCGGCGGTCAGTTCGCCTTCCTTGCGGGCCGTGTGCAGCTTGCGCTCGAATTCGTAGAAGGCGATCTGGCGCACGACCGTATTGATCATGTCCTCGACCTTCTGGGCGAGCATGGCCTTGCGCTCGCGCTTGTCCTTGGTCTGGTCGAGAAGCGCACGGAAGGTCAGCATTTCGCCGAACACCGATGCCGTCTCGGCGAGGGTCAGCGGCGTCGAGGCCATCAGCGCGCCCTGCTCGCCGGCGAGCACCTGGTGCACGCCGTGACCGAGTTCGTGGGCAAGCGTCATTACGTCGCGCGGCTTGCCCATATAATTGACGAGCACGTAGGGGTGCGCGGAGGGAACGGTCGGGTGGGCGAAGGCGCCGGGGGCCTTGCCGGGGCGCACCGGCGCATCGATCCAGCGGTCATCGAAGAAGCGGCGGGCAATTGCGGCCATCTCTGGGGCGAAGGCATGGTAGGCCGAAAGCACCGTATCCTTCGCCTGGTTCCACGAGATCAGCGCATTCGGCGTTTCCGGCAGCGGCGCGTTGCGATCCCAGAACTCCATCTGTTCCATGCCGAGCCACTTCGCCTTCATGGCATAGTAGCGGTGCGAAAGGCGCGGATAAGCTGACTTCACCGCTTCCGCGAGCGCATCGACGACCTCGCGCTCGACGCGGTTGGCGAGGTGCCGGCTGTCGGCGATATCCTCGAAACCGCGCCAGCGATCCGAGATTTCCTTGTCCTTGGCGAGCGTATTGGTGATCAGCGTGAAGGTGCGGATATTGGCCCTGAAGGTTTCGGCAAGCGCCATCGCCGCCTTCTTGCGCACCTCGGTCGAGGGATCCTGCAGCAGGTTCAGGGCCATTTCGAGCGGCATCGTCTCGCCGTCGACGGTGAAGGTCAGCGACGTCATGGTCTCGTCGAACAGGCGGTTGAAGGCGGCTGGCCCGGTCATCGATTTCTCGAGGAACAGCTGCTCGAGCTTGTCATCAAGCTGGTAGGGCTTGTCCTTGCGCAGGTCGAGTAGCCAGGGCTTGTAGTGCGCCGCCAGGCTGTCGTTGGTAAGCGCTGCGTCGATCACCGCATCGTCGATGCGGTTGAGTTCGAGCGAGAAGAACAGGAGATGCGCCGACATATCGGTCAGCTTCGACTGCACGTCGCCGTAGAGCTTGCCGTTTTCCGGCTTGGAGGTGTCGGAGAAATAGGTCAGGCCGGCAAAGGACGCGATGCGCCCCATGATGTCTTCCAGCGCTTCGAATTCTTTCACGGCAGCACCGATGCCTTCGTCGCCGGCTTTCGTCGCAGCGGTGGCAAGCTTGCCTTTCCACTTGGCCTCAAACGCAATCGAGTCCGCCTCGGCCTTCTTCATGTCGGAACGGAATGCATCAGAGGTTGCGGACGGATAGAGATCCTCCAGCCGCCAGGAGGGCAGATCGCCGAGCTCGGCCACAGCTCCTTGGGCGGGGCCGGTGGCGGCACGGACGATGGTTTTCTCGAGGGCGAAGGTGCGGAAGGTCATCGTCGGATTTCTCTCGTTCGTGGCAGGAAGAGGCAAGCGATATGGGTTCCATTGCTATCGCCGCCAATGGATAAAATGCAAGCATTTCTCAAAAGATGATGTTCAGCCCTTTATGGCACAGATGCCTGACGTGATTTGGCACATGACGTTGGCCAAAAAGTACCGCGTGTCCAAAGCAGGAGGCTTCCGTGACATCACACATTCTTGTCATCGATGACGATCCGGTGCAGCGCCGGTTGCTGACGAACATGATCGAGCGTCTCGGTCATGTCGCGCATCTCGCCGACAATGGCCGCAGTGGCCTGGAGCTGCTCGAGCGCAAGGGCGGCATCATCAACGTCATCCTTCTCGATCTGCTGATGCCCGAAATGAACGGCCACGGCTTTCTCGATGCGCTGGCGGAACGGGGCGTCGATACGCCCGTCATCGTGCAGACGGGGCAGGGCGGTATCGAAACCGTCGTGCAAGCGATGCAGGCCGGTGCCTTCGACTTCCTGGTCAAGCCGGTTTCTCCGGAGCGGCTGTCGGTGGCGCTCGGCAACGCGCTGAAGATGGCGAGCCGCGACGGCAAGGTCAAAACCTCGCGCCGCCCGCGCGGCGGTGCCGTCGGTTTCGATGACGTCGTTTCGGCCAGCCCGGCGATGATCCGGGTGATCGATCTCGCTCGCCGGGCTGCGCAGTCTAACATTCCGATCGTGCTCGAGGGTGAATCCGGCGTCGGCAAGGAAATGGTGGCGCGGGCGATCCAGTCGGCCAGCGACCGTTCGGGCAAGCCGTTCATCACCGTCAACTGTGGCGCCATCCCGCACAATCTGGTCGAGAGCATTCTCTTCGGCCACGAGAAGGGCGCCTTTACCGGTGCCACCGAAAAGCACAGCGGCAAGTTCGTCGACGCCGACGGCGGCACCCTGTTCCTCGACGAGATCGGCGACCTGCCGCTCGAAGTGCAGGTGAAGCTGCTGCGTGCGGTCCAGCAGGGCGAGATCGAGACGATCGGCGCGCGCCATCCGCACCGGGTCAACGTGCGACTGATCTCGGCCACCAACAAGGACCTCATCAACGAGGTGCGCGAAGGCCGGTTCCGCGAGGATCTCTACTATCGTCTCAACGTCTTCCCGATCACCATTCCGGCGCTGCGCGGCGCAAGGAGGACGTCCCGGTCCTGGTGCGCTCGTTCGTCGACCGGTTTGCGTCCGAGCAGAGGCTCAGCACGCCGCTCACCGTTTCGAGCGGTGCGATGGCGCTGCTCACCGCCTATGACTGGCCGGGCAACATCCGCCAGCTGGAGAACGCGATCTTCCGTGCGGTCGTTCTGGCCGACGGCAACGAGCTGACGGTCAAGGACTTCCCGCAGATCGCCACGCAGATCCCCGGCTACGTCGTTTCCGACCGCAGCGGTTTCTCCTGGGGCGATGCCGGCCCCGAGCGCACCGCCGCTGCCGATCCGGCCGTAAGCGTCTATCCCGATTTTGCCAGCACGGCGAAATCGATGGAGGCCGATGCCACGCATGATGGCCGTATGGAGAATGCAATTGCCAGCGTCGATGAGGGCGGAGACGTGCGCAAACTCGCCGAAGTCGAGGAGGAACTGATTCGTTTTGCGCTGAAATTCTATCGGGGCCAGATGAGCCAGGTGGCGCGCAAACTCGGTATCGGCCGGTCGACGCTCTACCGCAAACTCAAGGATTACGGCATCGATCCCGACAATCCCTTGCGTGAGGCGGCATAAAATCGACGCATTCACGCCTCACTAGCCGTGCGATTCCGTCACCGCCGTTTAGACCTTGTTAGTGAAGTGTTCACTATATTATAAGGGGCGGTGACGACTGTGGCATATATGCCATCCTGTCACCTTATTTGACAGTCATCTGAGACAGCGAAGCACGGTTGTCCGTCGGACGGGGATTGAATGCCAAATTTGTTCAGTTTTAAGAAGCCTCTCGGCTCCTTAGCTAGCAGACTCTGCTCGGCGATGACCCGTAAGGTGCCGCAGGTTCTGACATCCATCGCCCTTGCGGTGTCTCTGGTTACGCCTGGCATGGCACCTCCCGTCGAGGCCGCCGGCCAGACGCGTACGCTGAAGCTCTATTTCATCCACACGCAGGAAAAGGCGCAGATCACCTTCAAGCGCAACGGCCGCTATGACCCGAAGGGCCTGCAGCAGATCAACCGGTTCCTGCGCGACTGGCGTCGCAACGAGCCGACCAAGATGGATCCGCGCCTGCTCGACCTCGTGTGGGAAGTCTACACCAAGAGTGGCTCGCGCGATTATATCCACGTCGTTTCGGCCTATCGTTCGCCGGCCACCAACGGCATGCTGCGTTCGCGCTCCAAGGGCGTTGCCAAGAAGAGCCAGCACATGCTCGGCAAGGCGATGGACTTCTACATTCCCGACGTGAAGCTGAAGACGGTGCGCGAAATCGGCATGAAATTCCAGGTCGGTGGCGTCGGCTACTACCCGACCTCAGGCTCTCCGTTCGTTCACATGGATGTCGGCGGCGTTCGCGCCTGGCCGCGCATGACCCGCAACGAACTGGCCCGTCTCTTCCCCGACGGCAAGACCATGCACGTTCCGTCCGACGGCAAGCCGCTGCCGGGCTATAACCAGGCTGTTGCCGACTACAAGCGTCGCGTCGGCGCCTCGGCGATCGAAGTTGCCGGTGGTGGCGCCAAGGGTGCGGGCGATGCCGAGGGCGGCAAGCGCCGCGGTAACCTGTTCGCCATGCTCTTTGGCGGTGGCGGCGACGAGGATGAAGAACCCTCGGCAATCGCGGCCGGCCCCGGCGATGAAGAAGCCACTCCGGCAAAGGTCCAGACGGCGTCGGCACCTGCCGCCCAGGAAGCACTTCCGGGTGTTGCCGGTTCGGTCGCAGCCGAGACCACCACAGCCGAGACCACCACAGCCGAGACCACCACAGCCGATCAGAACATCAATGCACCGGTTCCGGCCGTTCGTCCGGCCTTCAAGGATGCGCCTGAAAATGGCGGCGTAGCCGTGGCCCTGGTCGCGCCGCAGAAGAACGCGGCCCAGGACGCGCTTGCTGCCGCCCTGCCGCAGACGCCGGAAATGCCGAGCGAATTTGCCGATCTGACCTCGGTCAAGGTGCCGGTCCCGCAGATGCTCGATCGGGGTGGCGTGAACGCTGCTGCCGGCGAGACGCTTGTGGCATCGGTCGATCCGCTGGCAACGGACATGCAGGCACTTGGCTTCGTGCCGGTGCCGGCCATGCGCCCGGCGGGTGATGCGGCTCTTGCCGCTGTCGCGGATGCCAAGGTTGCCGTGCCTGCCTTTGCAGAGCGCCCGGTTCTGGCTTCGGCCGAGCCGCCGCGTGATACCACGGCCCAGGCATCGACACGCGTCGCGCTTGCCGCGCCGACACAGGCAGAGCGCGAGCCAGTCGCCCAGCCGGTCGAAATGGCCGCCTATGCGCCGCAGGCCTCGACGAATGGCCGCGCCAATGCCTTTGATGGCGCCTTCGACACCCAGGCCGAAGCCCCGGCAAAAGGTGGTCGTCCGAAGAAGCATGATGCCGACGCCGCGACCCGTTCGTCGGTTCGCACCGAGCCGAAGCTGACGCAGAAGATCATCTCCGAATGGGCCCTTTCTGCCGGCCGCGTCGCGACGCTTTCCAAGCCCGTGAAGGCACCGCGCTTCGTCAGCAAGACGCTGCGCACGGCCCCGACGACTGTTTATGCTGCGGGCTTCAACAGCACGGCCGGAACAACGGTCGATACGGCCCGCTTCAGCGGCAACGCCGTCAACTTCATGGAAGTGAAGAAGTTCAGCACCAACTGAGTTTCGAGCAAATAAGACTCAACACAAAAAAAGCCCGCCGGTGATACCGGCGGGCTTTTTGCTGTCTATGGCAGGAGAAATTATTCTTCTTCAGCCGCGGCCGGGATCATGCCGAGCGCCTGCAGGTAGGTGTCGAGGATCGCTTCCTGTTCCATGCGCTCATCGGCGTCCTGCTTGCGAATGGAGATGACCTTCCGCAGGATCTTGGCATCGAAGCCGGTGGACTTGGCTTCGCCGTAGACGTCCTTGATGTCGTCGGCGATGGTCTTCTTTTCTTCTTCCAGGCGCTCGATCCGTTCGATGAAAGCGCGGAGTTGGTCGCGTGCGACGCCGTGTGCATCTGACATGGTCTTCTCCTTTTGCGGGGAATGAAATTCTTGGGTGCCGTGACGTGCCGCGAACGGCGGCCAAGGTCAAGGGCCATTGCGCAACAACGCTGGCATTTCCGTGGCGGTGGCCCGGCGCAGAGGTTTATTCCTTGGGGCGGTTGGTTTCGAAGGCGGCTTTCTGCTCGCTCGAGGCTTCCCTCTGATGCAGCGCCCGCCATTCCTCATAGGGCATGCCGTAGACGATCTCGCGGGATTGCTCCTTGTCGAGTGTCACGCCGGCCTCGTTGGCTGCGTCCCGATACCAGTTGGACAGGCAGTTGCGGCAGAAGCCGGCAAGGTTCATCAGGTCGATGTTCTGCACGTCGCTGCGCTCGCGCAAGTGCGCGACCAGACGCCGGAAGGCGGCGGCTTCGAAGGCGGTCTGCTGGTCCGGGGTGAGCTCGGTCATGATGTTGTCTTTCCTGGTCTCAAATGTCGTAGGCGCCGGTGCGCGACGGGTGCCGTTCGTAGCGATGCAGGTCGGGCCGGGTATTGAGATCGGCAAGGATCGGGGCGAGCCGATCGGCCCATGCGGCAATGCCCGCCTCGTCTGCGATCAGATCCTGCCTGATCTCGATCAGGGCATGGGGAATGCCCGGTGCCATGCAGTGCCGGAACATCGTATCCCCGCGCAGCGCTCCGTCATAGGGCTCGTTGTTGCCGACGACGATATCGCCCGATGCTTCGAGCTTTTCGATCAGCGGCAGCACCGCGCGCGCGTCGTTGTCCCAGAGCACGGCCGCGTGCCACGGACGGACGGCACCCTTCCAGGCGGGCGTAAAGGAATGGATTGAGATGACCAGCGGGGCGCTGCCCGTGGCCAAGGCACTGCGCTCCAGTGTCTCGGCGACTGCGCGGTGATAGGGCCGATGGAAACGGTTCAGCCGGTTGTCCCATTCCTCCTCGCTGATCGGGTGGTTTCCCGGAATGATCGCGCCGTCGGAAATCTTCATGATCAGGGTCGGATCGTCCTCGCCGCGATTGGGGTCGATCAAAAGTCGCGAGAAGCACCCTAGAACTGCCGGTGCGTCGAGTGCGGCCGAGAGCCGGCGGACGAGATGTTCGACGCCGATGTCATAGGCGATGTGACGTTGAAACGCGGCTGCCGGCAGGCCGAGGCTGCCATATTCTTCCGGTAGGCGGTTCATGGCGTGGTCGGCGAGTAGTACGAGGCCGGTTGTGGGGTTGGCTTCGATAATCTCATAGGGCGAATAGTGCTGCATGCAGTTCCAGTCTGCTTTCGGGGGGGTATGCTTTTGATTGCACGCGTCGGAGACATTCACAAGAAAAACGCAACTGTTTTGCGCAATCGACACCTAATTAGCCCGATGTAATCGATTAGAGTTACGTTGACTTTCCGGGCTGGTCGTCGCAAGAAAGGCCACGCAAATCAAAACGGAGTTCCATCGGAAACCGTGTCCAGATATCCATTTTCCAAAGCGAAGCCGGGGCTGTCGACATTGGGGGGGATCCTCCTGTTTTCCCTGGCTATTTCAGGCTCATTTCTATTTGCCGGTGAGGCTCGCGCCGATTTTCGCGTCTGCAATGGCACGCAAAATCTGGTCGGCGTGGCGATCGGTTACCGCGCCAAGGAAGGCTGGGTAACCGAGGGGTGGTGGCAGGTTCCCGCGACCACATGTGCGACCCTGATCGAGGGCGAGCTCGAATCGCGATACTATTATCTCTACGCTGAAGACGCGGCCCGGGGTGGCCGTTGGACCGGCGACGTCAACATGTGCGTCGCCGAAAACGAATTCAAGGTTTCGGGCGTGCAGGACTGCTTTGCCCGCGGCTTCCAGCGGATGGGATTCAAGGAATATGACACGGGGCGGCAGGGAAGCTGGATGGTTCAGCTCTCCGATACGCCCGGCACGCAGGAAAGCCAGAATTGATGAAGCGGAACAGAAAAGTCAAAATCCTCGCCACGCTCGGACCGGCGTCGGCCGACGAGCAGATGATCCAGAAGCTGCACGAGGCGGGGGCTGATCTGTTCCGTATCAACATGAGCCACGCAAGCCACGACGTGATGCGCACGCTGGTGCAGCGCATCCGCGCGGTCGAAGCGCGCTGTGGCCGCCCGATCGGCATTCTCGGCGACCTGCAGGGTCCGAAGCTGCGCGTCGGCAAGTTTGCCGAAGGCAAGGTCGACCTCAAGGTCGGTCAGACCTTTACCCTCGACAACAAGGACGAGCCTGGCGACAGCACCCGCGTGTTTCTGCCCCATCCGGAAATCCTCGAAGCGGTCAAGCCTGGCCATCGCCTGCTGATCGATGACGGCAAATTGCACCTGCGCGCCGAAAAGACCGACGGCAAGAGCATCGTCACAACGGTTGTTGCCGGCACGAAGATTTCCGACCGCAAGGGCGTCAGCCTGCCCGACACGCTGCTGGCCGTCGGCGTCCTGACCGACAAGGACCGCTCGGACCTCGATGCGATTCTGGCAACCGGAGAGTTCGACTGGGTGGCGCTGTCCTTCGTCCAGCGTCCCGAGGACCTGGCCGAGGTTCGCAAGATCGCCCGCGGCCGCGTCGGTCTGATGTCCAAGATCGAGAAGCCGCAGGCGCTCGAGCGCATCGACGAGATCATCGAGCTCTCCGACGCGCTGATGGTTGCACGCGGCGACCTTGGCGTCGAAATGCCGCTCGAATCTGTGCCTGGCCTGCAGAAGCAGCTGACGCGCGCCTGTCGCCGCGCCGGCAAACCGGTGGTCGTGGCCACGCAGATGCTGGAATCGATGATCTCCGCGCCGGTGCCGACGCGCGCTGAAGTCTCCGACGTTGCGACTGCCGTCTTCGAAGGCGCCGACGCCATCATGCTGTCGGCTGAATCCGCCTCCGGCGAGTATCCGGTGGAAGCCGTCTCGACCATGGCGTCGATCGCCAGCAGCGTCGAGCGCGACCCGCACTATTCCAGCATCATCTACGCGCAGCGCACGCCGCCCGAGGCGACCGGTGCCGACGCGATTTCGCTGGCCGCCCACCAGATCGCCGAGACGCTGCGGTTGTCTGCAATCGTCTGCTACACCTCGTCCGGCACAACGGGCCTTCGCGCCGCGCGCGAGCGCCCGCAGGTTCCGATCATCGCGCTGTCGCCGATCGTCCAGACGGCTCGCCGGCTTTCGGTCGTCTGGGGCCTGCATTGCGTCGTCACCGAGGATGCGACCGATCTCGACGACATGGTCAACCGTGCCTGCCGCATCGTTGCTCATGAGGGTTTCGGCAAGCCCGGCGAACGCGTCATCATCTCGGCCGGTGTGCCGCTCGGCACGCCCGGCGCCACCAACATGCTGCGCATCGCCTATATCGGCTCGGACGGCCTGAGCGGTATCTGAGGCTCGCCGCTCGTTTCAGAATGCCATGAGGCCATGGGAGCAGTGAACCTGCTCCCATGGCCTCTGTCTTTCTATTGGGCCAGGCCGATCTGCTTCATGAAGCCCTGATTGTCCCAAAAGAGGTATTCCTCATCCATCACGCCTTCCTTGGTCCAGTGACCTGTTCACAGAGCCGGGACAGCTCTTCTACGAACGTGCCCGGCAGATACTCGCCGATATCAAGAGGCCGAGGCGCTGGTCCGGCTTGCGTCTCGACATCGATTTGACCGACATGCTCGTCGATCTCGCCTATTCCGGTGTCGATGTCGCCTTGCGCATTGCCCGCGCGCCCAGCGCCAGCCTTATCGCGCGTGAAATCGCACCGGTGCGGATGATCGTTTGTGCTTCGCCAGATTACCTCGCTCGCAGCGGCACGCCGCAGCAACCGTCCGATCTCGGCGGCCATGAAACGTTTAGCTATTCCTATCTCTCGCTCGGGGATAGCTGGATGTTTTCCGATGTCGAGGGGCGCGAGACGCAGGTTCGGATTGATCCGGTCGTGCATGCCACCAATGGCGATCTGCTGCGCGCGCTGGCACTCGCCGGCGGCGGGGTCATCGTACAGCCGGACTTCATCGTCGGAGACGATATCGCCTCCGGTCGGTTGGTCCCCTTGCTGGAAAGCTGGCATATGAGCGCGCTCAACCTCTATGCCGTCTACCTCAGCCGACGTCACCTTTCGCCCGAGGTTCGCGTGTTCATCGATTATCTCGTCGAGACGCTGGGAAGGTCGACGGCTCAGGCCTCGGATCGGTTGAGATAAAACTTCCGCTCCTATCAATGCGCCTTGCCGTCGGTGAGCCTCTCTTCGGCGAGCTTCACCGCTGCGCGGAGATCGCCGGGTTTGCCCACCAGTTTCTCCACTGCGGCGACAACCACGTCGGTGACGACATAATCGGGCTTGTGGCCGAGGTTGCCGATCCACAGCAGTTCCGATCCGGCAATGTCGCGCGCCAGGCTGCGCGAGTGAATATCGGCCAGCACGATGTCGTCGCTGTCGCCGCTGACGATGATCGTGGGTGCGGCGATCTCCTGATATCGTGGGGCGACCTCGGTGACGTAGGCGTGCAGATTGGCGACATCGACGGCGTTGTTGCGGAAGGCGAGGGGGCGCAGCACGAGGTGCGGCGCCGTCTTGTCGATGTAGTCGGCGGGTCGCGGATTGGGCGAAAAGACCGACCGCGTGCCACTATCGATCCGCCGGAGGCCGATCGGCGCAGCCAGCGTATGGGCAAACAGCCAGCCGACATAGGGCAGTGCCGTCAGCCGGTAGTACCAGTCGATGCCGCCCGGCCAGGGATGGGTCGCGGGCGCCAGCAGGATAAGGCCTGTCGTCCTTTCCGGATGGCGAAGGGCAAAGCTCGCGGCGATCGCCCCGCCGAAGGAGTGGCCGACGATGATCGCCCGAGGCATGCCTCGCATGTCCATCAGCTTTGCGATCGCATCCGCCTGGCCATCGGGGCGATCATTCGCCCGCCCGCCGCGCTCGGAGTAGCCGTGGCCCGGCCGGTCGACGAAAAGCATCTCCGCGCGGCCCTCGAAGGCCGGAGCAAAGGCATGCATCTGATCGAGCAGGTTGCCGCTCGCACCGTGAATGAAGACGAGCGGGACCAGGTCAGCCTCCGAAGTCGCCGGCAGGTGGACGCTGTTCATGCGGAAGCCGCCGATGTCGATCAGCTCGCCCGTATTCGGGAACCGCGCGCTGATGTTTCGTGCGCTACGCTGGCTGTAGGCGATGCCTGCGAGGGTGAGGGCAACGATGAACAGGGCGGCTAGAACCATTGTCTCGGCGGCTCCTCTTACTCTGCAGTGTACGCAAACATCTCAGGGATAAGGGTCGATGGTTTTCTGCTATTGCAGCGCCATCGTGGCCAGATTTCGTCCACCGCGCGCTGACGGGCCCGAATGAACTCCGGCAATGCCGTGTCGCGGTCGCCCTTGCTATAGCGGCGATCGTAGCGATCGACGATGTGCACGGGAGGAGCGCCGAACTGGTCGGCCGTAATATCGACGATAACGTTGCCGCACTCGACCCAGGCGTGGCTTTGCCAGCCGGCGTCACTGAGGAAGCCGAAATCGCCCAATTCCGGCCCGGAAGATGACAGGCGGGGCGTGCCGCTTGCCCATGAAGCCTCGAAACCTTCAGCCGCCAGGGCACGCGACAGAAACAGACTTGTGCGCCCGCATGTCCATTGAGAGGGCGTGACCGGCGCATCGCCGTTCCAGGCGCTATTCCATTCCAGCCAGATCGGCTCCACGAACAGGTGCGCTGCCGTGGCAAGGTTGCGGATAGCGGCCAGTTCCGTGGGAGGCGTCATCGCGGGGCCTGCGGCTTCGGCATCCGTCCGGTTTACGTCTTGCTGCCCGCGAGCTTTTCGGTCAGCTCGCCCAGTTGCTCCTGTGCCTTGCGATCGGCTGGATAGATTGCCAGGAACTGCTCCCAGGCCCTGAGCGCCAGCTCGTCCTTGCCGGCGGAGCCGAGGATTGCGGCCATGCCGGCGAGCGCGCCGAAATGCCGAGGCTCGAGCGACAGGACATGATTGATGTCCGACATCGACTTGCGATAGTTACCCATCGTGTAGTGCAGGGTCGCGCGGCGGTTCCAGCCTTCGACGTAGCTCGGGGCCAGCGTGATCACCTGGTCGAGGATATCGAGGGCTGCCGCCGGCTTATTGTCGGTGATGGACTTGTCGGCCCACTGCATCAGCAGGTTGACCGTCGCGCTGCCGGAATCCTGCCATTCCAGGCGGATCTGGTTGGCGAGTTCGCGCGCCTTGTCGGCGTCCCGTTCCTTCTTGAGGTCGGAGAACAGGGCGTCGAGGCGTTGCTTTGGGGTGGTGAGGCTGGCGGCCTCGGTTTCCGGTGCCGTCTCTGCGGCGAAAGTCAGGGTGCCGGCTCCAACTGAGGCGGCGAGAAGGGCGGAACACGCCAGAATCAAGGGTACAAAAACTCGCATGGCGAGCATGTTAGCTCGCCACGGAATAAGATCAAAATCAATTTTGGGACATCGCCGAAGCGAGACGCCAAACAGAAACCAGTCTGGGCCTCAGCCCTGACGTGCCTTGAAGCGCGGGTTCTGCTTATTGATGATGTAGATACGGCCCTTGCGACGAACCAGACGGTTTTCGCGATGGCGGGTCTTCAGCGACTTGAGCGAATTCTTGATCTTCATTTTCCTGATCCGCAGGTTTCGGGGAAACAAAATTCGCCCGGTATTTCTAACAATCAAAAGCGCGCCATTCAGCGCGCTCCATAAGGTGGGATGGCAAATACCGTGTCACCCCTGTTGTGTCAACCGCAAGACACCGGATTTTGGCGCCTTGCCCCGCATTTCTGTGGCTTTGAGGCTCACGTCAAGCGGGTGATGTGACCCATCTTGCGGCCCGGTCGGGCTTGCGTCTTGCCGTAGAGATGGACGAAAACGTTGTCCTTGGCAAGCCAGGCCGGCACATCGTCGATGTCGTCGCCGATCAGGTTCTGCATCACGCAGTCGGAGTGGCGAACGGGATTGCCGAGCGGCAGGCCGGCCACGGCGCGAATGTGCTGCTCGAATTGCGAGACGATGCAGGCCGCCTCCGTCCAGTGGCCGGAATTATGCACGCGCGGCGCCATTTCATTGGCGACGAGGCTACCGTCGGCAAGCACGAAGAACTCCACACCGATGACGCCGACATAGCCGAGCGCATCGAGGATCGCCTTGGCCGCAGTGCGCGCGGTCTCGGCGGTGGCAGGGCCAATGGCCGCGGGTACGGTGGATGTATGCAGGATGCCGTTGCGGTGAACGTTCTCCGCCGGATCGTAACAGGCGACGGCGCCATCTACCGAGCGGGCAGCGATGATGGAGATTTCGCGCTCGAACGGCACGAAGCTTTCGAGGATCAGCGGCACGGAGCCGAGCGCCGCGAAGGCGCCTTGCGGGCTGTCCTGCCCGGAGCGGAACACGCGTTGTCCCTTGCCATCATAGCCGAGGCGGCGGGTCTTCAGGACGCCGGAACCGCCGAAATCGGCAAGTGCCGCCTCAAGATCGGCCTGGCTGTCGACCGCATGGAAGCGGGCGGTGACGATGCCGCTGTCGTTGAGGAAGCGTTTTTCGACCAGGCGGTCCTGGGCGGCTTCCAGTGCCTTCGGCGGCGGGAAGACAGGCCGGGCACGGGCGAGCCTCTCGGCGGCCGCAACCGGCACATTCTCGAATTCGTAGGTGACGATGTCGCAGGCGGCCGCCAGCGCATCGAGCGCGCGTTCATCGTCATAGGCGGCAACGATCTGTTCGTTTGCCACCTGCGCTGCCGGACAGTCGGGCTGCGGCTCGAGGATGATGGCGCGGAAGTTCAGCCGTGCAGCAGACATGGCCAGCATGCGGCCGAGCTGGCCGCCGCCAATGATGCCAATGGTTGTCATGCGTCGTCCACCGGATACTCGGCGACGGCGACGGTCTGCTGCTCGCGCCAGTCGTCGAGACGGTCGGCAAGGTCGTTGTCGCTGAGCGCCAGTACGGCTGCGGCGAGTAGTGCCGCGTTGACCGCGCCGGCGCGTCCGATCGCCAGCGTTCCGACGGGAATGCCGGCCGGCATCTGGACGATCGACAGCAGGCTGTCCTGCCCGGACAGTGCCTTCGATTGCACCGGCACGCCGAAGACCGGCAACGGCGTCATCGAGGCGCACATGCCCGGCAGATGGGCGGCACCGCCGGCACCGGCGATGATGACCTTGAAGCCTTCGTCGCGCGCGCCCTTGGCGAAGCTTACCAGCCGATCAGGTGTGCGGTGTGCAGAAACGATGCGAGCCTCATAGGCAATGTCGAGCGCGTCGAGCGTATCGGCGGCGTTCTTCATCGTCTCCCAGTCGGACTGGCTTCCCATGATGATGGCGACGGGTGGGGTAGTGGTGTCGAGCACGTCTTTAAAGTTCCGCTTCAGGCGATGATGTCGGGGATGATCTGGTCTTCGAGCTTGGTGATCTTGTCCTTGATGACCAACTTCTTCTTCTTCATGCGCTGAATTCTCAGCGCATCGCAGCCGGTCTGAATCATGGCGTTGATGGCAGCATCATAATCTTCATGTTCCTGCCTCAGCCGCGCGGCGGTCAATCTGAGTTCGGCCTGGTCCTGGTCCGGCATGCAAAGCGATCCCCATCAGCCCGGTTGCGAAGTCCTCCTCGAACCGGAATTTCATGCGCCGCTCTATCACATCTTGGGCGGTAACGGGAAGTTATCCGTCGTCATCATTTCGCCTTCGACAAATGAAAAATGGCATGGCACAGTAGTAAGGTTACAACCATGGAACATCCGGCATTTACCAGCCGGATGCAAGCAAAAGGAAGGGACTGCCAATGACCATTGAGGCTCATCTTGCAACGCTTGAGAAAAAACATGGCGCACTGGAGCAGGAGCTCCATGCAGCAATGAACCAGCCGTCCATCGAGGACGAAATGATCAGCGACATCAAGCGAAGGAAGCTGCGCATCAGGGACGAAATCGAAAGGCTTCGCTCCTCGACTCACTGATTATAAACGGTATTTCCCAGTAACAACGGGAGGTGTCCTCTCCGCGGAGACGACGCAACAAGGTTCACAACCAATCCCCTCAACGGAAGATACGGATCGCTCGACCGGGTTTGAGACCCGGTCGATTTGTGTCAGGCCGCGGTTACGCTCCCGTCCGGTCATCAGGCCCAGAATTGATCCAACCACAGGTTGAGCCTGTCGAAGCCAGGGCGGTTGATCGCATATATCCGCCGCGTACCGTTGGCCGAAACCGAAACCAGATTGCAGTCGAGCAGGGCCTTCAGGTGCTGTGATACCGCGGGCCGGCTGATCGGCAATCCTTCGGCCAGTTCGTTGACCGTTTTCGGCGCGCGCCGCAGTTCCTCCAGCAGGTAACGCCGGTTGGGATCCGCGATGGCATCGAAAGGGTCCGCAATGGTCATGACCGGACGTTAAGCGAAATCACCGCGGGCGGCAAGAAATTTGTGCGCTGCGGCATTTTCGTTTTGCTTTGCAATATGATCGATCGCTTGGATGCAGTCAGGCGCCGGCCAGCAGGCTGTTGAGGCTGTCCCACAGCAGCTTCAGCCCGGCGATGAAAGCCATGCTATACATGAAGGGATAGAAGATCTGCGGCTTCATGCGGCGAACGATGAAGGCGCCGCAGACGGTGGCAACGATCGCCAGCGGAAACAGTGTCGCAGAGATCTTGAGATTGCTCATGTCGAGCTGGCCGAGCGCGAAATAGGGGATGAGCTTGACGGCATTGAGGATGGCGAAGAAGCGCACGATCGTGCCGGTGTATTCGCGCGGATCGAGCTGAAGCGGCAGGGCGTAGATCTGAAAAGGCGGGCCGCCGGCGTGGGCGACAAAGCTGCCATAGCCGGCAAACGAGCCCCAGAGCGTTGCGGGGCCAGCCCGTTGCTGCTTGGGCGTGATCGTTATTCCGTTGCGCATGCGCCAGACATTGTAGACATAGCGCAGGACGAACAGCACGGTGATGAGGCCGATGATCAGGCGCAGATAGTCGCGCGAGACATAGGCCGACGTCGCCCAGCCGATGAGAATGCCGGCGATGGCGCCGGGCAGGAGCATGAACAGGGTTTTGCGATCGCCGTGCTTGCGCCACATCCAGAGCGAGACGAGGTCCATCGCGATCAGGATCGGTAAGAGCAGCGCGGCCGCCTGAACCGGCGAGACGGCCATCGACAGGATCGGCACGCCCATCAACGAAAGGGCCTCGCCCATACCGCCCTTGCTGAGGCCAACGAGAAGAACCGCCGGGATGGCGACGAGATAGAAGTCCAGGTCGGGAAGCATCGGTGGCGGTTGATCCTTTTGACGTCTCCGTCTATCGGTTTTCCCAAACGAAATCGAGCGCTGGTTTCCGTCGACATGCGGGCACAGCTAGAAATGGATGTCATGAGCAAGACAATAGAACGCTGCCGCCTGGTGCTGATTGCGCCGGATATCGCTGATCCGGCGGATCGCGCCAAGGTGCTTGCCGACGCCTTGAAGGGCGGCGACGTCGCTTCGGTGATCGTGCCGCAATATGGCCTCGATGACGCCGAGTTCCAGAAACACGCCGAGCGCCTCGTGCCGATCATCCAGGAGGCTGGAGCCGCTGCGCTGATCGAGGGCGATTCCCGGGTCGCCGGACGCGCCAGGGCCGACGGCCTGCATATTTCCGGCAATGCCGAAGCACTTGGCGAGGCGGTCGAGAAGCACACGCCGAAGCTTATCGTCGGCGGCGGCAACGCGGCCGACCGCCATCACGCGCTTCAAATCGGCGAAGTGCGTCCGGACTACGTGTTCTTCGGCAAGACGGACGGCGACATCAAGCCGATGCGCATCCGAAGAACCTGGCGCTCGCCGAATGGTGGGCCTCGATGATCGAGATTCCCTGCATCGTCATGGGCGGCACGGATCCGCAGTCCGCATTGGCGGCGGCCGAGACCGGCGCCGAATTCGTGGCGCTTCGCCTGGCCGTCTTCGGCGAGCCCGAGCAGGCGCCGTCGGTGGTCGCGCCGTCAACGCGCTTCTTGACGAAAAAGCGCCACGGTTTGAAGCTTAAGACGTGTCGATGTTGAACCGCCTGTCTTCAAAGCTCAGTTGGGGCGTTGCCCTCCTTGCCGCCACCGCCGCCGTGGCGACGCCGGTGCGTGCGCAGGAAAAGCCGGCTCCAGTGCAGGAGCTGGGCGTCAACGCCGATGATAGTGGCGCTGCAAAGCGCGGCCGCATCACCCCCTTCAATGGCGCAGCGATGCCTGAAGAAGGCACGGGCAAGCCTGTGGCCAAGCCGGCTGACCCGGCGGACAAGAAGAAGGCTGGTGATGGCACGGTGCCTTCGCAGGGCGTCAATGTCTTTGACCGCATGGGCGCCGAACTGCCGGCACTACCTGCGGAAAAGCCATTCGCCGGCAAGGTCGACGACGCCTACGGCGCTTTCCAGCGCGGCTATTATCTGACGGCGATGGATCTCGCACTTCCGCGCGCGCAGCTCGGCGATCCTGCCGCGCAAACGCTTGTTGCCGAAATCCTGCAGCAGGGCCTCGGCGTGGTGCGCAATGCCAAGCAGGCGGCGTTCTGGTACGGACAGGCGGCTGAAAACGGCGACCCGGCCGCCATGTTCAAATACGCGCTGATCCTGATGGAAGGGCGCTACGTCAAGCGCGACCGCAAGAAGTCCGAAGAACTGATGAAGAAGGCGGCCGATCTCGGCAATGGGTCGGCCCAGTTCAACTATGGCCAGACGCTCGTGGCCGACAGCCCCGGACCGAAGGGTCTGAAGGCCGCTATGCCCTACTACGAAAAATCGGCCGAGCAGGGGATCGCCGACGCGCAATATGCGCTGTCGCAGATCTATCTCAACGTCGATGGCATTGACGAAGGCAAGCGGGCGCGGGCCAGGGAATGGCTGCTTCGGGCGGCCCATGCTGGTTACGACACGGCGCAGCTCGACATCGCCATCTGGATGATCGAAGGCATTGCCGGCGATCGCAACCTGGAGGACGGTTTCGGCTGGATGAAGCGGGCGGCGGAAGGCGGCAATGTCGTGGCGCAGAACCGGCTGTCCCATCTCTATGTCAACGCCATCGGCACCCGGCCCAATCCGGTCGAGGCGGCGAAGTGGTATGTGCTGTCGCGCCGCGCCGGCCTCAAGGACGATGCGCTGGAAGACTTCTACCTCGGTCTCAACGAGCAGCAGCAGAAGGCGGCACTCAGCGCAGCCAACAAGTTCCGCTCGAGCTGACCGGGATTCCACTGCATGTTTCCTTAAATCCTATTCGATTTAAGGATAAAAACATGCAGCAAAAATCAAAGTGCTACAGCGACCTTTGCGCGTCTAATAAGACGCGCGGCGCTGTAGGCGCCTGAATCTCGGCTGTTCGGCCGAGCCAGGCGCTATTTCTCTTGAACTTCCGGGGTTTTTGTGGTCTTGAAGCCCCGGTTTTTGCCCCTGGCGCCATGGTTTTCCGGCACGTCCCGGGCGGAGTGATCTTCACTCGGTTTTTTGACGATGGAACTCGATGACAGGCCTTGCCCGATCGGCAGGTGCTATCCCCGTGTTCCGTCACACAGGTTCAATGTCCGATCGAGAAGGCTCGATCGGCCTTCGCTTCACAAGGATCGCCAGATGGCCCGTTCAGCTCTCCTCAATGTCATGGTTCAGGCCGCCTTCAAGGCCGGCAAGTCGCTGGCGCGCGATTTCGGTGAAGTCCAGAACCTGCAGGTCTCGCTCAAGGGACCGGGCGACTACGTGTCCCAGGCCGACCGCAAGGCCGAAAAGCTCATCCGCGAAGAACTGCTGAAGGCGCGTCCGACCTATGGCTTCCTCGGCGAGGAAGGCGAGGAGATCATCGGCACCGATGGCGCCCATCGCTGGATCGTCGATCCGCTCGACGGCACCACCAATTTTCTGCACGGCATTCCACATTTTGCTGTCTCGATCGCGCTTGAGCGCCAGGGCGAGATCGTCGGCGCTGTCGTGTTCAACCCGGCAACCGACGAACTGTATACCGCCGAGCGTGGCGGCGGCGCTTTCCTCAATGACCGTCGCCTGCGCGTCGCTGCGCGCAAGGCCTTGTCGGATGCGGTGATCGCCACCGGCACGCCGCATCTCGGTCGTGGCAATCACGGCAAATACCTGATCGAACTGCGCCACGTGATGGGCGAAGTCGCCGGCATCCGCCGCATGGGCTCGGCGGCACTCGATCTCGCCTATGTTGCAGCCGGCCGTTTCGACGGCTACTGGGAGCGCGACCTGGCCGCCTGGGACATTGCGGCCGGCGTGCTTCTGATCCGCGAAGCCGGTGGCTGGTCGACGGATATCGATGGCGGCGCCAAGCCGGTCAACGAGGGTTCGATCGTTTGCGGCAACGAATACATCACCAAGGCGCTGCGCGACGTCGTTCACCGTCCGATCCCGTCGAAATAATCGACGGCCCGTCCGTTTCCTGCTTGCCAAGCCTCCGGCGCTCCATGTGTCGGAGGCTTTTTGTTTTTTCCTTCAATTCGGCGCAAAGCTCCACTACAGCGCCACACGTTAAACAGGACGCGCGATGGATGCTGCAGCGCGTTAACTTGCTGCATAACTTTCTCTTAAATCGATTCCGATTTGAGGAATTATGCAGTAGGCTCCGACGCGTCGCGGCACCGTTCCGCCAAATGCAACCGGGAGAATGGTATACCCATGACGAAACTGCATCTGTCCGGGTGGGACGGTCGGGAAGGGGTGGAAGCAGACTACAATCCGCATAAGCTTTCGAGCCCCATGCATTTTTTCTGGACCATGGTGATTTTCCTGATCATCGTCGGTTTCGTCGGCGCGATCCTCTTTCGGCAGGCACACAATGCCTTCCTCGCCAATCCCGGCCTGAACGGCCTGATCCTCGGGGTGCTGCTGATCGGCATCCTGCTGGCGTTCAACCATGTGCTCGGGCTTCGTCCAGAGGTGCGCTGGTTCAATTCTTTCCGCGCCGCCGGCAGCGCCGACAAGGTCGGGCGGGATCCGGTCCTGCTGTCGCCGATGCGCGCGCTGATCGGTGGCCGCCAGACGGCGATCTCGACGACGGCGCTGCGGTCGATCCTGGATTCGATTGCAACACGGCTGGATGAATCGCGCGACACGACGCGGTATCTGACCGGTCTGCTCGTCTTCCTCGGCCTGCTCGGCACCTTCTGGGGTCTGCTCGGCACGATCGGCTCCATCAACACCGTCATCCAGTCACTGGATGCCGGTTCCGGCAGCACCGAGGACGTGCTGGGCGCTCTCAAGAACGGCCTGTCGGCGCCGCTGACCGGCATGGGAACGGCGTTCTCGACGTCGCTCTTCGGCCTTTCCGGTTCGCTGATCCTCGGCTTTCTCGATCTGCAGGCGGGTCGGGCGCAGAACCGGTTCTATACCGAGCTTGAAAACTGGCTCTCCTCCGTCACCGATGTCGGATCGGAACTCTCGATTGCCGGCGACCTGTCGACCGGCGCGCCTGTTGAGGAGCTGAAGCGCCTGACGGACCAGCTCGTCCGCCTCAACCATGAAGGCGGTTCCAACCAGCGCACGACGGCGGCGATGGCGAGCCTGGCTGAAGGTATTCAGGGTCTGGTCAAGAACATGCGCGGCGAGCAGCAGATGCTGCGCGACTGGATAGAGGCGCAGCAGGAAGAGGCGAAGGCGATGCGCAAGACGCTGGACAAGCTGACGACGCGCATCGGCCACTCCGAGCGCATTTCAGTGAACAGCGAGAAGTCCGGATCGCAGGCCAAGCTCAGCCATGCGGACGATACCGGAGGGGAATGACCCATGGCGCTTGCCCGAAAAGGCCGTTCACAGCGCACGATCGACTACTGGCCCGGTTTCGTCGACGCATTGTCGACCCTGCTCCTGTCGATCATGTTCCTGCTCAGCGTCTTCGTGCTGGCGCAGTTCCTGCTCAGCCGCGAAATCAGCGGCAAGGACGAGGTTCTGACCCGGCTGAACAGCCAGATCAACGAGCTGACGCAGCTGCTGGCGCTGGAGAAAAGTGGCAAGCAGGATCTGGAGGATTCGCTCGCCAATCTCCAGGCCTCCCTCTCCCAGTCGGAAGGCGAGCGCTCTCGCCTGAAAGCCTTGCTTGACCAGGGCGCCGGCAGCACGGATGCCGCCAACGAGAAGCTGGGGCGTGTCGGTGCCGAGCTTGACGCCGAACGCCAGACCAGCGCCCGTGCCATGAGCCAGATCGAGCTTCTCAACCAGCAGATCGCGGCGCTGCGCAGCCAGATCGCGGCGATCGAAGAGGCCTTGCAGGCGTCGGAAGCCAAGGACCAGTCTTCGCAGACGAAGATCGCCGATCTCGGTCGCCGACTGAATGTCGCGCTGGCGCAGCGGGTGCAGGAACTAAACCGCTATCGTTCCGATTTCTTCGGACGGCTGCGCGAAATCCTGTCCGATCGCGAAAACATCCGCATCGTCGGCGACCGCTTCGTCTTCCAGTCGGAAGTGCTTTTCCCCTCCGGCGGCAACGAACTCAATCTTGAGGGCCAGACTGAAATGGCCAAGCTCGCCTCGGCGCTGCTCGACCTTGCCAAGGAAATTCCGGCGGAGATCAACTGGGTGCTGCGCGTCGACGGGCACACGGACAATGTACAGCTTTCAGGCACCGGCCGTTTTGCCGACAACTGGGAGCTTTCGTCCGCCCGTGCCACATCCGTCGTCAAGTTCCTGATCTCCAAGGGCGTGCCGGCCGACAGGCTGGTCGCCGCCGGTTTCGGCGAGTATCAGCCGATCGCCGAGGGCGAGAGCGTCGAAGCGCGGTCGCAGAACCGTCGTATCGAGCTGAAGCTGACCGAGAAATAGGCTCAAGGATAGCCCTCGGTCCGACGCCCTTGAATTGACCTTGACGTGCGCGTAACACTTGCATCCACAACATGCAGGGGGAAGCTTGCATCTTGGCGGATGCAGGGGAGGGCGCCGTTAATGGATTGCGATGTACTGGTCGTCGGTGCTGGGCTTGCCGGTCTTGTGGCCGCGTCTGAGGCAGCAGCGCTTGGCCGCAAGGTGATCGTTCTCGATCAGGAGGGGGAGCAGAACCTCGGCGGTCAGGCCTTCTGGTCGCTAGGCGGTCTCTTTTTCGTCGAGAGTCCCGAGCAGCGGCGCATGGGTATCAAGGACAGTCGCCAGCTCGCCCGCCAGGACTGGATGGGCTCGTCGCAATTCGATCGTCCCGAGGACCACTGGCCGCGATTGTGGGCCGATGCCTATCTCGATTTCGCTGCCGGCGAGAAGCGCAGCTGGCTGCATTCGCTCGGCATGCGCTGGTTCCCCGTCGTCGGCTGGGCCGAGCGCGGTGGCGGCCTTGCGCATGGGCATGGCAATTCTGTTCCGCGCTTCCACGTCACCTGGGGCACCGGCCCGGCTGTTATCGAGCCGTTCGTGCGGCTGACGCGCGAGGCGGAAAGCCGCGGCCTCGTGCGTTTTCGCTTCCGCCACCGCGTCGACGAACTGGTGACGACGGATGGGGCGGTCACCGGCGCGCGCGGTTCGGTGCTCAAGGCCGATCCGGTCGGCCGCGGCCAGCGCAGCTCGCGTGATGTCGCCGGTGATTTCGAGATTTCGGCGGGCGCGGTGATCGTGACATCGGGCGGCATCGGCGGCAACCATGAGCTGGTACGGCGCAACTGGCCACGCAAGCGGCTGGGCCAGCCGCCGGCGACGATGGTCTGCGGCGTGCCGCATCATGTCGATGGCCGCATGCTGGAGATTGTCGGCCGCGCCCGCGGCTCGGTCATCAATTCCGATCGCATGTGGCATTACACCGAAGGCCTGAAGAATTTCGATCCGATCTGGCCGGATCACGGCATCCGCATCCTGCCCGGTCCGTCGTCCTTCTGGTGCGATGCTGACGGCAATCGCTTTTCAGCACCCGCCATGCCCGGCTTCGATACGCTCGGCACCTTGCAGGCCATCCGCCACAGCGGCCACGACTACAGCTGGTTCATCCTGACGCGGGCGATTATCAAGAAGGAATTTGCCCTTTCCGGTTCCGAACAGAACCCTGATCTGACCGGCAAGAGCATCTCGCTCCTGCTCAAGCGGCTGGGCAAGAACCCGCCCGGACCGGTGCAGGCCTTCATGGATAGGGGAGAAGATTTCATCGTTCGCGACCGGCTCGACGATCTCGTGCCGGCGATGAATGCGCTGACGGCTGAGAACCGCCTGTCGGTCGATCACCTGCTCGAGCAGATCGAGGCGCGTGACCGCGAGATCACCAATCCCTTCTCGAAGGATGCGCAGGTGACGGCGATCCGCGGGGCACGGTCCTACCGCGGTGACCGGCTGCTGCGTACCGCCAAACCGCACCGCCTGCTCGACCCCAAGGCCGGGCCGCTGATTGCCGTCAGGCTGCATATCCTGACGCGCAAGACGCTCGGCGGCCTGCAGACCAACCTGGCCGGCCAGGTGCTGGAGCAGTCGGGCGAACCGGTGCCGGGCCTTTACGCTGCAGGTGAAGTCGCAGGCTTCGGCGGCGGCGGCATGCATGGCTACAACGCGCTGGAAGGCACGTTTCTCGGCGGCTGCATCTATTCCGGCCGTGTCGCCGGGAGGCATGCGGGTGCGGTCTAAGCGGGCTGAATCGGCTATCGTTGTCCGCGTGTCGGGCCCCTCACCCTAGCCCTCTCCCCGCAAGCGGGGAGAGGGGACGCATAGCGTTTCCGGTCCGGTGCTTGTTGAGGTCAAGTCCTGCGCCAGCGTGCCACATATCCCTTCTCCCCGCAGGCGGGGAGAAGGTGGCGGCAGCCGGATGAGGGGCCGATCCGGCAGATGGGGTCAAGTAACTCCGATCAATCCATCTGGATGTTGGCGTCGCGAACGACAGGGGTCCATTTTGCGAGCTCGGCCTTCACATGCGCGGCAAGCTCCTGCGGCGTCGAGCCGACGATGGTTGCGCTGAATTCCTTCATCCGCTCGACCACGGCCGGATCCGCAAGCGCTTTGTTGGCGGCTTCGTTCAGGCGGGCGACAACTGGCTCGGGCGTGTTGGCCGGTGCAAACAGCGCGTTCCAGGTATAGGTTTCGTAGCCCGGAATGCCTGCCTCCGCGACCGTCGGAACGTCGGGGAAGGATGGCGCGCGTTCGGCGGTCGTTACCGCAAGCGCCCGCAAGGTGCCGGCCTTGATGTGGCTGGAGGAGGACGGCAGGTTGTCGAACATGATCGGCACCTGGTTGCCGATGACGTCGTTGAGCGCCGGTCCGGCGCCCTTGTAGGGGATATGCTGCATGTTGACGCCGGCCATCTTCTTGAAGAGCTCGCCGGAGAGGTGCAGCGGCGTGCCATTGCCGGAAGAAGCGTAGGCATATTCATCGGGCTTGGCCTTGAGCAGTGCCAGAAGCTCCTCGACGGTCTTGGCCGGCAGCTCCGGATTGACCACCAGCACGTTCGGAACGACGACCAGAAGCGAGATCGGAGCGAAGTCCTTTTCCGGGTCATAGGGCTTGGTCTTGAGGATCAGCGGGTTGAGGGCGTGCGTCGCCACCGTGCCCATGAGGATCGTATAGCCGTCCGGGTCGGCGCGCGCGACATTGTCGGCACCGAGGTTGCCACCGGCGCCGGCGACATTCTGGACGATGACCTGCTGGCCGAGATCCTCCGACATCTTCTGCGCCACGATCCGCGCGACCACGTCGGTCGAGCCGCCGGCGGCAAAGGGAACGACAAGGGTGATTGCGCGATCCGGAAAGTCCTGGGCATTCGCCTGGATGCCGGAGCCGAGAACGGTGAGTGCGGTGAAGCCGAGGGCAAGCGCCGCCCGGCGGGTCAACTTCGAAAATGTCATTAGGTTCCTCCCTGAACAATCCACATCGGTCGTGGCGGCCGAAAAAAGCCGGCACCTATAGAATAGGGTCCGGCTTTCCAGCTGCAATGGCATGCCGGACATGCCGGCATGCGACTATGGTAGTGGTCGTCTTACTTCCCAGCGTTCAGGAACAGCTCCTGGGCTCCGTGGTTGAACTGCAAACGGGCCAGCTTGGCATAGAGCCCGTCCTGCCGGATCAGCGAGGCATGGGTTCCCTCTTCGACGATCCGGCCGTGTTCCATCACGAGGATGCGGTCGGCCTTCAAGACGGTTGCGAGCCGGTGGGCGATGACAACAGTCGTGCGTTCATGCAGCAAGCCCTCGAGCGCCTTCTGCACCAGTGTCTCGCTTTCGGCGTCGAGCGCCGAGGTCGCCTCGTCGAGCAAAAGGATCGGCGCGTTGCGCAGGATGGCGCGGGCAATGGCGATGCGCTGGCGCTGGCCGCCCGAGAGCGTGATGCCACGCTCGCCGACAAGCGTGTCGTAGCCCTTCTCCATCCGGCCGATGAATTCGTCGGCCTGAGCGGCGACGGCAGCGGCGCGCACGGCTTCACGGCTTGCACCCGGCAGGCCGAAGGCAATGTTGTCGTGGACGGAGGAGGCGAAGATGGTGACGTCCTGCGGCACGATCGCCAGGCGGTCGCGCAGATCCTTCGGGTCCACGGTGCGGATATCGACGCCATCGACCGTGATGGCACCCTTTGCCGGATCGTAGAACCGCAGCAGCATCGAAAAGACGGTGCTCTTGCCCGCGCCGGATGGGCCGACAATGGCGACGGTTTCACCCGGTTTGATCGCAAAGCTCAGGCCGTTCAGGCTCTTGTAATCAGGGCGCGCGGGGTAGGCGAAATAGACTTCGTCGAAGCTGATGGCGCCGAGCGCGGCGCCGGCATGGCGACGGGGTTTGCGGGCGCCTCGATTTCCGGGACTTCGGTCAAGAGCTCGTTCAACCGCTCCGCGGCACCGGCTGCCTGCGAGAGCTCGCCCCAGACCTCCGATAGCGAGCCGAGGCTGCCGGCGGCGAAGACCGAATAAAGCAGGAACTGGCTGAGGGTTCCGGCCGAGAGATTGCCCGCCAGCACGTCGCGCGCGCCGAACCACAGGACGGCGACAACGCTACCGAACACCATGGTGATGGCGAAGGCCGTCAGCACCGAGCGGGCCTTGATGGCCGCGCGTGCCGCGCCGAAGGCATCCTCGACGGCGTTGCCGAAGCGGTTGTTGGCGATGTCCTCGCTGTTGAAGGCCTGAACGGTGCGGGAGGCGGCGATCGCCTCGCCGGCATAGGCCGATGCCATCGCCAGGGTGTCCTGTGCCTCGCGCGAGCGGCGGCGGACGGAGCGGCCGAAGCCGACCAGCGGGAAGACGATCACCGGGATTGCCGCCAGCACCAGGCTCGACAGCTTCGGGCTGGTATAAACCATCATGCCGATGGCGCCGAGACACAGGATCAGGTTGCGAAGTGCTACCGATGCCGTCGCGCCGACGGCGGACTTCAGCTGCGTGGTATCGGCGGTCAGCCGCGAGACGATCTCGCCCGACTGGTTCACGTCGAAGAACGACGCGGAAAGGCGGGTGACGTGCTGGAAGACGTTGCGCCGGAGATCGGCGACAATGCGCTCGCCAAGGGTGATGACGAAATAGTAGCGGGCCGCACTGGCCAAAGCCAGGATGATGGCGAGCATCATCAGCATCGAGAAATAGGTATTGATGAAGCCGCTGTCGGAATTGGAGAAGCCGTTGTCGACCATGCGCCTGACGGCGAGCGGCAGCGTCAGCGTCGTCACCGCAGCGATAACGAGCGAAATCCCGGCGCCGATGACCAGATGGCGGTAGCGCTTGAGGTAGGGCAGCAGCGTGGCGAGAGGGCGAATGGATTTACGCGCTGGTGACTGGTTTGCTCGTTCGGACACATGACCCCCGTTCGCCAATCACGGAGGGGGCGGGTTTGCCCATGAGTCTTCCGCGCGGCACTTGTTATCCCGCGGACCTTGATGTATAGGCACGGCATCGAATTGGGAAGCCGTGGCCCATCAGCCGGTCCGCGGCTTCATTTACGTGTTCGGTCTCGAAGTCGCAATGCCTTGCGACAATTGGACCCTGGAACTCTAGGAAGATCGTTATGAAGGCAGACATCCATCCCGACTATCACCTGATCAAGGTGGTCATGACTGACGGCACCGAATACGAAACCCGCTCGACCTGGGGTTCGGCAGGCGCCACCATGAACCTGGAAATCGACCCGAAGTCGCACCCGGCTTGGACGGGCGGCAACCAGCAGCTCATGGACCGCGGCGGCCGCGTCTCCAAGTTCAAGAAGCGTTTCGAAGGCCTCGGCCTCTAATCGCACGCTCTCTTGGCGCGTTTTCGAAGCCCGGCTCTGCCGGGCTTTTTGTTGTGCGGATTTCCGTCCCGACTTAAGGCCGATCTTTGATGATTGAGATCGTGCGAGCCGGCTCAAGCCGCGCATGAAAAAACCCGGCTCAAGGCCGGGTTCGTTTCGTTGGCAGCGAACTGCCGAATATTTTGAAATCAGTTGGTGCCGAAGGCCGTCTGCAAGAGCTTGATCTGCGCCTTGACGCCGTTCTGGTTATCAGGAACGAAGGTCGAGGCTTCCTGCGGACGGTAGATCTCGCGATCGAGCAAGGCGACGCGGTTCTGCAGGCGCAGCGAGCGCTCGATGAGGTCGCGGAATGCTTCCGGCAGCTCACTCCAGCCGGGCGCGCTGCGGTCGACGTTGAAGCTGTCGAGGCGAACCTTGCTCTTTTCCGACAGCACCTGGTCGCGGCTCATCTCACCGTTGTTGACAGCGCGTTGAAGCAGGAGCCAGGATGCCATCTGCATGAGACGCGTGGTCAGACGCATGGATTCTGCTGCATAGAGGACCGATGCCATGCGCGGGAGGACCTTGGAGGCAAGGCGACCGGGGCCGTCGAGATAGCTCGCGGTTTCTTCGACCAGACCCATGCCTTCCGAATAGAGCGCCTTGAACTGCGCCGACGCCGCCGCGTGTCCCGCGAAACTGACGGTATTCAATCCTCTTTCGGACATGACCTGTTTTCCCTGGTTCAAACGCATCACGACAGTCGGGTAACGGGCGGTTTTGGGAAAAGTTTCCTTGCCGCCTCTATGCCTGAAGAATGATGCCATAGCGCATTTCGCGCAAGAGCATTCTTAAGAAAGGGTTAATCTCCACAATTCTTTGCAGCGACATATATCAAAACAAAAAAAGAGCCGCGGAAAGCGGCTCTCAAGGTAAAACAGGGAGAAAAATCAGACCCATTCGCCAGTCGGAGAAATTGTCTGAGTCCGGAAAGCTCCGGATAAACAGACAATCGCAGAGAATGCTTAATATACCGTTAAGAAAGCGCCGTTTCGGGCCGTTTGTCCTTGTGCGATCGTCAGCGGAACAGGCCCTCGGCCGCAGATCGGCTTGCGGATTTGCGCTCGCGCTCCGCCTCGAGCCGGGCGATTTCCTCCTTCAGCAGCGCGATGCGCTGTGTGAGCTCGTCGACGGACAGCAGCGACAGGTCGCTGCCGATCTCATGCGCCAGCTTCTTCTTGGGTTGGTCTTCGTCAAACAGGCCCATTCGACTTCTCCTCCTGTTCGGGGTCGATATCGCCGTCGTCGTCATCATGTGTTTCATCGAACGGTGCTGCGCGCGGCGAGAGCTGCAGGCTCTCGGGCGTCATTGCCGTTCCGGCATTGATCGGCGAGAAGGCATCGCGCTCGGCGACGGGAACCGGCGCGCGCATGCGGCTGCGGATGATGGCGTAGGCGGTGATGAGGATGTGGGCGCAGGCGGTGATCATGAACAGCCCGTAGGGGCCGGTCGCAGTCATCACCGGGCCGCCGATGGTCGGGCCGATAATGGTGCCGATGCCGTAGAGCAGCAGCAATCCGCCGGAAACCTTAACGAAATCCTCGGCTGTCGCAAAGTCGTTGGCATGCGAAACGGCGATCGGGTAGAGCGCGTTGGCGGCTGCGCCATAGATCGCAATCAGGGTGAGCACGATCCAGACCTGGCTTGGTTCGACTAGGAAGATCAGGAGCCCCGCCAGCGCACCGACACCGGCAAGGGCGGCAAGCACGTAGCGTCGATCGATGCGATCGGACAGGCGCCCGGCCGGCAGCTGCATCACCGCGCCGGCAAAGATCGCCACGCTCATCATCGCCGCGACAGTGCTGTCGGAGAGGCCCGCCTGGCGGCCGAAGACGGCGCCGAGCGTGCCGAAAGCGCCGTTGGCGATGCCGACGAGCAGGATGCCGAGGAACGAGACCGGGGAATTGCGATAGAGCCCGCGCAGGTCGAGCTGGACCTGCTTCAGCGGCTGCGGCGAGGCGGCCTTCGAGAGCAGGGTCGGCAGCATAGCGACGCAATAGAGAATACCGCAGATCATGAAGAGGGTGCTGGTGGAGGTATCGCCGAACGGGATCATCATCTGGCCGCCGACGACGCCGAAGAGCGTGATGGCGATATAGAGGGAAAAGATGACGCCGCGGCTCTCATTGGTGGCGCGCTCGTTGAGCCAGCTTTCGATGATCATCGAGGTGCCGGCAGTGGAAAAACCGGTCAGCGCACGCAGGATCAGCCACCAGGTCGGGTCGATCAGGATGCCGGTCATCAACGCGACGATGGCAATCATCGAGGTAAAGACGCTGAAGGCGCGCACATGGCCGATGCGCTTGACGACATTAGGTGCAAAGAAGCAGCCAAGCACGAAGCCGGCCGCCCAGGACGTGCCGATCAGGCCAAGGATGGTGGTGGGATAGCCCTCGGCCGTGCCTCTGACCGGCAAAAGCAGGCCCTGCAGGCCGTTGCCCAGGAAGAGAAACAGCGTGCCCAGCAGGAGCGAGGCGACGGGGAGCAGGTTTTTTCTCATCATCCATCCGAAAATCGTTCTGCCGTCAGCAAGTTAGGGCGGTGTGCCCGGAATTGCCAGCCGGATTCTGTCCGGCCGGTCATTGCAAATCGGCGGCGGAAACAATAGCCCTCTAATGCATCATCCCAAGAATCGATATCGAATTTCGGGATCATAAGCAGTTGCGCGTGCTGACGGCCTGCGCTGCTACGACGACAAGGTGACGGCGGCGTGACAGTTCCGCCGAGTTGCGGGAATTTACCCGGGGATAGGCTGGATATGTCGAAGGCGCTGGCGCTCATTCTGCTTCTGGCGATGGCCATCCAGCTGATCTGGCCGATCGGCCTGCCCGGTCTGAGGCAGCGTCGCGATTTCTGGAAGATCGCAGTGTTTGCGATCGTCATGATGATGATCACGGTTCTCATTCGACCGTGATACGGCGAACGAAGTAATCCCATAGTGTTAGGATGGTGGTTTCCTTGGAAACTTCGCCATCTGGCCTAGTGTGTTATCCGGTTCTTCGGTCATTCGTCGTACCCAGAAAAGTGCGCAGGACAGATGATGAAGAACGCGCTAGATTGTATACTTCACCCAGGAGATGAAATCGGGGGTTACTTGGAACGCCGCCTTGCTGCCATCCTTGCTGCCGATGTCGTGGGCTACAGCCGCCTCATAGGCGCTGATGAGACCGGCACGCTGGCCGCCATGAAGCGGCACAAGAACGAGCTGGTCGATCCCAAGGTCAGCCGACACAAGGGTCGGATTGTCAAACTGACCGGCGACGGCATTCTGGTCGAGTTCGCGAGTGTCGTGAACGCGGTTGCTTGTGCCGTCGACATTCAGCGCGGCATGCTTATCCGCAACGAAGACGTGCCGCAGTTGAAGCGTATCGAACTGCGCATCGGCGTGCATCTGGGCGACGTGATCGTCGAGGACGGCGATATCTTCGGCGACGGCGTCAATGTCGCAGCCCGGCTCGAAGGCCTGGCCGAGCCCTCCGGCATTGCCGTCTCCGCCTCCGTTCGCGACCATGTCGGCTCGAGGCTGGATGTCGGCTTCGTCGACAAGGGACAGCACGCGCTGAAGAACATCGCAGCGGGTGTGCATGTCTATTCGGTGGCGCTGGGGGCGCCGACCAAGATCGCCAAGGTGTTGAATGGGTCCCATACGGTAACGGTGGACGATGGTTACGGGCTTTCCGTCGCCGTGCTGCCCTTCACCAATATGAGCCATGACCCGGAGCAGGAATATTTCTCCGACGGCATCACCGAAGACATCATCACCGACCTGTCGAAGATCTCGCAGTTGCACGTGGTCGCCCGCAACACGGTCTTTACCTACAAGGGACGGTCTGTCCGGGTCAAAACCGTGGCGCAGGAACTGGGCGTTCGGTTCATCCTCGAAGGCAGTGTGCGCAAGGCCGGCGCGCGGGTGCGCATCACCGGGCAGCTGATCGATGCGCTGACAGGCACGCATCTTTGGGCCGACCGCTACGACCGCGATCTCACCGATATCTTCGCCATCCAGGACGAGATCACTCACGCCATCGTCGACCAATTGCGCATCAAGCTGTTGCCTGAGGAGAAGAAGGCGATCGAGAGCGATCCGACGACGAGCGTCGAGGCCTACACTTACTATCTACGCGGGCGGCGATTCTCGCACGCCTGGACCCGTTACTATCTGCTGCTCGCCCGGCGGATGTTCCTGAAGGCCGTCGAGCTCGACCCGAATTTTGCCCGCGCCTATGCCGGCATCGCCGATTGCGAATCCGCTCTTCGCGACTGGCACGAGCACGAATTCCCGCTCGAGAGCATTCTGAGCACGAGCGAGCGGGCGCTGGCGCTCGATCCGAACCTGGCGGAAGCGCACGCTTCCCGGGGATTGGTCCTGCACCAGGACGGGCAAAGCGAAGAGGCCGTTGCCGAGTTTGAGCGCGCCTTGACGCTTGATCCGCAGCTCTACGAGGCAAACTTTCACTATGGCCGCTTTCTCTTCATGCGCGGCGAGTTCGAGACGGCGATCCAGTTCTTCAAGCGGGCCGCGGAAATCAGCCCGGATGACTATCTCTCGCCGATCCACCTGATGAGCGCCTACAAGTCGCTGGGCCAGGAAACCGAGCGGGGACACTGGGCGAAGATTGGTATTTCCCGGGCCGAGCGGGCGCTGGAGCTGCATCCGGAGAATTCCGGTCCGGCCCATCGCGGCGCCCTGGCGCTGGCCCATATGGGCGAAGCAGAGCGCGCGCGTGAATGGGCGGCGTGCGCGATCGCCATCGATCCGGATGATGTTGTTGCACGCTACAACACGGCCTGCGTCCATTCGATCCTCGGCGATGTCGACACGGCGCTCGACATGCTCGAGAGCCTGTTGCCGCAAAGTTCCTGTTACCAGCTGCTTTGGTTCAAGCAGGACTCCGACCTGGACGCCGTTCGCCACCATGTGCGTTTCGAGGCGTTGGTGGCAGCGATCGCCCAGTGCGAGGCAGCAAAGCACTGACCACCTGAAATCAGTGCGCCCGGTAGGACCCGACCGGCGCGACTGCACGTTTCCTGAAATCGCATTCGATTTAAGGATAAAGACATGCAGCAATTCAAAGTGCTACGGCGACTTTTGCGCGTCTAATAAGACGCGCGGCGTTGTAGGCGATTGCCGCGCGTAAACCACCAGATGCCGGCGCCGGTGGCAAACAGGAGGCCTGTTGCCAAAAGGACGACGGCGACGAACGCCTTCTCGAAGGCCGCTTTGGCGAGTGCCACTAGATTTTCGGCATCATTCGACGACAGTTTTTCCGCCAATATCAACGCCTCGTCCAGGCTGTCGCGTGCGATCGCCGATATGCCCGCCCCTTCCGGCAGCATGACGAAGGCGGTGTAGACAGCCGACATCACGCTGCCGAGCACGGCGATGCCGATGGCGCCGCCAAGTTCGAAGGAAACCTCCTCGATGGAGGCGGCCATGCCGGCGCGTTCCGGCGCGGCGTTGGACATGATGGCGCTGGAGGCTGCCGTCATCGAAGCGCCAATGCCAAGGCCGAGCACGACCAGGCTGACGATCTGAGCGAGCACGCCGGCTTCGTGCACGGCAAGAAACGCACCGAGGCCGGCAGCTGCGGTGATAAGGCCGGTGCGCAGCACCATCTCGGCGCCGAGGCGCGGCAGCATCATGCCGGTAAGCGGACCGGCGACGAAGGCCGCAAGCGGGATCGGCAGGATGAAAATGCCGGCCTCAAGCGGCGAATACCCGGCGACAAGCTGCAGCCGCTGGCTGAGCACGAGCTCGACGCCGACGATGGCCGCGGATGCGACAAGGGCTGCGGCGACGCCCGAGGAGAAGGCGGCGTTGCGGAACAGGCCGAAGTCGATCATCGGGTGCGGGCTGCGCCTCTGCCTGCGCACGAAGAGGAGAAGCGCTACGACGCCGATGGCGGCGGCGATGAGCCCGGCTTCAGCCGAGGGTTCGCGCTTGCTCATCTCCTTGATGGCATAGGCAAGCCCGACCAGGCCGACCATGATCTGGACGGAGCCGAGCGGATCCCACGGGTGATCCTTGTTGCCCTTGCTGTCGGGAAGCACGACAACGCCGAGCAGCAAGGCCACGGCGACGATCGGCACATTGATGAGGAAGACCGAGCCCCACCAGAAGTATTCGAGCAGGAACCCGCCGAGCACCGGGCCGATCGCCGCGCCACCCGAGGCGATGGCAGCCCAGACGCCGATCGCCAGCGCCCGCTCACGCTCGTCGGTGAAGGTCAGCCGGATGATCGAAAGCGTTGCCGGCATCATCAGCGCGGCGCCGACGGCAAGAAGCACGCGGCCGGTAATCAGGATCGACGGGTTCGAGGCATAGGCCGCCAGCAGCGAAGCGAGGCCGAAGACGGCAAGACCGGCAATGAACGGCCGCTTGTGGCCGAGCCGGTCGCCGAGCGTGCCGAGCCCCGGCAGTAGGCCGGCAACGACCAGCGCATAGGCATTGACGATCCAGAGCTTTTCCGACGCGGACGCGCCAAGATCGTGGGTCAGCCGGGGCAGCGCCGTGTAAAGCACGGTCATATCGACAACGATCAGCAGCAGCGCGCTCGACACGATGGCAAGAATGAGCCAGCGATTATGCGGGGACATGGTACACCTCTGTGGCCGACCCGCTGCCTGCGGGACCTATGGCCTTGTTGACTTCAGAGCGATTATATAAATACATACGTATGGAATTGAAAGAGGGAATCTGAAATGGGACGACGCCGGACGATCGATCGCGACAAGGTGCTGGATGCGGCGGAGGCGACCGTCAGCGCCGTCGGTGCTGCCGGCCTGACGATCGACGCGGTGGCCAAGGCGGCGGGCATCACCAAGGGCGGGGTTCAATATTGCTTCGGTAACAAGGACGGCCTGATCGACGCGATGATGGAACGCTGGTTCAACGAGTTCGACAGCGCGGTCGCCGCCGAAGTCGGAGACGAGACGGATCCGGTAACGGCGATGCGCGCGCACGCGGAGGTGACGGCGCGCATGAACACGGCGGAGAATGCCCGCACGTCCGGGATGATGGCAGCGCTCCTGCAGCGCGAAGACCATATGGAAAAGAACCGGGCCTGGTATCGCGGGCGCCTCGACAGCCTCGATCTGTCGACCGAGGAGGGGCGCCGGGCGCGTCTTGCCTTTCTCGCAACGGAAGGCGCCTTCCTACTGCGCAGTTTCGGTTTTGCCGAAATGGACGATACCGAATGGCAGGATATTTTTGCCGATATCGTTGCCCTGGTGCCCAAAGAAAACGCCTGACTGCGACCCCTCGACCGCCGGGCACGATCCGGCAAGCGACAGGGCTTCGAGCAAAGGGAAGAGCATGCCGACGCTGGTCGAAGTCATCGCCTACGACGATGCGTGGCCGCAAGCATTTGCGGAGATGTCGAAGCATCTGGCGAGCCTGCTTGGCTCCGCCACGGTCGCAATCGACCATATCGGCAGCACTGCAGTTCCCGGGCTCATCGCCAAGCCGATCATCGATATCGATGTGACGCTGTGCAGACCGGAAGCAATTGCCGCCGGCGGCGCGGCGCTCGTCGCCGACGGCTTTATGTCACGGGGGAACAGATATGACGATGGCGTCTGGGCATTCGCCAAGCAGGGATCGCCGGGGCGGCGCGTCTATCTCTGTTCGCCACACAACGACACCCATCGCCGTCGCCTGATCTTTCGTGATCAGCTTCGTCAAAGCCGCGAGACGGTCGACGCCTACGCAGCGCTGAAGCGAAGCCTTGCCGCGACATTTGCCTTCGATGGCGACGGCTATACCGCGGCCAAGACGCAGTTTATCGAGCAGGTGGTCGAGCGCGCCGGCCGGAGTTGAACGGCCCTCTCCCCCTCGCGTGCGTCAGCTACGGGCTGCCGCCAGTTGGGCAAGGTGGCCGGGCAGGTCGGTCCCGCGACCGGCGGCGTTGATCGTTTCGAAATAGTCGTGCCAGCCGGCCGCCGCGATGCCCGAGACCAGGGCATCAAGCGCTGCTTCATCGGGGACGCGCCAGATGGCGAAATAGGACTGCGATGCGGCATGAAGCTTGCCGGCATCCACCTCGCCAAAGGCGATAGGCTCGACCCCGAGATCCGATAACTTGGCCATGCCATGGCCGACGGTCTCGAAAAACTGCTGCCGCGCGACGGCGTCAAGCGACAGCCATGTTCGCTTCGAGGTATAGAGTTCGCTCAGATAGTGGGGCATGCATTCTCTTTTCAGGATCAATCGATGGATCGAAGTGCGCGCTTGCAGATCCGGGCGGTGGCGGCGCTGTCTTGCTTGCGTTGCCAGGAGGCGCAGAGATCGCGAACCCAGTCGGGCCGGTCCTTGGCCGCGTCGTTCAGCCAGTTGCCGACGGAGTCCTGAACGTAGCGCGAGGGGTCGGCGTTCAACGGTTCGAGGATGATTAGTGCCATTTCCGGATTGTCTTTGAGCGTCGGGATATGGCTGCACCAGACCCCACGGGGGCGCGTCGCTTCGCTTGCAAACCGGCGCAGACGGTCGGAGGGGGAGGCGGTCCAGCGGCCAAGAAGCGTTATCGCCGCTTTGAGATCGGCGGCGAGATGCGGCCGCACGGCCATCCAGGCCCATTCACGCACGCCGAAGTGCGGGTCGTCGGCAAGCGGCCGGATCGCTTCGAGGCGTTGTTCAAGCGTGAGCGCTGGATTTGCGCCGATCACGAAGCACGCCCAGCCCCTGACCGTGTCGGACTGGTGTTGCTGCAGCCTTGTCACTGCGCCATCGCCAAGCCGGCCGCGGATCAATCCTGCTGCGAGCGCCATGCGTTTGGAAATGCCGGTGCCGGCTATGGCGCCGATGCTGGCGAGTGCATCGTCGCCGACTTCCGGTACGGCCGACCGCATCAGCGCCGCGAAATCGACCGCGAGGCATTCGGTCAGCGTCGAGGTTTGCGCCGCTCCCGCATTCAACAGCGCGAGCCGTTGCGGGTCGATATCCTGCACGCGTCGTGGGGCAGGGCTCATGGCTCGATCTCGTTTCCAGCCGTCGTCAATACGGCCTTTCGGCCGGCGTCGGTGTTGCGCCACGCGCGCTGGATGAGCGTACTTAGCGTCTGTCGGTCGCGCTCGTCGAAACCGGCAACCAGCGATGCAATCCAGCGCGTGTGCGTGTCGAACAGCTCGCGCGCTGCATTCTCGCCCTTCGGCGACAACTGCACCAGCACCTTTCGGCGATCGTCCTTGCTCTGCTGCCTCGCGAGAAAGCCGTCCCGCTCCAGCCCGTCCAGAAGTCCGGTAACGGTTGCGCGTGTGACGCCGGCCCGATCGGCAAGCTCATATGGCGACAATCCCTGCGGCAGCTGGTGCAGCAGGAAAAGCAGAACGAACTTTCCCTCTGAGAGATTGTGTGGCGCGAGCCGCGTAGCGCAGTCGCGATCGATGGCGGCGGCAAGTGCCATGACTTCGAAGCACAGACGCAGGTTGGCGGTTGGTAAGTGTCCGCGCTGTTCGGCTTCGGTGATCAGGGCGAGGTGCTTTTGCTCAAGCATATCCATCAGGCGCCATATAGTATGGCGCCTAATTAAGAGTCAATGGGTTCGCCGAAGGCACGCATGCGGGTTCGCTCGCGCCGCCGGTCAGCGTCTTGCGGGTGTTTAGAGCGCGATGGAACCGCGCATCGCAGTCACGCAGGCGCCGGCAATGCTGGTTTTGCCTACGGTGCCGCCTTGCTTGCTGACGCTGACCTCGATGATGCTTCGGCGCCCCATCTCGACGCCTTGCTCGATCGTCAGATCGACGTCGATGGTCTCTTCAGGCAGAAGCGAAACGAGATAGGCGCCAAGCGCAGCCGAGGCGCTGCCGGTCGCCGGGTCCTCAATGACGTTGTCGAGCGGTGCAAACATGCGGGCGCGCAGCTGCCATGGCTTTTCGGCCGAGCGGGCATAGAGGAACAGGCTGAAGCTGTCCTCATCCGGCTTGTAGCGCCGATTGGCGGCCTCGAAGGCGGTGACGTTGGGACGCGCCGCCGACAGCGCGGCTACGTCTTTCAGTTCCGCGACCGCGAAGGGCAGGCCGACGGAAACGCGCACCGGCGCATGGTTGGCGGTGCTGACGGCATCGGGTGCGACCATGGCGCAGGCGGCGATCGTCTCGACATCGATGCTGGGTCCAATGCTCAAGGCGCGCGGCACGACGATACGCGCTTCCTTCACCGCGCCATCGGCGCGCGACAGGGCGACCTCGACCAGCCCGGCGAGCTCTTCAAACCGCAGGTGATCGCCGGGCGCCCGGCCGAAAATCTCCGCCTGCTGGCCAAGCACGAAGGCGGTGCCGACATTCGGATGTCCGGCGAAGGGGATCTCCATCGTCGGCGTGAAAATGCGCACCCGCGCGCTGTTGGCAGGATCCTCCGGCGGCAGCACGAAGGTGACTTCGGAATAGCCGAACTCGGTTGCGATCGCCTGCATCTGCGCATCGCTTAAACCCCGTGCGTCCGGGATGACGGCAAGCTGGTTACCGGCGAAACGATCTTCAGTGAAGACGTCGACGGTGATGTAATCGACGGAGTGCACGGGGGCAAAAGAAGTCATGAACGCTCGCTTCCGCTGGATGCGGCGGCGATCAGCGCCGCCTGGTGGCCTGGATTGAAAGGCCTAAGGCAGGCGGCGAAACCGGCAAAGACACCAACTTGTCTTGGTGACAAGATCGGCATTTACGCTCTACGGCGAGCGGCAAACCATACGGGCGCCGCACGAAAAGGTGCCAATAAATGGCCCCTTGCGTTGTCTTCGACTTGGCTGACAGCGCCGCTCAGGCGGCCTTCTCCAGGTCCTTCTTCCAGCTGCCTTTGGCGGCCAGGCTGCACATTTCGGCGCGGTGCGAGAAGGCCCGCTGGCCGGCGGCGACATTCTCCGCCTTGCCGTTCCAGGCGGACAGCGCTTCCTGCTGCAGGGCGCGGCCGTAGGAGAAGGTGAGCTTCCAGGGCAGATTGTGGGTCGCATTCATGGCCGAGAGATGGGCCGTCGCCTCCTCGGTCGTCTGGCCACCGGAAAGGAAGGCGATGCCGGGAACGGCTGATGGCACCGTGCGTCGCAGCACCTTGATCGTGCGTTCGGCGACTTCGGCGACGGACGCCTTGCGCGCCTTCTTGCCATCGATGACCATGCTCGGCTTCAGGATCATGCTTTCGAGCTTTACACGCATCTCGGCGAGCGCCTCGAAAGTGACGCGCAGCGTCCATTCGGTGACCTCCTGCGACCGGTCGATCGAGTGATCGCCCGGCGCGCCATCCATCAGCACCTCCGGCTCGACGATCGGAACGATGCCGGCTTCCTGGCAAAGGGCGGCGTAGCGCGCGAGCGCATGTGCGTTCGCCCTGACGGCACCTGGGCTCGGCAGGTTGTCCGAAATGGCAATCACGCCACGCCATTTGGCAAAGCGGGCACCGGCCTCGTAATATTTCGTCAGGCGTTGTGCGAGCCCGTCGAGACCTTCGGTGATGGTCTCCGCCGGAAAATTGGTCATCGGTTTGGCCCCGGCATCGACCTTGATGCCCGGGATCGAGCCGGCGGCGCGGATGACGTCCACCAGCGGCGTGCCGTCGGCCGCCTCCTGGAACAGGGTCTCTTCGTAGAGAATGACGCCGGAAATGTACTTGCGCATCGCCTCGTCGGCGCGAACGAGCATTTCGCGATAGTCGCGCCGCGATGTCTCGGTCGATTCCAGACCGATGCCGTCGAAGCGCTTCTTGATCGTCGCCGTGGACTCGTCGGCGGCAAGCAGACCCCGGCCGTTTGCGACCATGGCAACTGCGATGTCTTCCAGTCTTTCGCTCATGTTTTTCTCCCTAGGTCACGATGATTTGGGCCGGGCCGGGCCAAATCATAACCGTGATCGTTCCCAATAAGTAGAGCGGGATACGGACGGAAAAAGCAGGCGTTTTCCTCATCCCGCTCAGCGCCGATCAGCAAGGATCAGGCAACCACTGAAACCGTTTCGGGGCCGTCGGTGCGCACGTGACCGCCACGCCCCCAAACAGGGCGTGAGTAACAGGGGAAATTGTCCGGGAAAAAGGCAGGAAAAGCGACTGAAACGATTTAAATAATTTTAATCGTTTGAATTATCTTGGTTTTTTCTGCGTCTCAGGCGCGCGGGTAAGCCGCGCGCCTGAGCGCCTGACTTATTTCTGCTGCTTGAGGATGTCGACGCCCGGCAGCGGCTTGCCTTCCATCCACTCGAGGAAGGCGCCGCCGGCGGTCGAGACATAGCTGAAATCGTCCGTGACTTCGGCGTGGTTGAGGGCTGCAACCGTATCGCCGCCGCCGGCGACCGACACGAGCGATCCCTGGCGGGTGCGGGCAGCCGCATGCTTGGCAACGGCGACCGTCGCCTTGTCGAAGGGGGCGATTTCGAAGGCGCCGAGCGGACCGTTCCAGACCAGCGTCTCGGCCTTGGAGATCCAGTCGTTGACCGCAGCGATCGACTTCGGACCGACGTCCAGCATCATCGCATCCGCCGGAATGGCGTTGATCTCCACCACTTCATTGTCGGCGCCGGCCTTGAATTCGCGGGCGACGACGCCGTCTTCCGGCAGGACGATGGCGCAACCGGCTTCAGCCGCTGCAGTGATGATCGCCTTGGCGGTATCGGCGAGATCGTGCTCGCAGAGCGACTTGCCGACATTGGCGCCCTTTGCGGCGATGAAGGTATTGGCCATGCCGCCACCGATGACGAGGGCGTCGACCTTCTTCACGAGGTTCTGCAGCAGATCGATCTTGGTCGAGACCTTGGCGCCGCCGACGATGGCAACGACCGGGCGCTTCGGCTGGCCGAGACCCTTTTCAAGTGCCTCGAGCTCGGCCTGCATGGTGCGGCCGGCATAGGCCGGCAGGTGGTGGGCAAGGCCCTCGGTCGAGGCGTGGGCGCGGTGCGCGGCCGAAAAGGCATCGTTGACATAGATGTCGCCGTTGGCGGCAAGTGCCTTGACGAAGTCCGGCTCGTTCTTCTCTTCACCCTTGTGGAAGCGGGTGTTTTCGACCAGCAGCACGTCGCCGTCATTCATCTCGGCGATGGCATTTGCAGCCTTGTCGCCGATGCAGTCGGCGGCAAAGTGAACGCGCTGGTCGAGGATGTCTTCCACTGCCGGCGCAATGGTCTTCAGCGACATTTCGGCGACCGGCTCACCCTTCGGGCGGCCGAAATGCGCCAGCAGAATGACCTTGGCGCCCTTTTCCGACAGTTCGCGGATAGTCGGCGCGACGCGTTCGATGCGGGTTGCGTCGGTGACCACGCCGTCCTTGACCGGCACGTTGAGGTCGACACGCACAAGCACGCGCTTGCCGGCAATGTCGGTCAGGTCGTCGAGGGTCTTGAAAGTCATCAGATCGTCTCCGGTGATAGTCTCTGGAAAAGGGTGGGGTAGTCGATGACGAGGCCGTCCTCGTCCACGGGCAGGTCTGCGGCAAAGCTGCGGTCCTCGGCCTCGTAGCGATAGAGCCTGCCATCATCGAGGCAGGTATAGTGCTGGCGGTCGACCACCGGTTCAAAGGTGTCGAACGGCACGTACAGCATTTTCAGCCGCGCCTTGCCGGCCTTGCAATCAAGGCCGAGGCGGCGGATCGGCAGCGTGTTGGTAAAGGGCGTTCCGGCGAGGTCGATGTCGACGCAGCCGTCGAATTCGGGCAGCGCCGTGCCTCCCGACGTCGCCCATTGGCCCGGAGCATCCGAGCGCGGATGAAGGCTCCGGCCATCGGTCGTATCGACCATGAGCTTTCGAACCAGCCATCCGGCATCGCAATCGATCCCGTAGCGCACACCGTAGGGCGTGCCGCCGCGGTTGCCGATCAGAACGCCAACGGCGCGGATGACCGCGCCGTTGGTTGTGTCGGTTTGCGTCAGCGTCAGATGTTCGAGCCCTTCCCCCTCCAGCGGACGCCAGCGGACCGTCGTTTGGGAAAGGGCGCGAAACATCGGAGTTAGATGAGCTTGCTGAGCGCAACCGCAGTGTCGGACATGCGGTTGGAGAAGCCCCACTCGTTGTCGTACCAGGTCAGGATCGACACGAACCTGCCTTCCATCACCTTGGTCTGGTCCATGTGGAAGACCGAGGAATGCGGGTCGTGGTTAAAGTCGATCGAGACGTTCGGAGCGAGCGTGTAGCCGAGGATGCCCTTGAGCGGGCCGTCAGCAGCTGCCTTGATCGCAGCGTTGATCTCTTCCTTGGTGGTTTCGCGCTTGGCGACGAACTTGAGGTCGACGACCGAGACGTTCGGGGTCGGAACGCGCATGGCGAAGCCGTCGAGCTTGCCCTTCAGTTCCGGCAGAACGAGGCCAACGGCCTTGGCAGCACCGGTCGAGGTCGGGATCATCGACAGGGCTGCAGCGCGAGCGCGGTACAGATCCTTGTGCATCTGGTCGAGCGACGGCTGGTCGTTGGTGTAGGAGTGGATCGTCGTCATCATGCCGTGGTCGATGCCGATGACGTCGTTCAGGACCTTGGCGACCGGTGCAAGGCAGTTGGTCGTGCACGATGCGTTGGAGATGACGAGGTGATCCTTCGTCAGCTTGTCGTGGTTGACGCCGTAAACGACGGTGAGATCGGCGCCCTCGGCCGGAGCCGAAACGATGACGCGCTTGGCGCCGGCTTCCAGGTGTGCGGCTGCCTTGTCGCGGGCGGTGAAGATGCCGGTGCATTCCATCGCGACGTCGACGCCGAGTTCCTTGTGCGGCAGTTCGGCCGGGTTGCGGATCGCGGTGACCTTGATCGGCTTGCCGCCGTTGATGATGATCGCATCGCCTTCGACCTTCACATCAGCCGGGAAACGGCCGTGGATGGAATCGAAACGCAGCAGGTGTGCGTTGGTCTCGACCGGGCCGAGGTCGTTGATGGCAACGACTTCAATATCCTTGCGGCCGGATTCAACGATGGCGCGCAGCACGTTGCGGCCGATGCGGCCAAAACCGTTAATGGCGACTTTCACTGTCATATCGGGTCTCTCCCTGTCTGAATGGCATGGTCGGAAAAAAGCGGGGCGCGCTTTCACGCGCGCCCCGCGGCTTGATCAGGAAAGCTTGGCTTCCGCAGCGGCGACGACCGCCTCAGGCGTGATGCCGAAGTGCTTGTAGAGTTCCTTGTAGGGACCGGAAGCACCGAAGGACGACATGCCGATGAAGGCACCGTCGCTGCCGATGAAATGATCCCAACCCTGGCGGATGCCGGCTTCGACGGCGATCTTGACCGGCGAGTTGCCGATGATCGCCTGCTGGTAGTCTTCGCTCTGCTCGGCAAAGAGTTCGAAGCAGGGGACCGAGACGACGCGGGTCGAGATGCCCTTGGCGGTCAGCGCCTGGCAGGCCTTGACGGCGATTTCGACTTCCGAGCCGGTGGCGAAGATCGTCACCTTGGCGTCGCTTGCCGAGATCAGGTCGTAGGCGCCGCGAGCGCAGAGGTTTTCTTCCTCATACTCGGTGCGCACGGCCATCAGGTTCTGGCGGGTCAGCGCGATGCCGGACGGGCGGTTGTGGCTTTCAAGCGCCAGCTGCCAGCACTCGGCCGTCTCCGTGGCGTCGGCCGGGCGGAACATCAGGAGGTTCGGGATGGCGCGCAGCGCCGCCATGTGCTCGACCGGCTGATGCGTCGGGCCGTCTTCGCCAAGGCCGATGGAATCATGCGTCAGCACGTGGATGACGCGGATGCCCATCAGAGCGGCGAGGCGGATCGACGGACGGCAGTAGTCCGAGAAGATCAGGAAGCCGCCGGAGTAGGGGATGACGCCGCCATGCAGCGCCATGCCGTTCATCGCAGCCGCCATGCCATGCTCGCGCACGCCGTAGTGGATGTAGCGGCCGGAGAAATCGTCCGGGGTGATCGACTTGGTCTGGCTGGTCTTGGTGTTGTTGGAGCCGGTCAGGTCGGCCGAGCCGCCGATCGTTTCGGCCAGGACGCCGTTGATGACTTCGAGCGCGTCTTCGGAAGCCTTGCGGGTTGCCGGCGACGGCTTGGTCTCGGCCAGCTTGCGCTTGTAGTCGTCGATGGCCGACGACAGGCGGCCTTCGAGTTCGCCGGAGAAGCGGCGAACGAACTGTGCCTTCTTCTCGGCGTCGCTCTTGTCGAGGCGCTCTTCCCAGTCCTTGCGGGTCTTGGTCGAACGCAGGCCGGCCAGGCGCCAGGCGTCGAGCACGTCGGACGGAACGACGAAGGCTTCGGATTCCCAGTTCAGCGCCTTGCGGGTGGCGGCGATCTCCTCGGCGCCGAGCGGCGAGCCGTGAACCTTGTGGGTGCCGGCCTTGTTCGGCGCGCCGAAACCGATCGTCGTCTTGCACGCGATCATGGTCGGCTTGTCGGACTTCTGCGCCTGTTCGATCGCAGCGGCAATGGCTTCCGGATCATGGCCGTCGACGGCGATGGTGTTCCAGTTCGAGGCGCGGAAGCGGGCGTGCTGGTCGGTCGAGTCGGCGATCGAGATCGGGCCGTCGATCGAAATGTTGTTGTCGTCCCAGAAGACGATCAGCTTGTTGAGCTTGAGGTGGCCGGCAAGCGAAATCGCTTCCTGGCTGATGCCTTCCATGAGGCAGCCGTCGCCCGCGAGCGCATAGGTGTAGTGCTCCATCAGGTCGGCGCCGAACTCGTCGCGCAGCTTGCGCTCGGCGATCGCCATGCCGACGGCATTGGCAATGCCCTGGCCGAGCGGACCGGTGGTCGTCTCGATGCCGGCGGCGTGGCCATATTCCGGGTGACCGGCGGTGCGGGCGCCGAGTTGGCGGAAATTCTTGATCTCTTCGATGGAGATGTCTTCGTAGCCCGTCAAATAGAGCAGCGAATAAAGCAGCATCGAGCCGTGACCGGCCGACAGCACGAAGCGGTCGCGGTTCGGCCAGGAGGGGTTTTTGGGATCGAAGCTGAGGAAGCGCGTGAAGAGGACTGTCGCTATGTCAGCCGCACCCATGGGCAGGCCGGGGTGACCTGAATTTGCCTTCTCGACGGCGTCCATGGAGAGGAAACGGATCGCATTCGCCATCCGGTCGTGTTTTTCGCGAGAGATCATGACTGTTCCGTTTTGAGTTCGGTGGTCAGGGGACGGTCTCTATCCTCCAAAGACCGTGCAAGAAGCGGCAGACAAATAGCATCTGCGCCGCGCGAGTCAACAAATACAGGCCTTTTGCGGCCATTGGCAGCATGGTTTTCAAGGGGTGATATCGCGTCGCAGCAGAGTTTTTGCGCTGCGGCCGGATGAGCCGGCTATACAAACCATCCACAGCTTCCGTAATGCTTTGCTACAGTTGGCATTGTTGAGATTTGCGTAATAGGTTTAAAAAGGAGTGAGCCGAAGCGGCGGACGGGATGCTGGCGATTCGGCCTCACATGCGAGGTATCGAAAAACATGCCGGCAAAGACGGTCAAAGCGGCGATCGACGAACTGAAGAACGCGGTTCAGTCCCTGGAAAACGCGATCGACAGCCGTTTTGACAGGGAACGCGATCTCGGCGAGTTCGAGGGCGAGGTCCGGCGGGTCAATTCGGACCGGTCGCGACTGGCACAGGAACTCGACCAATCCCAATTCCGGGCAAACCGACTTGAAGAGGTCAACCGCGAGGTTTCCCGACGCCTCGTGACGGCGATGGAAACCATTCGAGCGGTGCTCGACCGCTGAGGTTTAAGCGACATGGCGCAGGTGACAGTATCGATCGACGGCAAGGCCTATCGCATGGCCTGCGAAGAGGGACAGGAAGATCATCTGATCGAACTGGCCACCAACTTCGATCAGTATGTCGGTCATTTGAAGACGCAGTTCGGCGAGATCGGCGACCTCAGGCTGACGGTCATGGCCGGCATCATGGTCATGGACGAACTCAGCGAAGTGAACCGCCGGCTGAAGGCGCTCGAAGCGGAAGTCGACACCCTCAAGCGGGGGCGCGACAGTACCCTCACCGACCAGGCAAGAAGCGAGGAGCTCCTGGCCTCGGCGCTGAGCGAAGTCACCTCGCAAATCCACACCATTGCCGCCAAGCTCAATGGCCGGGCAACGTCTTCGACAAACTGAGCTCTTTCGTCGGGCTGCCACTGGCGCGAAGCAGGGATAGGCTCTATATGTCGGATGCGGTCTGCGCTTCCCGACAGGATCCACAATCCCCGGGGCCTTACTCGATCTCAAGGGAGCTGTCCCTGGCCGGGCTTGTGGGCTCGGACATATGGCGCCCACCTACTTTGTAGGCACCCGGGATCGTAAAATATCCATCGGTTGGGTGGATCGCACCTCTTCCCTCTTCTCCATCAGTCTTAACCGGCGGCAAAAGCGCTGCGGATGGCGTCGGCCATCGCGTCGACGGTCTGCGAGCGCTTGCCGGGTCGGGTGCGCAGCACGACGTTGGAAAAATCGATGACGCTGAAGCCGTCTTCTTCGGTCAGTTCGCGGCAACCGACCGGTATGGCGCTGCGCGACAAGGGCGCAATGGCAAGCCCCGAGATCACGGCGGCGATCAGGCCGTTGCTGGTCCGGCTCGCATAGGCGACGCGGCTTTCGAGCCCACGCTTCCTCAGGCTCTTCATCGCAAGGTCATCGCACCACCCTCCTGCCAGATAGGTATAGGTGGCGATCGGCAGGGGCCGGCGTTCATGGGCCGCGTGCTGGTCCGAGGTCACCCAGACTGTGGGGTCGATCATGAGGACTTCGTTTTTCGTCGGTCCGCCAGGCTCGAAAACCACGGCGATGTCGATTTCGCCGGCAGCAAGGGCGTTGACGTTCGACATCGACACACCCTGCTGCACCGTCACTTCCACGCCGGGATGAACGGCAGCAAAGGCGCCCAAAGCTTTCGGAAGCGTGGAGTTGATGTATTCCTCGGAGATGCCGATCCTGACCGTTCCATCGAGCGCCGGCAGGCGCATCGATGCCGCGGTATCGTCGAGCAGAGCCACGATCCGCCGGGCGTTGTCGACGAGACGCAAGCCCTGCGCCGTCGGCACCACGCCGCGCGAATGACGCTCGAACAGCGGGTCGCCGAGCATGTCCTCGAGTTTCTTGAGTTGCATGCTGACGGCGGACTGTGTGCGGCCGATGCTGTCGGCGGCGCGTGTCAGATTGCCGGCGTCGGCAACGGCGAGAAAGGTTCTGAGCAGATCGCTGTCGAGGGGGACGGACATTGTCTCTACCATCAGAGTTTCTGATGGTAGTCATGCTTGCAATTCGTTTGTCAGATGTCAACGAGGCGAGGACAATTAGCCGGTCCTATAGACATCAAGGCTGTCCCGATGAGCGTTCTTGCTCTTGTCTTCTTCTCCGATCTTCACACCACCATCCGTGCCCGGCTCGTGTCATCAAGTCGCTGGATGCTAATAGCCGCTTCCGTGGAGCCGCCGCCTGCGATCCCACGCGACAAGCCGCATCTGCTGCACGATGCAGGGCGCCGTGAGCTGCGGTTCGACGACCGCTGGCGGGAGGGTTTGGGCAGGGATGCGGTCTATCGGTCGCTCTGGATGTTATGAAATAATATCGAGACGGGCGGCGCGGAAAATCGCTTCTGCAAGATTGCCCGCCTGCAGCTTGCGCATGGCGTCCTGCAAGGCCCTGTCGATGCGGTCGAGGGGAATGTCGGTCTCGCGCATCATGTCCTGACGGGTGCGGCCGCGGGCGGCCAGCGTCAGGCAACGCAATTCCAACGGATCGAGTTCGTTCATCTGGTCCTTCATGGACGTCGGCTTTTCCACTGCTGCCTGCAGGAGCGCGTCCATACATCGAACGCGGGCATTAGTTCCTGCTAATTATTTGAAATCACGACTGTATTTGCACGCGGCCCCACTCATGCGAAAGCGGAACCGTTGTCCATGATGAACGGAACGCTAACTCTGTGCCGTTGCGGGAATGCGCTGTTCGACTGTCGCAAACTGTTGCAAAACCGGCGGTGACGTGGTTCGAGCTAAAGGCTGCAATGCGTTAGATCGCAAGCGCGGAGGCGGGAAATCGATCGGTCCACGACGTTCTGTTTCATTTTGGGAAAAGAATGTGCGGGCGGTCGAATATTTGCGCGCAGTCTGTCGGAGGGGAATGATGTCACCAAAGGATCTGAAGGCCGCTCTGCGCAAGGAGAAGCTGGCGCTTCGCGACGCGATGGCGCCGGAGAGCCGCATCGAGGCAAGCCTGACCATGGCCGATCACGCTGGCGACGTCATTGCGCTCGATCGCGGCCATATCGTTGCCGGCTTTTGGCCGATCCGTTCCGAGATGGACATCCGGCCGCTGATGGCGCGCCTTCGGGATCGCGGCGCGCGGCTCTGCCTGCCCGTCATCATCGACAAGAAGACGATCGTGTTCCGCGAATTGCTCAATGGCGCTTCCGTCATCGAGACCGGTTTCGGCACGACGGGGCCTGGCCCGGATGCGCCGGAACTCGACCCCGATATCATGCTCGTGCCACTGTCGGCCTTCGATGCGACCGGTCATCGCATCGGCTACGGCGCCGGATATTACGACCGCGCCATCGACAAACTGCGCAACAAAGGGCATCTGCCGAAGCTGATCGGGATTGCATTTGACTGCCAGGAAGTGGCATCAGTGCCCGCTGAACCGCACGACGTCGCGCTGGACGCCGTCCTCACGGAGAGCGGATTTCGACATTTCTAGAGGGTTTCAGGCAATCTACGGATTCCTGGAAACGCTCTATCTCTTTGTTGTTTTACGCAGTTCCGGACGCAAAACCTCCTGGAACTGCTCTGGTGGGATTGAACGGGCATGAGGCTTTTGTTTCTGGGAGATATGGTTGGCAAGACGGGCCGCACGGCGGTCTGGGAGCGTCTTCCGGGGCTGGTCGGTGACCTCATGCTGGACTTCGTCATCGTCAACGGCGAGAACGCCGCCGGCGGCTTCGGCATCACCGAAGATATCTTTCTCGAGACGATCAATGCCGGTGCCGATGTCGTCACCACAGGCAACCATGTCTGGGACCAGAAGGAGGCGGTCGTCTTCTGCGAGCGGCATGACCAGTTTTTACGGCCGGCCAACTATCCGGCGGGCACGCCCGGGCGCGGATCGAACCTGTTCTTTGCCCGCAACGGCGCACGCGTGCTGGTTGCCAATGTCATGGGTCGCGTCTTCATGCACCCCGAACTCGACGACCCCTTCAAATCGGCCGAAGCGATCCTCGATGCCTGCCCGCTCGGCGAGCAGGCGGACGCCATCGTCTTCGACTTTCATGCCGAGGCGACGAGCGAGAAGCAGTGTTTCGGCCACTTCGTCGACGGACGGGCAAGCCTCGTCGTCGGCACCCACACCCATGTACCGACGGCCGATCATCAGATCCTCAACGGCGGCACCGCCTATATGAGTGACGCCGGCATGTGCGGCGACTATGATTCCTCGCTCGGCATGGACAAGGAAGAACCGCTGAACCGGTTTATTTCGAAGATGCCGAAGGGGCGTTTCGAGGCGGCATCGGGGCCGGCGACCATCTGCGGCCTCGGCGTTGAGATTTCCGACCGCACCGGCCTTGCCGAAAAGATCGCGCCGCTGCGCCTCGGTCCGAGATTGACCGAAACGATCCCGGATTTCTGGGCCTGAGCCATCCTCAGATTGATGATTTTCGGTCGCCTGATCGTCTCGCCCGCGCCTGACCAAGGCGCGGGTTTGCACACGTATCACCTTCCCGGAATTGATTTTTTTCAAGGTGACAAGCCGGCGAAATGATGGCAGGGTAACGCCACGTCAGCGCCGTTCGGACACGGTTGACGCTCGCAAGTCTTCCATACTGAGTACCATCCGCAGCACAGGATTGCGGGTTCGAAATGTCGCCGCAGGTACTCGGACGACCAATGTCCCGTGCCGGGCGTTCTCGATTTTACTGCATAATTCCTTGGATCGGCGTCGATTTGAGGAGCAAATTATGCGGCGAGTTTCAAGCGTGACAGCGTCCTTTTGCGCTTCATCTATGACGCGCGGCGCTGTCGGTGCATTCGGAGAGCGTGCATGTATTCAAGATGGCATTTGCCGATGATTTTCGGCGTTTCGATTTCCCTTTTCTCTGCAGCCAACGTCGTCGCGCAGGATGCGCAGCTTCCCACCGTCACTGCCGCCAAGCCGGTCGTTCGCGATGTGATCGACAGCGACGAGTTCATCGGTCGCTTCGAGGCAGTCGATGAAGTTTCCGTCCGCGCCCGCGTCGGGGGCTATCTCGACGAGGTCAACTTCACCGACGGTGCCCTGGTGAAGAAGGGCGACAAGCTCTTCGTCATTGACCAACGCCCCTATCGCACCGCGCTGTCGCAGGCGGAGGCGACGCTCGAGTCGACGCGTTCGTCTCTCGCCTTTGCCGAGACACAGTTCAAGCGCACGGAATCCCTGACTGGAACCGGCACGCTCTCCGTCTCGACGCTCGATGACCACCGCCGGGAATTGCTTTCGGCGCAAGCCGCCGTGCGCGGAGCGGAAGCCGCGGCCGAGCGCGCCAAGCTCGATCTCGACTATACGACGATCATCGCACCGCTGACCGGCCGCGTCGATCGCCGCCTGATCTCGACCGGCAACCTCGTTCAAGCGGACCAGACCGTGCTGACGACGATCGTTTCGCTCGATCCGATCGACTTCTATTTCGACGTCGATGAGCGTCGCCTGCTTTCCTATGCGCGTGTTGCTCGCGAACGCGGCAGCGCACTTCAGGAGGGCGGCGGCGCGCTCGATGTCATGGTCACCATCGCTGATTCCAACGAGGCGCCGTTCAAGGGCAAGCTCGATTTCGCCGAGAACCGGCTGGACCAGGCAAGCGGCACGATGCGGGTGCGTGCGCGCTTCGACAATCCCAACTACGTGCTACAGCCGGGTCTCTTCGGTCGCGCCGAACTCGAGGGCTCGAACACCTACAAGGCTGTGCTCATTCCCGATGAAGCGATCGGCGCCGACCAGAACGAACGCATCGTTTATGAGGTGCGCGAAGACGGCACCGTTGCGACCAAGCCGGTGCGGCTCGGTCCGAAGCTTCATGGCTATCGTGTCATCCGCAGCGGTATGACCGGCGACGAAACCATCGTGGTCAACGGCCTGATGCGGGCACGTCCGGGCACGAAGGTGAAGCCCGAGATCGTTGAACTGCCTCCTGAAGCTCAAGCGACGGGGAGCGCTCAATGAGGTTTGCCCATTTCTTCGTAGACCGGCCGATCTTCGCATCGGTGCTTTCGATCGTGTTGCTGATCGTCGGCAGCATCGCCTACTTCCAGCTGCCTGTGGCGCAGTATCCGGAAATCGCACCGCCGACCATCGTCGTTCGCGCGGCCTATCCGGGCGCCGATGCCGAAACCATCGCCAACACGGTGGCGACGCCGCTGGAACAGGAAATCAACGGCGTCGAGAACATGCTCTACATGTCCTCCTATTCGACCGCCGACGGTTCGATGGCGCTGACCATCACCTTCAAGCTTGGAACGGACCTCGATCAGGCCCAGGTTCTGGTGCAGAACCGCGTGTCCATCGCCGAACCGCGCCTGCCCGAAGATGTCCGGCGCATCGGCATCACTACGGCGAAAAGTTCACCCGACCTGATGATGGTCGTGCATCTGCTGTCGCCGAACGAACGTTACGACCAGCTCTACGTCTCGAACTATGCCCGCACCCGCATCCGCGACCTGCTGGTCCGTCTCGACGGCGTCGGTGACGTCATCCTGTTCGGCGAGCGTGAATATGCGCTGCGCGTCTGGCTCGATCCGGAAAAGCTCTCGGCCTACGGAATGACGGCAGGCGACGTCGTGCAGGCGTTGCGCGAGCAGAACGTGCAGGTCTCGGGCGGTTCGATCGGCGCGCCGCCGACACCGGGCGACAGCGCGTTCCAATATACTGTTACCACCGACGGCCGCTTCAGCGATGCCCGCCAGTTCCGCTACGTCATCGTCAAGGCGACGGAGAGCGGACGGCTGGTGCAGCTGCAGGACGTGGCGCGCATCGAACTCGGCGCCCGCGAATACGTCAACAACAGCTATCTGGACGGCAGCCCGGCCGTGGCGCTCGGCATCTTCTCGCGGCCGGGTACCAACGCGCTCGACGCGGCCGACGCGATCCAGAAGGTGATGACGGACGTTTCGAAGGACTTTCCGGAGGGCCTCGAATACCGGATCGTCTACAACCCGACCGAGTTCATCTCCGAATCGATCAACGAGGTCTACAAGACGATCGGCGAAGCCGCCATTCTGGTGGCGCTCGTGGTTCTCATCTTCCTGCAATCCTGGCGCACAGCGATCATCCCGATCGTGGCGATCCCGGTGTCGCTGGTCGGCACCTTCGCTTTCCTCTACGCCTTCGGCTTCTCGCTCAATATGCTGACATTGTTCGGCCTGGTGCTGGCGATCGGCATCGTCGTCGACGATGCCATCGTCGTGGTCGAGAACGTCGAACGAAACCTGGCGCGCGGCATGACCCCGCGCGAGGCGTCGCACGTGACCATGGACGAAGTGGGGGCAGCGGTCATCGCGATCTCGCTGGTGCTGACCGCCGTCTTCATTCCGACGGCCTTCATCCCCGGTATTGCCGGCCAGTTCTATCTGCAGTTCGCCGTCACGATATCAGTGGCGACGGTGATTTCCGCCTTCAATTCGCTGACGCTGTCGCCGGCGCTCGCGGCAATCCTGTTGAAACCGCACGAGAACAATCACCACGAAAGCGGCAACCCGCTCACCCGGTTTGGTCGGTCGCTGGCAAACGGCTTCAACAACGGTTTCGACCGCATGGCTGAAGGCTACGCCTGGATCGTGCGCAAGCTGATTTCGACAAAAACGGCGCTCGCTGCGGCGCTCATCGTCTTCGTCGGCCTGCTTGGCGCCACCTGGTACATGGCGCAGATCGTGCCGAGCGGCTTCGTACCGACCATGGACCAGGGTTATGCCATCGTCGTCATCCAGCTTCCCGACGGCGCGTCGCTCGATCGGACCGATGCGGTGGTCAAGCGCGCTTCGAAGATCATCCAGGAAGTGCCCGGCGTGAAAAACGCCGTCGCCTTCGCCGGTTTCAACGGCGCGACCTTCACCAATGCGTCCAATGCCGGTGTCATCTTCGCGTCCTTCGAGAGCTTCGAGGAGCGGCTCAAGCACGGCGAGAGCGCCAACCAGATCATCGGCCAACTCTATGGCAGCCTGCAAAGTATCCAGGAGGCCTTCATCATCGCCGTTCCCCCGCCGTCGGTGCGTGGCATCGGCAACTCCGGCGGCTTCAAAATGCAGATTGTCGACCGGCAGAGTGCCGACATGCGCCGCGTGCTGGGGCTGGCCTACCAGATGATGGGTGCTGCCAACCAGACCGAGGGGCTGACCGGCGTCTTCACGACGTTCTCGGCGTCGAGCCCGCAATACTTCCTGGCGATCGATCGCGACAAGGCGAGGACCTTGAACGTGCCAATCCCGAACATCTTCGAGGCACTGTCGATCAATCTCGGCACATCCTATGTCAACGACTTCAATGCCTTTGGCCGCGTCTATCAGGTGCGGGCACAGGCCGACCAGCAGTACCGTCTGGAGCGCGACGACATCCTGGCGCTGAAGGTCCGCTCTGCCACCGGCGCACTGGTGCCCATGGGCACACTGGTCGAGATTCGCGACACTGCGGGTCCCGCCTTGGTGCAGCGATACAATATGTATGTCTCGGTACCGTTGCAGGGCAACCCGGCGCCGGGTGTCTCGACCGGCACGAGCCTCGACAAGATGGAGGCGCTTGCGGCCCAGATGCTGCCACAAGGCACATCGTTCGAGTGGACGGAACTCGCCTTCCAGGAGCGCCAGACGGGCAACACCGCGGTCTTCATCTTCGCGCTGTCGGTCGTCTTTGTGTTCCTGGCGCTGGCAGCGCAGTATGAAAGCTGGGTCCTGCCGCTGGCGATCATCCTGATCGTGCCGCTCGGTGTGCTCTCGGCACTCATCGGCGTTTTCCTACGGGGGCTCGACAACAACGTGCTGACCCAGATCGGGTTGATCGTGCTGATCGGGCTTGCTGCGAAGAACGCGATCCTGATTGTCGAGTTCGCCCGCCAGGGCGAGGATGAGGGGAAAACACCGATCGAAGCGGCGGTCGAGGCCAGCCAGTTGCGTCTGCGGCCGATCCTGATGACTGCCTTCGCCTTCATCCTCGGCGTCGTGCCGCTGATGATCGCCACGGGACCCGGTGCCGAAATGCGCCAGTCGCTCGGAACGGCGGTGTTCTCCGGCATGCTCGGCGTGACCTTCCTTGGCCTGTTCCTGACGCCGGTCTTCTACGTTACGCTGCGCTCGTTCCGCCGGCGCAAGCCGGTTGCGGCGAGCGAGCCGATGGCGACGCCGGCCGAGTAACACGAGCGCTGTTGCTTGTGATCCAACGCCCCGGTGGCAGCGCCGGGGCGTTTTGCTGTGAACAGGACGCGCGCCGCTGTTCGCAATGCCAGCACAATGACGCAAACGTGAGTGCTTGATGGAGCTTTGTCGCTGGACGTTACGGCGCGCTTGAACAATCCTCCTTTCGCCCGTGACGGCAGCGTTTCTCGAACTGACGCGTTCACTGCCGATACTGTCAACGGCCGCATGACCTGTACCCAAGTCTGACGTGCTTGAGCACAGGTCATGCGCGCGCGGTGTGAAAGGTGATGGATGATGCTCCGCTACCTTGCCTACACTTTTGCCGCGATCTGGCTTCTGCATGCCTTCTGGCCGTCGGCCGCGCATGCACAGGCAGCGCCCGCACAAGTGAGCCAATGCCAGGCGATCGCCGAGGCGTTGCCGCAGGCCACTTTCGCCAGTTTCACACCGGCCGCCGCAACGAAGGGGCAGATGGTCGCTGGCGAAGTGACGATCACCTATCTCGGCCACTCGACCTTTTTGATCGAGACACCGGGCGGTGTTTCGATCGCCACGGACTATAATGGCTGGTTCCGTCCGTCGCGCCGCCGACCGTGGTGACGATGAACAAGGCGCATTCCAGCCACTACACTTTGACGCCGGATCCGGCGATCCGCACGGTGCTGCATGGTTGGGGTGAAGACGGCGAGCCGGCGCGACACGACCTCGTCGTCGGCGATGCCTATATCCGCAATGTCACCACGGACATCCGCTCCGGCGCCATGACGATGGAGCATGATGGCAATTCCATCTTCATCTTCGAGGTGGCGGGTCTGTGCATTGGCCATCTCGGCCATCTGCACCACGAGCTCGATGACAGCCACTACCGGCAGATCGGCAGGCTCGACGTGCTGATGGTACCGGTCGATGGCGGGCTGACGATGGGGGCCGAAAGCATGAGTCGCGTCGTTTCGCGGCTGCGCGCGGCGCTGATCTTGCCGATGCATCGACGCGGTCCCCCGATCGACGCCTTCCTCGACATGTTCGGCGACGATTTCGACAAGAGCTTCGCGACTGGAGCGAGCGTCAAAGTCTCGCTGCGTTCCTTGCCAAGCAAACCGCTGATTTATATCCTCCAGGGAGTCTGATCGGGATTGCCCAATGAGAATGTTTGCAGCCGGCGTCGTTGCGTTTCTGTCCTTTTCAACAATGGTTTTGGCAACGGCAGCTCTGGCCGGAGGCGCGCCTGCACCGCGCATGCCGCCTCCCGACACCCAGCACCCGCAAGCTGTTCCCCAGGCGACTGTCGCGCCCGTTGCCGAGCAGGAAGAGTTCGTGATGCCATCGGGCAATATCGGCTGCATCTACACGCCCGCGGGCGGCACGCCGACCTATCAGCCTGCCGACGGCGGGCCGGAACTTTCCTGCGATATCATCGCGCCGCGTTACGTCAGGGCAACGCTCGGACGGGCCGGCGCGGCAACGATCAATCGCGAGGTCGGAGATCCGAGCTGCTGTTCGGCCGGGCCGATCCTCGAATATGGGGTGACATGGCAGGGCGGGCCCTTTTCCTGCATCTCGGAACGAACGGGCCTTTCCTGCCGCCGCGACGACGGCCATGCCTTCGTTCTCAGTCGCGGGCGCATCTCCGCCAACTGAAAAGAAACGCCCCCTGCTGGACGGAAAGCGGCAATAAAACTATAAGGCGCCCCATTCCATTCAAATTCATGCATGCAGAGGGTGCCATGGCTGGCCATTCACAGTTCAAGAACATCATGCACCGCAAGGGCCGTCAGGATGCGGTGCGCTCGAAAATGTTTTCCAAGCTCGCGCGCGAAATCACGGTTGCGGCGAAGACCGGCATGCCCGATCCGTCGATGAACGCGCGCCTGCGTCTGGCGATCCAGAACGCCAAGGCGCAATCGATGCCGAAGGACAACATCGAACGGGCGATCAAGAAGGCCTCCGGCGGCGACGCGGAGAACTACGAAGAAGTCCGTTACGAAGGTTATGGCCCGGGCGGCGTCGCTGTTATCGTCGAGGCGTTGACCGACAACCGCAACCGAACCGCCTCCAACGTCCGCTCGACCTTCACCAAGGCGGGTGGCGCGCTTGGTGAAACCGGTTCGGTTTCCTTCTCCTTCGACCGTGTCGGCGAGATCACCTACAAGCTTTCGGTCGGCGACGCCGACAAGGTGATGGAAGCGGCGATCGAAGCCGGTGCCGACGACGTGACCACCGACGAGGACGGCCACACGATCATCTGCGGTTTCGAAGCGATCGGCGAAGTCTCCAAGGCTCTGGAAGACACGCTCGGCGAAGCCGAGACCGTCAATGCGATCTGGAAAGCCCAGAACACCGTGCCTGTTGACGAGGAGAAGGCGCAGTCGCTGATGAAGCTCATCGACATTCTTGAAGACGACGACGACGTGCAGAACGTCTATTCGAACTTCGAAGTGTCCGATGAGGTCATGGCGAAGCTTTCGGCCTGATCCGATTTTTTCAGGCCTACTGCATGTCTCCTTAAGTCCCATCCGATTTAGGGACAAAAACATGCAGCAATTCAAAGTGCTACAGCGACCCTTGCGCGTCCAATCGGACGCACCGCGCTGTAGACGTCTTGATCTACCCGTGTCCTAAAGGGCACGGGTTTTTCTTTGGGCGTCACCGATGGGATGTGACCGATGGCGTATGAGTTCGCGATCTTCGACTTCGACGGTACACTCGCCGATACGGCGGAGCTGTTCATGGCGGCGAGCAACCTTGCTGCCGCGCGCTTCGGGTTTCGCCAGCTCACGGTCGAGGAGTTCAAGGGGCTGCGCGCCATGGGCAGTCGCGAGATCATCGCGCATCTCGGCGTACCGATGTGGAAACTGCCGCAGATCGCCACTTTCATGCGGCAGGAAATGGCCGCCCAGGCTCGGGCCATCCAGCTTTTCCCCGGCGTTTCGGGCATGCTGACGGCGCTGAAGTCGGCTGGCATCGGCATCGCGGTCGTCAGTTCGAATGGCGAAGCGGCCGTTCGCAAGGCGCTAGGCGAGACCGCTGGCGCTATCGACCTGTTCGAATGCGGCGCCACGCTGTTCGGCAAGGCGCAGCATTTCAAGAGGGTCGTCAAGTTTGCTGGTATCGATCCTTCGCGGATGCTTGCGATCGGCGACGAGGCTCGCGACATCGAGGCAGCCCGCAAAGTACGCATTGCGGCGGGCGCCGTCGGCTGGGGTTACGCCGATCCCGCGTTTCTGAAATCGCTCGGGCCGGATCGTTTCTTCGATCGCATCGACGAGATCCTGCCGGCCTTTCGGGGCGCGAACGGCTGATCAGTCAGGCCGCCTTGGCAAGCTCCTGCTGCGCTTCGGCGAAAAGCCGAAGCGACTTGAGCCGGGCATCCATGTCGAAGATCGGCATGGAGATGATCAGTTCGTCGGCCTTGGTCTGGTCGAGGAACGTTTCGATCTTTCTGCGGATCGTCTCCGGCCCGCCGACGATGGCATAGGACATCGCATGATCGACAAAGATCTTCTCGTCCGAACTCCATAGCCCGTCCATGGATGCGACCGGTGCCGGGAACCGGCCGCGGGCGTTGCGCCGCAGGGCGACAAAGGATTGCTGCATCGACGTGAAGAGGTAGTTCGCCTCCTCGTCGGTGGCAGCTGCCACGCCCATGACGCCGACCATCACGTGCGGCTTGTCCAGCGTCTCCGAGGGCGTGAAGCGCTCGCGATAGATCTCGAGCGCCGACAGCAGCATGTCGGGCGCGAAATGCGAGGCAAAGGCAAAGGGCAAACCGAGCATGCCGGCGAGATGGGCGCTGTAGTGGCTCGATCCGAGCAGCCAGATCGGCACATTGGTGTCGGAACCCGGAACCGCGATGATCTTCTGATCCTCGGCGATGGGGCCGAGCAGTGCCTGCAGTTCGACGACGTCATTGGGGAAGTTGTTGGCGCTCGCCTCCATATTGCGGCGGAGCGCCTGGGCGGTGCGCATGTCGGTGCCCGGCGCCCGCCCAAGCCCGAGATCGATCCGGCCGGGATAAAGGGCGGCAAGTGTGCCGAACTGCTCGGCAATCACCAGCGGCGAATGGTTCGGCAACATGATACCGCCGGAGCCGACGCGGATCGTCTTCGTTCCCGCTGCGACATGGGAGATGACAATCGAGGTCGCAGCGCTGGCAATGCCCTTCATGCCGTGGTGTTCGGCCAGCCAGAACCGCTTGTAGCCGTTTTCTTCGGCCGCCTGCGCCAAGAGCCGCGAGTTTTCGAGCGATTGGGCGACGCTGCCGCCTTCGGTGATCGGGGAGAGATCGAGGACGGAGAAAGACGCCATGAGCAAGGCCCTTTATTGAGCGAAATTGATTGAATGGCTATGTAAGGTCAAAATTCCTCAATCCAAGGGTAGTGCTCGAGATTTCCGGCAGCCGCGTTTGCCTTATGTGGATGTTTTTGTTTTGTTCACTTTTTGCTGGCAGCGTCCGGACACGCAGCATAGGGTGAAATTCATGCAGACCACGATTCGCATCATCGGCATCGATCCGGGCCTCCGCCGTACCGGCTGGGGTATCATCGAAACGCTTGGCAATTCGCTGCGGTTCGTTGCCTCCGGCACCGTGACCTCGGATGGCGACATGGATCTCGCTTCGCGGCTCTGCCAGCTGCATGATGGCCTGGCGGAAGTCGTGCACAGCTATCAGCCGGACGAGGCTGCGGTGGAGCAGACCTTCGTCAACAAGGATGCAACGGCGACGCTGAAGCTCGGGCAGGCGCGCGGCATCGCCATGCTGGTGCCGGCGCGCGCGGGCTTGAGGGTTGCCGAATACGCGCCGAACGCGGTCAAGAAGGCCGTCATCGGTGTCGGTCACGGTGAAAAGCAGCAGATCCACATGATGCTGAAGGTTCTGATGCCGAAGGCCGAGTTCAAGGGCAACGATGCTGCCGACGCGCTCGCGATCGCCATTTGCCACGCGCACAACCGCCTGTCGGTGACCAGCCGGCTTGCGGCCCTGATGGGGTAGTTGCGCTGCTGCCGTTAATTTCCGATGGTCGGTCCGATCATCCCGCAATCCATCCATGAGAGACGACGCCACATGATCGGCAAATTGAAGGGTACTATCGACGAAATCGGCGAGGATCATGTCGTTCTCGACGTGCATGGCGTCGGCTATGTCGCCCATTGTTCGGCGCGCACATTGTCGAAGCTGGGTTCGGCGGGGGAGGCGGCGGTGCTGTTTATCGAGACCTATGTGCGCGAGGACCAGTTGAAGCTGTTCGGCTTCCTGACGGCGCTGGAGCGTGAGTGGTTCCGGCTGTTGCAGAGCGTCCAGGGGGTGGGCTCCAAGGTTGCGCTCGCCCTCTTGTCGACGCTGACGCCGGGCGAGCTTGCAAACGCGATTGCGCTGCAGGACAAGACCTCGGTATCGCGGGCGCCGGGCGTCGGCCCGAAGGTGGCGGTGCGCATCGTCACCGAATTGAAGAACAAGGCGCCGGCGTTTGCCGGCGAAATGTCCGGCACGATCGGCCTCAAGCAGGAGCTTGGCGAGGGTGTTGCCTCGGCGCCGGTTTCAGACGCGGTGTCGGCGTTGACCAACCTCGGCTATTCCCGCGACCAGGCTGCAAATGCGGTTGCCGCGGCGCTGAAGAACGGCGGCGAGGATGCCGACAGTGCCAAGCTGATCCGGCTGGGTCTCAAGGAACTGGCGCGATGAATCCTTGCGTTGTCGTGCCGGCCGATGCAAAACGGGCATTCTCTTTGACACCACGCGCAAGCATGCCCGATCGATTGGAACGGATGGATGACTGAAGCCGCACGTCTGATAACGCCGGAAAAGCGCGGCGAAGATCTCGATGCGACCATGCGTCCGCAGTCGCTGGACGAATTCACCGGCCAGGCGGAAGCCCGCGCCAACCTGAAGATCTTCATCGAGGCGGCGAAGAACCGCGGCGAAGCGCTCGATCACGTGCTGTTCGTCGGGCCGCCCGGTCTGGGCAAGACGACGCTGGCGCAGATCATGGCCAAGGAACTGGGCGTCAACTTCCGCTCGACCTCCGGGCCTGTTATCGCCAAGGCGGGCGATCTGGCAGCGCTTCTGACCAATCTCGAAGAGCGCGACGTTCTGTTCATCGACGAAATCCACCGGCTCAACCCGGCCGTCGAGGAAATCCTTTATCCGGCGATGGAAGATTTCCAGCTCGATCTGATCATCGGCGAGGGGCCGGCGGCGCGATCGGTGAAGATCGATCTGTCGAAGTTCACGCTGGTCGCTGCAACCACCCGTCTCGGCCTGCTGACGACGCCGCTGCGCGACCGCTTCGGCATTCCGGTGCGGCTCAATTTCTACACGGTCGAGGAACTGGAATCGATCGTGCGCCGTGGCTCCCGGCTGATGGGGCTCGGCATGACCGACGACGGCGCGCGCGAGATCGCCCGCCGCGCGCGCGGCACGCCGCGCATTGCCGGTCGGCTGCTTAGGCGCGTGCGCGACTTCGCTGAAGTGGCGCGGGCCGAGGCGGTGACCAAGACGATCGCCGACGAGGCACTGACGCGGCTTCTCGTCGACAATATGGGGCTCGACCAGCTCGACCGGCGCTATCTCTTCATGATCGCCCAGAATTTCGCTGGCGGGCCTGTCGGCATCGAGACCATTGCCGCGGGGCTTTCCGAACCGCGCGATGCGATCGAAGACATCATCGAACCCTATCTGATCCAGCAGGGTTTCATCCAGCGCACGCCGCGCGGCCGCATATTGACCGCCAATGCCTGGAAACATATCGGCCTCAATCCGCCAAAAGAGGTCGAGGCGACCCAGTTTCGATTGACGCTCGAGGACGAGTAAATGATCACGCGCCGTGGGCTTCTGAAGTTTCTCGGCGGCGGGATTGCCAGCATGGCGGCGCTTGGCAGCTATGCCTTTGCCATCGAGCCGCTCGCCCGGCTGAGCGTGACGCGTTATGCGCTGACGCCGCCGGGCTGGTCGCCGGGCTTGAAGCTGCGGGTGGTGGCACTTGCCGACATCCACGCCTGTGAGCCATGGATGTCCGCCAGCCGCATCGCCTCGATCTGCCGGCAGGCCAATGCGCTTGGTGGCGATATCACCGTCCTTCTCGGCGACTATGCCGCCGGCATGAACCTTGTCACGCGTTATGTGCATTCCAGCGAATGGTCGAAGGCGCTCGCGACGCTTGAGGCGCCGCTCGGCGTGCATGCGATCATGGGCAATCACGACTGGTGGGAGGACGGGACCGCGCAGAAGAACAGCGGCGGCCTCACCTTCGGTCACAAGGCGCTCGCCGACGTCGGCATCAACGTCTACAGCAATCGCGCCATCCGCCTGGAAAAGGATGGCCTCGGCTTCTGGCTCGCCGGCCTCGAAGACCAACTCGCGTTGGTGCCGGGCAAGAAATGGATGCGCAAGCATATGCAGGGCCTCGACGATCTCGATGGCACGCTGGCACAAGTAGAAGACGACGCGCCGGTGATTCTGCTTGCCCATGAGCCGGACATCTTTCCGAAAGTGCCTTCGCGTGTCGCCTTGACGCTCTCCGGCCATACCCATGGCGGGCAGGTCCGGTTTCTCGGCCACGCTCCGGTCGTACCCTCGCGCTTCGGCGATCGTTATGCCTATGGTCATATGGTCGAGGGGGATCGCAGCCTGATCGTTTCCGGCGGGCTCGGCTGCTCGATTGCGCCGGTCCGCTTCGGCGTGCCGCCGGAGATCGTCGTCATCGACCTCGGCTGAGGGGATTCCGGCCGCATGGCTTAGGCGCGCGGCCAAATGGCGTATTTCGGCGTGGCGGCGGGCTCGCTATGATCCGCGACAGCGCCACGCGTCTCATGAGACGCGCAGAGGTCGCTGTAGCACTTTGAATTGCTGCATGTTTCCTTGAACCGGATACGATTTAAGGAAACATGCAGTAGGGAAAGAGCCGGCCGTCGACGTTGGACGAGCGCTTTCCATTACCTGCATCGCCTCGATGAAGGTGGCAGGCGGCTTGGCGTCCATCCATTGAAGGGAAGAGTGAATGCTGGCGCGGCGCGGGTTCTTCAAGCTTCTCGGCGGGCTGGTGATGGCTGGGTTTGGCACCAGCGCCTATGCGGTGGGGGTCGAGCCGTTGCAGCGGCCGCTGGTGACGTCCTACGCTTTGCGGCCTGCCAACTGGCCGCCAGGCCTCAAGCTCAGGGTCGTCGTCCTGGCCGATATCCACGCCTGCGAACCCTGGATGCCTGTGCACCGGATTGCCGGCATCTGCGATCAGGCCAGTGCGCTTGGTGGCGACATCATCCTCCTTCTCGGCGACTATATGAGCAGCCTGCGCCTGACCGGTTTCGTCGAACCCGCCCGTTGGGCCGAGGCATTGGCGCGGCTGAAAGCGCCTCTCGGGGTCCACGCGATCATAGGCAATCACGACTGGCTCAACGATCCGGTCGCCCGTCTGGCCGGGCATGGTCCGACAATAGCCCACAGGGCGCTTGCCGGCGTTGGCATCCCGGTCTACGACAATCGTGCGCTGCGGCTCGAAAAGGACGGACGATCCTTCTGGCTCGCCGGTCTGGCCGATCAACTCGAGCCAACCTACCTGGCTCCCGACGGCTCAGGCATGATCCCCGGGCTCGATGACCTGCCCGGCACGATGGCCGGCATGGATGGTGACGATCCGATCATCCTGATGGCCCACGAGCCGGACATCTTTGTCGATGTGCCCCGGCGTGTATCGTTGACACTCGCCGGCCATACCCATGGCGGGCAGGTCAGGATTCTCGGCTATGCGCCGCTTGTCCCGTCGCGATACGGCAACCGCTATGCCTACGGCCACGTCGTCGAGGACGGTCGTCACATGATCGTCTCCGGTGGATTGGGTCTTTCGAATTTGCCGATCCGGATCGGATCGCCTCCGGAAATCGTTGCCATCGATATCGGCTAATGACAGCGTCGATTCAAGCAACGGGCTCGGTGATCTTGCCGAAGGTGAAGATGCAGATCGGCCGCTCGCTGACGGAAGGCATGTCGACCAAGCAGCGCAGCACCTTCCTCGTCTCCGGTGTAATATCGGCAACCTCCTGGCGCGTGCCGTTGATGCTCGGCGCATTGCCACAGCTCAATTTCGTCGTTCCGATGACGGTGATCCTGATGGCCTATGGCCTGCTGCTTGCCGCCGCGATCGTTGTCTCGCACAGCCTTCTCTTCGTGCTTACGGCGGATAAAACCGGCAAATTCGATGAAAGCGCGGATCGAGCCCATGATGGGCCTGCTGTCGGTGGCTTGAGTTGGGGGATCAGGGGTCTGGTTTGACCCGTGATCAGAAGGAAAGGCCCGGCGTCGAGCGCGACGCCGGGCCTTTCTGTTTATGGGTGTTGAGCAAACCGCGTCAGGCGGCCTTGCCGAAGAGATTTTGTAGAGCGCTACGCAAGCCGGGTACGACTTCATAGGTGTCGGTTACCAAAAGCAAACCATCCGCGCACTCGAACCAATCTCCTGCCATCCCCGCGATCCCTTTGATTGATGTGCTGAGCTTGGCAACCTCGATCGAGTTGGGCGGGGTGCTGATGACCCGCTCTGCAATCCAGGCGTCAAGCCAGCTTTGGTTCGCGGGTGAGACAGCCTCCAGCGCGGTTTGTGGGTGTTTGTCGAAATAGTCCTGAATAGCGATATTGGTCGGTGCGATGACGATCTGGTCGAGATTGCTGTCCCCGAAGGCATCGATGACGCGTGAGCGTTCAAGCGCCATCAGGAAGGTATCGGTCTTGCCGTCCCGGCCGGTTGTCGCCGCGAGAGAGCGTAGCGTCTCCAGTATCGTCGGAAGCTGTTGTTCCTGTTGCGCGTCGTCGGCGCCGGTCTTGATGAGGGACTGATAAACGAGGTCGATGCCGGGGGTGAACGACCGCTTGCGGATGCCGCGTGTCCAATTGTATTCGAAATCCACTTCGAAGCGACCTTTGAGATTGGGCACTGCGCCCTGCGGCACCTCGATGATCACGGCTGGGTTCCAGATATAGCCGGCATAGGATGGGCGGCCGGGATTTGCCGGCATTCCCGACGACACCCAGCCGACATGCGGCAAGCTGGTGTGCCATTCGATTGATCGTGATTCCGGGCGGGCCGCGAACGAGACCTCGGAAGCGGTGAAGCTGACGCCGACGTTGGCGCTGAGCGAAGCGCCCGCCTTCGGGCCTTCCGAACTATACTCGGCGCTCAGTTCGCCGCCGATCGAGAAGCTGATGGTTGCCTGCTCGACCGTGCTGTTCGGCCCGAACGTCAAGAGACGTGCCTGTGCCGAGGTCGTTTCAATGCGCAGATTCATGTGGTTGGCATAAAAGCCGACCGAGACCCAATTGGACGACGGCTTGGACGGCGAGCCCTGAATGCCGTGGTAGACATCGCCGGCAACGAGATAATAGTCGCGCGTCAGATTCTGATCGCCGTGTATCAGCTTGTAGACCGATAGCAAGGCGTTCGCGGTCAGGGTTTGCGATGAGGTTTTGACCGTACCCCATCCAAAATCCTTACCGCCGTTCGTTCTCCATTCACCGTTCAAAGTGCCGACAAGCTTCCAGACTTCAGGATTCAACGTCTCGATAGGCATCGTTTTGTTTCCTTCGAAGCGCCGTCGATCGACGGGAGGTTGAGCTGTGGAGCGAGACCGGAACCGGCCCGCGCAGCCACCTTAACGCAGATATTCGAAGACAACCTGAGGTAATTATTTGTACATTAAAGCTCTTTAAACGAGTCCTAAAATTAGACAAGCAGGACGCTGGTCCTATGCGCTTGCGGCGTCAGGCAAGCAGCGTTCTGACCGTTGCCCGCAATCGCTCCAGCCCGCCCGGCCGCCAGTCAACTGCTCGGATCTTCTCGCTATTCATGGCGTTGAAGGTGGTCAGCGTGGCCGGGCGCGGAAGGGCGTGCTTGGAGCCGGTAATATCCTGAACCATTGCCAGAATGGTACAGTTGTCGACGAGCACATCGGAGACGTTGAACACGCCGCTCGTCAGGCCGTCGAGCGGTGCTTCGAGGGTGAGGCGAACGGCGGCGGCCACATCATCGCCATGAACTTCCGTGCCGGCGCGTGGCGCAATCTCTCGGCCCGCGAGATAGTCATCGAAAAGCGGCTGCCATTTGTGAGCGGCACCTGTGCCGGACGGTCCGTAGACGCCGGTCACACGCAGGCTCACCGCCTTGAATGCGTTCGTGCCTAGTGCGGCCAGTGCATTTTCGGCTTCCAGCTTGAGGCTGCCATAGAGGCTTTCGGGATGGCAGGCCGTATCTTCAAACAGTTCTACGCCCGGCAGTTGGTCGCCATAGACGGCGCGGCTCGACAGGAAGACGCAGCGCTTCACGCCGTGGTCGCGGGCGGTTCGAAACAGGCGGACGGAGCCGTCGAGATTGCTGCGGCGGAACCCTTCCGGGTCATCGCCTTCGCCGCCCCGATAACGCCCGGCGACATGCTGGAAGGCGGCATGGACGAAGTGGTCGACGTCACGGAAGGCGACGCTCTGATCGATATCCGGGTCGAGAGCGAGCGGAACGAAAGCGACAGGCTTCGAGAAGAAGGCGGGAGCGGGCGGAGTGCGGCCGCCGGCAACAACGTCATACCCGGCGGCCATCAGATGCTCGACGATGAAGCGGCCGACGAAACCGGTGCCACCGGAGACGAGCACGCGCGTCATGACTGAGCCGGATTCGCAAGGGTTGCTATGTCTGGAATATTCTCGCCGGTGAGGTAGGCGGACCAGAGGTCGATCAACGGACGAAGCTGCTTGGTGCGGGGATGGTCCTTCTCCCACGGCTTTTCGTACTGGTAGTGCAACACGCCGATCGACGACCAGTCCCAGAGTTCTGGCAAATTGAACCAGACATATTGCAGCATGTTCATGGTCACCGGCAGGCCATGCCATTCGGGAAAAAAGCTCTGCAGGAAGGTCTGGTCGGTGCGGGGCCAGAAGGCTTCAGGCGCGTCGAGCCTTTCGAGCATGGCGCGGAACGTCGCGATGGATGGCTCGGCAACGAAGACGCCGGAATTCAAACGGTGAAAATCGGCAAGACCTTCATAGACATTCGGCGCGGCGGAAAACTCCGGATAGCCAAACAGCCGGTCGATGTTTCTGAGAACGATCGCATCGGCGTCGATGAACACGCAGCGGCGATATTCTGTCAGCTGCCAGAGCCGCAGCTTGCAGAAATTGTCGAGCGGCGAATGAAAAGCCGGCTTGCGCCCCTTGGTGAAGGGCGCTTTGTCGTGGACGTTGCGCTTGCCGTGGCGCTCGTTGAAGGCTTCCGAGAGCGGCAGCAGCTTCGTTTCGATAAGGCGGCAGCCGATTGTTGAGAGTGGCGCAAGGACGTCGGCGGCAACGCCGCCAGTGTGGAGAACGACGATATCGGCCGGGGTGTTCGTCAGGCGGATCGAGCGGACGAGCGCGCGGGCGCCGAGCGCATAGTCGGCATTGGTGACGAGCGTCACGAATGCATGATCGGACGAGGCAGGGGAGGAGGGGCGGAGCCCCTCCGGGTGATCGTCAAGTGATGTCATGAAACGGATTTCAGCCGCTTGCCCTCAGGGTCGTGGTTGATGCGCATCGCGATATCCTTGGTCCAGGCGGAGACGGCCGGAACGCGCGAGCGATCGACGCGATAGGCAAATTTCCTGGCGACATCGACGATTTCGGAAAGCAGACCATCTCTGAGACGGATCGGATCAAGGCCAAGCCCCAGGAACTTTTTGTTGTGCACGACGAGTTCGTTTTCCGCCGCTTCCTTGCGCGGGTTGGGCAGCCAGGCAATCTGCGAACCGGAGATCGTGGCGATCATTTCGGCGAGGTCCCGCACCCGGTGGGTTTCCGTCATCTGGTTGAAGATTTCGACGCGGCTGCCACGGGCCGGCGGGTTCTTCAGCGCCAGTTCGATGCAGCGCACGGAATCCTGGATGTGGATGAAGGCGCGTGTCTGGCCGCCGGTACCATGCACGGTCAGCGGATAGCCGATCGCCGCCTGGATGAGGAAACGGTTCAGCACCGTGCCATAGTCGCCGTCATAGTCGAAACGGTTGATCAGCTGAGCGTGCCTGCGGGTCTGCTCCGTGTGGGTGCCCCAGACGATGCCCTGGTGCAGGTCGGTGATCCTGAGGCCATCGTTCTTGGCGTAGAACTGGAAAAGCAGCTGATCCAGGCACTTGGTCATGTGGTAGATCGAGCCGGGATTCGAGGGATAGAGGATGTCCTGGCTCACGGTTTTGCCCGCCATCGTCTCGATGCCAACAGGCAAATAACCCTCGGGGATCGCCGCGCCGACGGTGGAATAGCCATAGACGCCCATGGTGCCGAGATGCACCAGATGTGCATCGAGTTCGAGTTCGACGAGGGCGTTCAGCAGATTATGCGTGGCATTGACGTTGTTGTTGACGGTGTAATTCTTGTGCCGGTCGCTCTTCATCGAATAGGGCGCTGCGCGCTGTTCGGCGAAATGCACGATCGCGTCGGGGCGGTGTTGCGTAAGCCAGTTCTTCAAAAGCTCGTAGTCGCGGGCAAGATCGATCAGGTTGAAATGAATGCGACGGCCGGTTTCGGCATGCCAGATGCGGGTACGCTCCTGGATCGAATCCATCGGGGTCAGAGACTGCACGCCGAGCTCGGTATCAATCCAGCGGCGTGAGAGATTGTCGAGAATATGGATGTCATGACCGGCGTCGGACAGGTGAAGGGCCGTTGGCCAGCCGATGAAACCATCACCGCCGAGGATCGCAATCTTCATGCACGGTTCTCCTGATCAGGAAGGAAAGCTGTGTCACGTGTAGGATAGGTTTGTGACAAAGCTGCAATGCTTGCAAATGCCTTTTTGTTCCTGCACAGGATTTGGGAAATTCTTGTCGGAGAGAAGCATGTCCCTGATCTCGATTGCAGGCGAACTGACCGAAGGCGGCCATCGACTGGTCCAGCGCGTTTATTACGAAGACACCGATTTTTCCGGCGTCGTTTATCACGCCCGCTACTTGCATTTCATGGAGCGCGCCCGCACGGATTTCCTGCGGCTGCTCGGCGTCGAGCAGGCGACGCTGGCGATCGAGGGTGACAGCGAGGGTCTCGTCTTTGTCGTGCATCGGATGGAGATCGACTTCAAGGCGCCGGCGCGCATGGACGACATCCTGACGATCGGCACGGTGACGGAGAAAGCGGGCGGTGCCAAGATGGTGCTGCTGCAGGAGATCCGCCGTGATGGGCAATTGCTGATCGCCGCCAAGGTGATTATCGCGGTGATCAACGGCCAGGGCCGTCCCCGCCGCCTGCCCGAAGCGCTGGCGACGAAATTCACACAGGCAAGGCAAAGCGTGGGTTAAGCCGGCACGTGCTGTTGCATGCATCGAAGCGTCCTTTCTGAAGGGCGCTTTTTTCGTTGCCAGGAGGTTAGTTGCAACCCGTACCGTTTGTGCAGTTGACGATCATGCGGACGTACGTATGGATCGAGGGCCTGCGGCAGGTGGCGGCCTAGCCGCCCCGCTTATTCGGCCAGCGTATCCAGTATCTTCTTGGTCAGGGACTGCCTTGTATCGCCAAGCTCAGACCAGGGTTCCATTCCATTTTCGATGCGCTGGAGGATATCGGCGATATGGAAACCGTTGGCTGCGTCGAGGTTGGAAAGCTCGCTCCAGCTGACGGGCGTTGCCACCGGTCCACCTGCGCGGGCTCGGGTGGAATAGGGAGCGATCGCTGTCGCGCCGCGTTCGTTCCTCAGCCAGTCGATGAAGATCCTGCCCTGGCGCTTTGCCTTCGACATGGTGGCAATGAAATTATCCGGATCGCGGTCGGCAAAGCCCTGCGCGAACGACTTGGCGAAGCGTTTCGCGTCCTCCCATGGTGCGCGTGGCGCCAGCGGAACGATGACATGCACGCCCTTGCCGCCGGTAACCATCGGAACCGATTGCAGGCCGATGTCGTCGAGCGCGTCTCGAAGGCTGAGTGCGGCGTCCTTGACGGTTGAAAAATCGACGCTTGGGTCGGGGTCGAGGTCGAACACCAATCGGTCCGGCGTCTCGATCTTGTCGACCGGCGATCCCCAGATGTGAAATTCCAGCGTTCCCATCTGGACCGCCGCAACAAGACCCTTGGCATCACGCACATACATGTAGTTCTCGGTGTCGCCGGAGGATTCCTTCACCGGTGTCTCGCGGATCTCGGCCGGAAAACCCTCGCTGGCATGCTTCTGGTAAAAGCATTGGCCGCGTCCGCCCTGCGGGCACCGCATCAGCGACAGCAGGTGACCGCTGGCAAAGGGCAGCATCTTGTCCGCCACGACGGCGTAGTGGCGGGCGAGATCGAGCTTGGTGATGCGCCCTCCCTCGAACAGCTCGCGCTCCGGATGGGTGATGCGAACGCCGAGAACGGTGTCGTCCGTAACCGAATTCGCCGCGCTCGGCGTTTCGCGCGAGGCACGCTTCGCGTTGCCCTGCGCACGCACTGCTTGGTTCGGCGCACGTTTCGCATCGGGTTCGGGCTCCTTCGTCATCTTCGGTCTTTCCTGTGTCACGGCCTTGGCCTCCTTGTCGCGGCGCAGCCCTTCGAAGCGCCGTGGCGAATGTGTCCATCGTCAGAGAACTCGGCTAAGTCGAACTAGGCCACCAGATCCGGCGTGTGCCGGCGGGCCCCATGCCGTCGAGCAATGCTTGCAGCTCGTGCCGTCGCTTGATGAGCGGGTTCTTGCGCAGGTCAGCGTTCTCCGTTCAGCGGTTTGGTGCCTGACGCGCGGACTGCGTCTTGGGCGAGGGCCTGCTCGATGCCCGCGATATCTTCGCTGGTGATGGCAGGGATCGGATCGGAGATGATTGCCTGAAGCACCTCGCTGGATAGGACGCCGTTGGCGAGTGCCTCTTCCAGCGCGGCGCGGGTTTCCCGCTCGGCCTTCAACTGCGCGTAGAGTGCCAGGATCAAGCGATCGCGCTGATCGAAGTGCTGCGGGGTGGACCGCCGGTCGCGATGTCGTGTCGTTTGCGTGGTCATGGCGAGAAAACGCCCGCCGACGAGGGAAGTTCCGTGATGGGCGCTTGGCCTCAAGGTGCGGCCGGAAAGACACAGCACGGTAACACTCCCTTAACCATAATGGTGTCTTAATCAGCCCATCAGGATTTGTGCAGTGCACGTCATCCTTTGACCAAAATTGACGGCAAGAAGGCAACCATAAGCTAATAAAGGTCGCGATGGTGCGACCAGCGGCGGCGCCGGGGCATTCTTGCAACAGGACGTTTGGGCTACCCGGTCACGAGCATGAGCCGCTCTTGCCGGGTGTTTGGATTCGGGGACTGAAAACGATGGAACAGGTTGGATTGGCCGCTGCGACGCACGATGTGACCCTCTGGTCGCTGTTCATGCAAGCGGGCTTTGTCGTGAAGTTGGTCATGCTGGGGCTGATTGCAGCTTCGGTGTGGACATGGGCGATCGTCGTCGACAAGACGCTGAACTACGGCCGTGTCCGTCGCCAGCTCGACGGCTTCGAGCAGGTGTTCTGGTCGGGCCAATCGCTCGAAGAGCTGTACCGCACGCTCTCCGACCGCCAGACGGCGGGCATGGGGGCGATCTTCGTCTCGGCGATGCGCGAATGGAAGAAGAGCTTCGAGCGCGGCGCTCGCTCGCCGATCGGCCTGCAGATGCGTATCGACCGTGCCATGGACGTGACGCTTGCGCGTGAATCGGAATCGCTGGAAGCGCGCCTCGGTTCGCTCGCGACCATCGGTTCGGCGGCACCCTTCATAGGCCTCTTCGGTACCGTCGTCGGTATCATGACCTCGTTCCAGGCGATCGCCGGTTCGAAGTCGACCAACCTTGCAGTTGTGGCCCCCGGTATCGCCGAAGCGCTGCTGGCAACTGCCATCGGCCTGCTTGCGGCTATTCCCGCCGTTATCGCCTACAACAAGTTTTCTGCCGACGCCGGCAAACTGTCGGCGCGTATGGAAGCCTTCGCCGACGAGTTTTCCGCGATCCTGTCGCGGCAGATCGACGAGAAACTGCAGAACCCGCGCCAGGCCGCGCAGTAATCGCCAGAGAGCACGGAGACCACGCTGATGGGTATGTCGGTTGGCGGAGCCAAGGGGTCGGGCGGCGGTCGCCGCCGCCGCGGCGGCAAGAAAGCGATCATGAGCGAAATCAACGTCACGCCCTTTGTGGACGTGATGCTGGTGCTGCTGATCATCTTCATGGTCGCCGCACCGATGATGACGGTCGGCGTGCCGATCGACCTGCCGGAAACGCAGGCCAAGGCGCTCAACTCCGATACGCAGCCGATCACCGTTTCGGTCAACCCGGCCGGCGAGATTTTCCTGCAGGAAACGCCGATCGCAATCGAAGAGGTTGTGCCCAAGCTCGAGGCGATTGCCACCACCGGCTACAACGAACGCATCTATGTCCGCGGCGACACCAACGCCGACTATGGCACGGTGATGAAGGTCATGGCGCGCATCTCGGCTGCCGGGTTCAAGAACCTCGGCCTCGTGACGCTGCAAGAACAGGAAAAGTGATCCTTGGCCATGAAGGGCAGTCTCGCCACATCTGGTCTGCTTCACGCTCTGGTTCTGACCTGGGCGCTGGTTTCGCTCGGCAGCCCGGCTGACTTCCAGGTCGCCGACGTCGAAGCCTTGCCTGTCGATATCGTACCCTATTCGGAAATGACCCAGGTCCAGCAGGGCGACAAGAAGGCACCGAAGAAGGAAACATCGTCGCCGGTTCCGACCAAACGTCCGGAAACGAGCCAGCCGGCCGAGAACATCGGCGACAACGACACGGACCTGAAAACGCCGCCGACGCCGAACGCCAAGCCGTCGAAGAGCGAGGCCACGGCCTCGCCGGAAAAGAACGAGAAGCCCGAACCGACGCCCGATCCGGTCGAGCAGGAAATCAAGAAGGTCGAGGAGACGAAGCCTGCTTCCGAACCGGCGACCGAAGTCGCGGCACTGCCGGAAGCCAAGCAGGAAGTAAAGCCCGAAACCAAGCCGGAACCGGCGCCGGCCGAAGAAAAGCCGGCCGAAAATCCGGAAGCCGAAGCGTTGCCCGAAAAGGTGCCGACGCCGGCTGCCAAGCCCAAGGTCGAAAAACCGGCACAGTCGGCAAAGACACCTGACCGCAAGAACGAGCAGACGCCGAAGGAACAGAAGAAGGCGGCCTCCACTGAGGAAAGCAAGTTCAACGCTGACGAAATTGCCGCCCTTCTCAACCGGCAAGATCCCTCTGCCGGTGGCGCCAAGCGCTCGACGCAGGAGGCGGCTCTCGGTGGCAAGAAGACCATCGGCGTGGGCTTGAGCGCCAACGAGATCGACGGTGTGAAGGGTCAGATCCAGGACAAATGGTCGCTGATGGCCGGTCTCACAGGCGTCGAGGAAGTGCGCGTCTCGATCCGGGTGCAACTGGATCCCTCGGGCAACATCGTCGGTGAGCCGGAGGTGACCGCCACGGGGGGGCCGGAAGGAACGCGCCGCGCCGTCGAGAGCAGCACGCTGCGCGCGCTCCGCCGCTCGGCACCGCTACAGAACCTGCCGCCTGAAAAATATGACGGCGAAAAAGGATGGAATACCCTCGTGCTGAACTTCGACCCCTCGGATTTCGCACTCTAGAGCTGCCGGGATTGGAATCATGCCGGATAGCAAACCAACCCTGCAAACCCTTCGTACTAAGCTGAAAGGCTTGTCTCTATGATCAAGAGCTCTTTTTTCCGCGCCCTGATGGTGGCAGCGGGTCTGCTGGCCGCCTTCGTGGCGGCGACGCCGGCGAATGCGGTCGTTGAAATCAACATCAACAAGGGCAATGTCGAACCGTTGCCGATCGCGATCACCGACTTCCTGCAGGGTGAACTCGGCAAGAAGATTTCGGACGTGGTCGCAGCCGACCTCAAGCGGTCGGGCCTGTTTAAGCCGATCGACCGCGGTGCCTTCATCGAAAAGATCAGCAACCCCGACGCCGCGCCGCGGTTCGAGGACTGGAAGGTCATCAACGCCCAGGCGCTCGTCACCGGTCGCGTGACGCAGGAGGCCGACGGTCGCCTGAAGGCCGAGTTCCGGCTTTGGGACACGTTTGCCGGCACGCAGATGACCGGGCAGCAGTTCTTCACCCAGCCTGAAAACTGGCGTCGTGTTGCCCATATCATCGCCGATGCGATCTATGAGCGCATCACCGGCGAAAAGGGCTACTTCGATACGCGTGTCGTCTACGTTGCCGAAAGCGGCCCGAAGACCGCCCGCAAGCGCCAGCTTGCGATCATGGACCAGGATGGCGCAAATCCACGACCGCTCACCAACTCCAACGACATCGTTCTGACGCCGCGCTTCTCGCCGAACCGTCAGGAAGTCACCTACATGTCGTTCGAAAACCAGCAGCCGCGGGTCTACCTGCTGCAGCTGGAGACCGGACAGCGGGAGGTTGTCGGCAACTTTCCGGGCATGACCTTCTCGCCGCGCTTCTCGCCCGATGGCCAGCGCGTCATCATGAGCCTGCAGCAGGACGGCAACGCCAACATCTACACGATGGACCTGCGCTCGCGCACGACGACACGGCTCACCAGCACGCCGGCGATCGATACGGCACCGTCCTATTCGCCGGATGGTGGCCAGATCGCCTTTGAAAGCGACCGCGGCGGACGTCAGCAGATCTACGTCATGGGTGCCGATGGCTCCGGTCAGCGTCGTATCTCCTTCGGCGACGGTTCCTATTCGACGCCGGTCTGGTCTCCGCGTGGCGACCTCATCGCCTTCACCAAGCAGTCGGGCGGCAAGTTCTCGATCGGCGTGATGAAGCCGGACGGTTCGGGTGAGCGCATCCTGACCACAGGCTTCCACAATGAAGGCCCGACCTGGGCGCCGAACGGCCGCGTTTTGATGTTCTTCCGCCAGAACGCCGGTGCCGGCGGACCGCAGCTCTACTCGATCGATCTGACCGGTTACAACGAGCAGGCCGTCCCGACACAGGGCTTTGCCTCGGACCCGGCCTGGTCGCCGCGGCTTGAATAGCAGGCTCGCCTTTGCGGCGGGGATTGTGGCGACGATGCCGCTTTCTCGCCGCAAAGTGCTGGTCTAGCAGGCGCCGAGCTTAAATTATCGATTTGTTAACCATAACTGTTGAATAGCGATTAACCGCTTCCGGTTACAGTCTGGCAACCGTGAATTCAGACACTTCTCAAGGAGACCGGCGCATGAGCCGAATTGACACCCCGGCCGCAGGCCGCATGCAGACCATCGCTCGCAACCCGGTCATGATCGCACTTGTCATGACCCTTGCCATCGCTGGCTGCGCCTCGAAGAAGAACATGCCGAACAATGCCAACGAGCTTGGTCTCGGCGCCGGCGCTGCAACGCCGGGTTCGCAGCAGGACTTCACCGTCAATGTCGGCGACCGTATCTTCTTCGACACGGACTCGACCTCGATCCGCGCCGACGCCCAGCAGACGCTCGACCGTCAGGCTCAGTGGCTGGCCAAGTACCCGAACTACGCCGTCACCGTCGAAGGCCATGCCGACGAACGCGGCACCCGCGAATACAACCTGGCACTCGGCGCTCGCCGCGCTGCTTCCACCAAGGACTATCTGATTTCGCGCGGCGTTCCGGCCAACCGCCTGAAGACGATCTCCTACGGCAAGGAAAAGCCGGTTGCCGTTTGCGACGACATCTCGTGCTGGTCGCAGAACCGCCGCGCCGTGACCGTTCTCGGTGGCGCCGGCATGTGATCTTCCGATCACGCATCGCTAAATTATAAGGGCGGCCTTGTGCCGCCCTTTGCTTTTTTACCACACTTTGGCCGAACTCCGTTGCTTTTTCAGGGTAATTGGAAAACTGTGCGGCAATCATCCAGATGAATCGGCGAGATGTATTGCGGGCCCCGATTCCAGGGTGGGAAAACCGGTATTCGAACAGGACAAATGAAATGAAGAAATTTGTCGTGGCTGGACTGCTTGGTCTCGCGGCCCTTTCGGGCCTGGGCCAGACAGTAAACGCCATGCCGCTTTCCGGGCTCATGGCCCGAACGACACACGCCGACACGGCAGGGGCGCACAGTCTTCCCGTCGTGAAGGTACAGGCGTCCGAAACCACACGGGTCGGCCAACTTGAAGAACAGATCCGCTCGCTCAACGGGCGTATCGAGGAAATGAGCTTCCAACTCCTGCAGATGCAGGAGCAGATCCGGAAGTTCCAGGAGGACAACGAGTTCCGCTTCCAGGATCTGGAAAGCGGCAAGGCCTCCCCGAAGAAGAGCGGCGCATTGCAGACGCCGAAGTCCAGCGATCAGGCGTCCGTCACCCCTCAGGTGACGGATAGCCAGACGATGGCGCCTGTCGATCCTGGCACCGGCATGGCCGCATCGGGTGCCAATCAGGGCACGACCGGTGCGGCACCGCCGACGACGCTCGGCCAGATCGTCTTCGACGAGAGCGGCAATCCGATTTCGACGACGACAGACGCACAGCCTGGCGCCAACGCCACGCCTCCCGGTGTCGATCCCGGCGTAGCACTTCCGGGCACCGATGGCGGGCTCAACGCCAATCCGGATAGCCAGCGGCAGACGGCAGCGCTGGACAACCCCGGCGACCTCTACCAGTCGGCCTATGGGCACGTGCTTTCCGGCGACTACAGCACCGCCGAACAGGAGTTCCGCGACTATCTCGATGTGTTCCCGCAGGGCGAAAAGGCAGCCGATGCCAGCTTCTGGATGGGCGAAGCGCAGTATTCGCAGGGCAAGTACAGCGAAGCCGCCAAGACGTTCCTGAATGCGCATCAGGCGCACGCCAAATCGCCGAAGGCTCCGGAAATGCTGCTGAAACTCGGCATGTCGCTTGGCGCGCTCGACAACAAGGAAACCGCCTGCGCCACGTTGCGCGAGGTGAACAAGCGCTACCCGAAGGCCTCGCCGGCCGTGCGCGCAAAGGTGACGAGCGAGCAAAGCCGCTTTGGCTGCTGAGACGCCGGCGCACCTGGCCGTTCTCGAAACGGCGAAACGATTTCTTTCATTCTTCCATCGGCCCGCCCGACTGCTCGTAGCTGTCTCAGGCGGTAGCGATTCCAAGGGACTGCTTCTTGCCCTGCACCGGGCGATCGAGGCAACCGGCAAAGCCGACCTTTCCCTTGCCGCCTGCACGGTCGACCATGCCCTGAGGCCCGGCTCCGCCGATGAAGCGGAGGCGATCGCCGCCTTCTGCGCCAGCCTCGGCATTGCACATATGGTCAAACGCTGGGACGGCCACAAGCCGACGGCGGGAATTCAGGCCGCGGCACGCAACGAGCGCTATCAACTGCTGGCGAGCGCTGCCGATGAATTCGGGGCCACCTGCATCGTCACCGGGCACACCCTCGATGACCAGCGCGAGACGATCCTGATGCGGTCCGAGCGTGGGCAGGGGCCCGGTGGCGCCGGAATGGCCCGCGCAACGCTCTACGACAGGCGCTTCTGGGTGTTGCGCCCGTTTCTCGGCCTTCGCCGCGCCGACATACGCGCTTTTCTGAGCGCGGAGGGCGTTGGCTGGTTCGACGATCCGAGCAACATGAATATGCGCTTTGAGCGTGTGCGCACCCGCGAGCGCCTCGCCGAAACGGGTGGCGAAGTGGCTGCCGCATGGGATGCTGCGTCGCGGGCGCGCTCCTCGGCAAGGGCCGCCGCCTGGCTGAAGCTTCATGCGCGCGTTCACGAAAACCTCGTGGTGAGCTTTGCGGGCGCTGCTGTCGCCGGATGCGTCGACGCCGACTGCCGCCGCGCGCTTCTGGCGATGGCTGCCGTCGTCGGTGGCAGGACGCATCCACTGGCCGCGGAAACGGTCACGCGACTGATGGCGTTTCTCGAGCGGGACGAACCCGGACGGCTGACGGCGGGACGCGTCGTGTTCGACAGGCGTGCGACCGGCCTTTACCTCTATCGCGAGGCGCGTGATCTGCGGCTTCTGGCGCTGAGGCCCGGCGAAGCCGGCATCTGGGACGGCCGCTTTACGGTTCGAAATGTCGGAAATGGCATGGTGCAGATCGGCGCCACCAACGATGGCGGCCTGCAACAGGAGAGACTTATTGCCGCAGGACTGCCACCGGGCGTTGCCAAGCGGGCGTCGGTTTCCGCGCCTTGTGTTGTATCCACAGACGACAATTGCGTCGCGAAGACCGACGTTGAGCCGCGCATAGGCCCCTACGACACCTTTTTGCCGGGTTTCGACCTGATCATGGCGGAGATGATTGCCGGATTGTTCGGGCGTCAGCCCTATGTTCGGTCGCCGGTTCACGATCTGTTGACAGAAATGGAACGGTAGTTGGCGGTTTGCCTTGGCAAGGCGTCGCCAGAACCCTATGTTAGGGGCAAGAAAGCGGCCCGGCGAAATGTGCGGGTCGTGACAGGTTCCGGGGAGTTCGATGAACCCTAATTTTCGTAATTTTGCCCTATGGGCAATCATAGCGCTTTTGCTGATCGCGCTGTTTAGCATGTTTCAGCAACCGACCGAGCGCACCGGCTCGCGCGAGATTCCGTTCTCGCAGTTCCTCAAGGACGTCGATGCGAGCCGCGTCAAGGAAGTCGTGATCACTGGCTCCAAGGTCATCGGCAGCTATTCTGAAAGCGGCGCGACGTTCCAGACCTATGCACCTTCGGTTGACACCGCGCTCACCGAGCGTCTGGAAGCCAAGGACGTGACGGTGACCGTTCGTCCGGAAACCGACGGCTCCTCCGGGTTCCTGAGCTATATCGGCACGCTGCTGCCAATGCTTTTGATCCTCGGCGTCTGGCTGTTCTTCATGCGTCAGATGCAGGGCGGTTCGCGAGGCGCCATGGGCTTTGGCAAATCCAAGGCCAAGCTTCTGACGGAAGCGCATGGCCGCGTCACCTTTGACGACGTTGCCGGTGTCGATGAAGCCAAGCAGGATCTGGAAGAAATCGTCGAATTCCTGCGCGACCCGCAGAAGTTCCAGCGGCTCGGCGGACGTATTCCGCGCGGCGTGCTGCTCGTCGGCCCTCCCGGTACCGGTAAGACGCTGCTTGCCCGCTCGGTCGCAGGCGAAGCCAACGTTCCCTTCTTCACCATCTCCGGTTCGGACTTCGTCGAAATGTTCGTCGGCGTCGGCGCAAGCCGTGTGCGCGACATGTTCGAACAGGCCAAGAAGAATGCGCCCTGCATCATCTTCATCGACGAAATCGACGCCGTCGGTCGCCATCGCGGCGCCGGTCTCGGCGGCGGCAACGACGAACGCGAGCAGACGCTGAACCAGTTGCTGGTCGAAATGGACGGCTTTGAGGCCAATGAAGGCATCATCCTGATCGCGGCGACCAACCGTCCCGACGTTCTCGATCCGGCCCTTCTGCGTCCGGGCCGTTTCGACCGCCAGGTCGTGGTGCCGAACCCCGATATCAACGGCCGCGAGCGCATCCTCAAGGTGCACGTTCGCAACGTGCCGCTGGCGCCGAATGTCGACCTCAAGGTTCTGGCCCGCGGCACGCCCGGCTTTTCCGGTGCCGACCTGATGAACCTCGTCAACGAAGCGGCCCTGATGGCTGCGCGCCGCAACAAGCGCGTCGTCACCATGCTCGAGTTCGAAGACGCCAAGGACAAGATCATGATGGGTGCGGAGCGCCGCTCCTCTGCCATGACCGAAGCCGAAAAGAAGCTGACCGCCTACCACGAAGCCGGACACGCAATCCTGGCGCTCAACGTTCCCTCGGCCGATCCGCTGCACAAGGCGACGATCATTCCGCGTGGACGGGCGCTTGGCATGGTGATGCAGCTGCCGGAAGGCGACCGTTATTCCATGAGCTACAAGTGGATGGTCTCGCGGCTCGCCATCATGATGGGCGGACGTGTTGCCGAAGAACTGACTTTTGGCAAGGAGAACATCACCTCCGGCGCTTCGTCCGACATCGAGCAGGCGACCAAGCTTGCTCGTGCGATGGTGACGCAATGGGGCTTCTCCGACCAGCTTGGCCAGGTTTCCTACGGCGAGAACCAGCAGGAAGTCTTCCTTGGTCACTCCGTTGCGCAGCAGAAGAACGTTTCGGAAGCGACCGCTCAGAAGATCGACAACGAAATCCGTCGTCTGATCGATGAGGCCTACGAGACCGCCCGCAAGATCCTCACCGACAAGAACCACGAGTTCGTGGCTTTGGCGGAAGGGCTGCTCGAATACGAAACCCTGACTGGCGAAGAGATCAAAGCGCTGATCCGCGGCGAAAAGCCGGCGCGCGACCTCGGCGACGACACCCCGCCGCATCGCGGCTCCGCCGTGCCTTCCGCTGGCGTGAAGAAAGAGGGTTCGTCGGGTAACAAGGGCGAAGAATCCGAAGGTGGGTTCGAGCCGCAGCCGCAATAGCGGTTTTGGTTTCAGACGCTTATCTCAGAAGCCGCCGCGCCGGAGGGTGCGGCGGCTTTTTGTTGCTACTGCAACGTTTTCCTTAAATCGCATTCGATTTAAGGATAAAAACATGCAGCAATTCGAAGTGCTACCGCGACCTTTGCGCGTCTAATAAGACGCGCGGCGCTGTATGTGCAGGATTGCACTTGGTAACGCGATGTAATGATTTCTGATGCTATCGTCGCTGCCGTTTGCATTGGTTTTGTGTCAAAGAAGAAACGAAATACTCTCGGCCTTTGCTTCGGCATCAAGGTCGCGGGGGCCACGGTAACAGCCGGAATGATATGAGGTCTGGTCAATGAAACCCAGTCGCGGAGCACGCAGACAGGTGAAGCAGGCAAAGCCTGCATTGACCCAGCAGAACGATGGAGTTCTTATGAAGCGCAAGTATTTCGGCACGGACGGTATCCGCGGTCAGTCCAACATCTTTCCGATGACGCCGGACCTCGCCATGCGGGTCGGCATTGCAGTCGGTACGATCTTCCGCAATGGCGCCCATCGCCACCGGGTGGTGATCGGCAAGGACACGCGCCTCTCCGGCTACATGCTTGAAAACGCCATGGTCGCCGGCTTTACGGCTGCGGGTCTCGATGTGTTCCTGCTCGGACCGATCCCGACCCCCGGCGTTGCCATGCTGACGCGCTCGCTGCGCGCTGATATCGGCGTGATGATTTCCGCGTCGCACAATCCGTTCCAGGACAACGGCATCAAGCTGTTCGGCCCTGATGGCTACAAGCTCTCCGACGATATCGAAGCCAAGATCGAAGCCCTGCTCGATCAGGATCTGTCCGGCCAGCTCGCCAAGGCGGAAGACATCGGCCGCGCCAAGCGCGTCGACGGCGACATCTATCGTTATCTCGAACATGCCAAGCGCACCTTGCCGCGCGACGTCACCCTTCAGGGCCTGCGGATCGCCATCGATTGCGCCAACGGCGCCGCCTACAAGGTTGCACCCCAGGCGCTTTGGGAACTCGGCGCCGAGGTGGTGTCGATCGGGACCGAGCCGAATGGTGTCAATATCAACCTCGATTGCGGCTCGACCCATCCGGCGGCCCTTTCCAGGAAGGTGCATGAGGTGCGCGCCGATATCGGTATCGCGCTTGATGGCGACGCCGACCGGGTTCTGATCGTCGATGAGAACGGCACCGTGATCGATGGCGACCAACTGATGGCTGTTATCGCCGACAGCTGGGCCGAGGATGGCACGCTGCGTGGCGGCGCGATCGCCGCAACCGTCATGTCCAACTTGGGGCTGGAGCGTTACCTCAAGGGCCGTGGTATCGAGCTGCGCCGCACCAAGGTCGGCGACCGCTACGTTGTCGAGCAGATGCGCCAGGACGGCCTGAATGTCGGTGGCGAGCAGTCCGGCCACATCGTGCTGTCGGACTTCGGCACGACCGGTGACGGTCTCGTGGCCGCCCTGCAGATCCTTGCGGTCGTCAAGCGCCTGGGCAAGCCGGTGAGCGAGGTCTGCCACCGTTTCGAGCCGGTGCCACAGGTCTTGAAGAATGTGCGCGTGTCCGCCGGCAAGCCGCTCGAGGATGCAGCCGTGCGCCAGGCGATTGCCGATGCGGAAGCCGAGCTTGCCAAGTCCGGCCGCCTGCTGATCCGTCCGTCGGGTACAGAGCCTTTGATCCGGGTCATGGCCGAGGGCGATGACCGCGGCCAGGTCGAGCGGATCGTCGACGGGCTGATCAATGTCATCGGCAGCGCGCGTAACGCTGCTTAAAAGCGTACCTTCAGAAGTTTCCTCCAGGGCCGGTGACAATCACCGGCCTTTTCTTTGCTCGCCAAAGAACAAGTTGCCGCAGCCCGGAGTATTAACGTTCCTTAATGCACACGGTAAACGTTTGTAGTTAATCGGAGTTTAACCTTTCCCCCTCATTATCCATAACCAACGTCAGGATTTGGACACCACTTTCATGGTGCACCAAGCAACCGAATGTATTGGAGTGGGCCATGAAGAGAATTTTGAGTGGCGTTGTTGCAGTCTTGCTCAGCGGCACCGCAGCTTTTGCTGCCGACATTTACCAACCGCCTGTCGAAGCGCCTATCGTCGAGCCAGTGATCCAGACCAGCGGCTGGTATCTGCGCGGCGACGTCGGCTACGCCTGGAACGACCTGCGCGGCGCGAATTACTACCAGGGAGGCCCGGGCGGCTCTATCGCTGAGTTCGCCTCGGCCGATATCGATGACTCCTGGGTCATTGGCGGCGGTGTCGGTTACCAGTTCAACAACTATCTGCGCACCGACGTCACGCTCGACTACTGGGGCGGTGGCGACTTCAACGGCTCGACCTTAGGCGGCTGCGGGATCGTCGCGGGTCCCTGCGTGTCAAGTGACACAAGCTCGGTTTCCGCCTGGAGCTTGATGGCCAACGCCTATGTCGACATCGGCACCTACGGCGCCTTCACCCCCTATGTCGGTGCCGGTATCGGTGCCACGCACGTGAAATGGGACGGACTGCGCAACACCAGCTGCAGTGTCAGCAATCCGGCAGATTGCGACCCGACGACGGATCACGGTGGCGAGAGCGATTGGCGCTTCACCTACGCGCTCATGGCCGGTACTGCGATCGACCTGACCTGCAATCTCAAGGCAGACGTTGGCTACCGCTTCCGCCAGGTCGATGATGGCGACATGTTCGGCTACAACAACGGCGGCGGCCCGGGCTTCGACGAGGGTTTCTACATCCACGAGGCACGCGCTGGTCTGCGCTACTCCTTCGGCAATGTCTGCGAGGTTCCCTACGAGCCGGAGCCGATCGTCTACAAGTAAGACATATGACGCTGAAATCATGAAGGCCGCCCCCGGGGCGGCCTTTGTCGTTTCGCCCAAAGCTTTGCGCAAATCCTAACGGGCATGGTTAACCGCGAGTTAACCTCTGTCTGCAATAGTTAACGCTGAACGAAGCAGCTGGTGGGTGGATCCTATTCGGCGATGGCAATGGCAGCGAAAGGGCATGGGCATGAAATGGCGAAACGGGATCTGCGGAGCCGCGTTCGGTGTCGGCCTGTTGCTTTCCGGTCCGGCAGTTGCCGCAGACGAGACCCTGATCGACGCCCCCGAAATCACGATTGCCCAGGAAGCAACCGGCAGCAGCGGCCTCTACCTGCGCGGCGACATCGGGTACGCCGGCTGGCGCGACGAAGGCGATCCTAGCTACCGCACCTTCGATCTGGGGACCGGTTACAGCAATATTCCGTTCGACGGTGCACGCTTCGATAAACCGCTTTCGGGCACCATCGGCCTCGGCTACCAGATCACCGACACTTTCCGCGCTGACCTCACGGCCGATTATTTCGAGGGTCGTTTCGACGGCTCGTCGCTTACTGCAAGCCCCTGCGCGGGGCAGGGTGCCGGCACGTCCTGCGCCTTTGCCGCGACGGCGGATTTTTCCGCGCTGGGCCTGATGGCGAACGCCTATGTCGACTTCGGAACGCTCGCCGGCTTCACGCCCTATCTCGGCGCCGGTATCGGGGCGACCAATCTGCGTTGGAATACCGCCTTTGCCAGCGAGAGCTGCGTTGCCGGCGGCGGCGCCTGTGCCGGCGCTCCGGCCACAACCTCATTTGATGGTCGCGACAGCTGGCGCTTCACCTATGCGCTGATGGCCGGCGTCTCCTACGACCTCAGCGATCGCCTGAAGCTCGATGTCGGCTACCGCTATTCGCATATCGGCGACGGCGAGATGTTCGGCTTCGGCGCCGAGGCGCTAGCGGGTGCGAGCGGGGCAAAGGGTTTCGACGATGGACTTTCCCGTCACGAGATCAGAGCGGGCCTGCGTTTCTCGTTCTGGTAACAATCGGTCGGCAGGCGCAGCCCCATCTTTGCTGATATTGCCTGCGACGCCATAAATATTCTCGATTGCGACACAAGTCGCTTGACTTCCTTCCGGACCCGCAATATTTCCGACGGCGGGACACCCTTCCCCAACGAAGGGCTATCTATCTGGAAGGATAGCACATGACGAAGCCTGCCAAGCCGGACATCCGTCCGAACAACACCCATTTTTCTTCTGGCCCATGCTCGAAGCGCCCCGGTTGGTCGCTCGATGCTCTCTCCGGCGCTCCGCTCGGTCGTTCGCACCGCGCCAAGGTCGGCAAGACGAAGCTCAAGCAGGCCATCGATCTTACCCGTGACATTCTTGAAGTGCCGGCCGATTACCGCATCGGCATCGTGCCCGCTTCCGATACCGGCGCCGTCGAAATGGCACTCTGGTCGATGCTCGGCCAGCGTGGCGTCGACATGGTCGCCTGGGAAAGCTTCGGCGCCGGCTGGGTGACCGATGTGGTCAAGCAGCTGAAGCTCGCCGATGTGCGCAAGTTCGAAGCCGGTTATGGCGAACTTCCCGATCTCTCCAAGGTCGATTTCGACCGTGACGTCGTCTTCACCTGGAACGGCACGACCTCCGGTGTGCGCGTTCCGAACGCCGACTTCATTCCCGCCGACCGCAAGGGTCTGACCATCTGCGACGCGACGTCGGCCGCCTTTGCGCAGAACCTCGATTTCGCCAAGCTCGATGTCGTCACCTTCTCCTGGCAGAAGGTACTGGGCGGTGAGGGCGCGCACGGCGTCATCATTCTTTCGCCGCGTGCCGTCGAACGCCTCTTGACCTACGTGCCGGCCTGGCCGCTGCCGAAGATCTTCCGCATGACCTCGGGCGGCAAGCTGATCGAAGGCATCTTCACCGGCGAGACCATCAACACGCCGTCGATGCTCTGCGTCGAAGACTACATCGATGCGCTCGTCTGGGCTGAGAAGGTCGGTGGGCTCAAGGGCCTGATGGCGCGTGCCGACGCCAATGCCAAGGTGATCTTCGACTTCGTTGCAGCCAACGGCTGGATCGCCAATCTGGCGGTCAAGGACGAAACCCGCTCCAATACGTCGGTCTGCCTGAAGATCGTCGACACGGACGTCGCCGCACTGGATGCGGATGGACAGGCAGCCTTTGCCAAGGGCGTTGTCGCCCTGCTCGAAAAAGAAGGTGTCGCGTTCGACATCGGCCATTATCGCGATGCACCGTCCGGTCTCAGAATTTGGGCCGGTGCCACGATTGAGGCATCCGACATGGCAGCTCTGATGCCGTGGCTGACCTGGGCTTTTGAGACCCAGAAGGCGACGCTGTCGCTGGCAGCGGCCTAACCCAAGCGTTTGCTTCGCTCTCGATGGGGAGCGAAGCCCTTGTACCGCATTCCCGTTCAGACCTGATCTTCTCAAGGAGGCCATCATGGCACCTCGCGTTCTCGTATCCGACGAACTGTCGGAAACCGCCGTCCAGATCTTCCGCGACCGCGGCGTTGAAGTCGATTTCCAGCCGAAGCTCGGCAAGGACAAGGACAAGCTCGCCGAAATCATCGGCAACTATGACGGTCTTGCCATTCGCTCGGCCACCAAGGCGACCGAGAAGCTGATCGCCGCTGCGACCAATCTCAAGGTCATTGGCCGTGCCGGCATCGGCGTCGACAATGTCGATATTCCGGCCGCTTCGCGCCGCGGTATCATTGTCATGAACACGCCCTTCGGCAATTCGATCACCACGGCCGAACACGCCATCGCGCTGCTTTTTGCCGTTGCCCGCCAGCTTCCGGCCGCCGACACCTCGACGCAGGCCGGCAAGTGGGAGAAGTCCCGCTTCATGGGTGTCGAAATCACCGGCAAGACGCTCGGCGTCATCGGCGCCGGCAACATCGGCTCGATCGTCTGCTCGCGCGCCATCGGCCTCAAGATGCATGTGCTTGCCTATGACCCGTTCCTGTCGAAGGAGCGCGCCGAGGAAATGGGCGTCACCAAGGTCGAGCTCGACGAGCTGCTGGCCCAGGCCGACTTCATCACCCTGCACGTGCCGCTGACGGACAAGACCCGCAGCATCCTCAATGCCGAAGCTCTGGCCAAGACCAAGCCGGGCGTGCGCATCATCAACTGCGCCCGCGGCGGCCTCGTCGACGAGAAGGCGCTGGCCGACGCGATCAAGTCCGGCCACGTTGCCGGCGCCGGCTTTGACGTGTTCGAGGTCGAGCCTGCGACGGAAAGCCCGCTCTTCGGCCTGGCGAACGTCGTCTGCACGCCGCATCTCGGTGCGTCGACCACGGAAGCACAGGAAAACGTCGCCCTGCAGGTCGCCGAACAGATGTCGGACTATCTCGTCAAGGGTGCCGTTTCCAACGCCATCAACATGCCCTCGATCACCGCCGAAGAAGCCCCGATCCTCAAGCCCTTCATCCGGCTTGCCGACGTGCTTGGCGCCTTCGTCGGGCAGGTGACGGAAAGCGCGATCAAGGAAATCGAGATCCTCTACGATGGCGCGACCGCAGCGATGAACACCAAGGCGTTGACCAGTGCCGTGCTCGCCGGTCTCATCCGGCCGCAGGTGGCCGACGTCAACATGGTTTCGGCTCCGATCATGATCAAGGAAAAGGGCGTCATTCTTTCCGAGGTCAAGCGTGACAAGACCGGCGTCTTCGACGGCTACATCAAGCTGACGGTCAAGACCGCCAACCAGACCCGCTCGGTCGCCGGTACGGTGTTCTCCGACGGCAAGCCGCGCTTTATCCAGATCAAGGGCATCAACCTTGATGCGGATGTCGGCAGCCACATGGTCTACATCACCAACACCGACGTACCCGGCATGATCGGCTTCATCGGCATGACCCTCGGCGATGCCGGCGTCAACATCGCCAACTTCCAGCTCGGTCGCGAGAAGGAAGCCGGCGACGCCATCGCGTTGCTCTATGTCGACGGCCCGGTTTCCGATGACGTGCTCGACAAGCTGCGCGCCAACGGCGCGATCCGCCAGGCAAAGCCGCTGGTGTTCAACATCGATTGATCATCGATGCAGCAGCCTTGCGCACCGCCTGGTGCGCAAGGCTGAAGGGCGCAAATCGGCCATGATTTTGTGACCTATGCGCCGGCGAATGGCCCGCTCGCCAAGGCGGGCAGATGATTGAATTTCGAGAATGACCAGGAACGCATCGGAGCAAACCGGTGCGTTCTTTCGGTTTGAAACATTGATGACGGCAATGACACGACAGGCATTCCGCTGGCGCGAGGCCAGCCTTCCCGATCTCGTTTCGGTCTCCGAAATCCAGCTGGTGGTTCACGAGGCATTCCCCGAGGACGATCACGTGCTTGCCGATCGGTTGGAACTGAGCCCGGAGGGCTGCTTCATGCTGGAGGTCGGCGGCGTCACTCAAGGCTATGTCTTGAGCCACCCCTGGATCCGCCGTGCGCCGCCCGCGCTGAACGCGGTGCTCGGCGAGATCCCTGAAACCGCCGACACCTGGTACATTCACGACCTGGCGCTTTTGCCTGAGACCCGTGGATCCGGGGCAGGGGGCAACGTCGTGCCGCTGCTCGCCGATATCGCCCGGTCGGACGGCTACCACTCGATGTCGCTGGTGTCGGTCAACGGTTCGCGCGGCTTCTGGGAGCGGCAGGGGTTTTCCGTCCGCATGGACGAGCGGCTGGCAAGCAAGCTTGCAAGCTACGGCGAGGATGCGCTCTACATGGAGCGGTTGCTCGCCTGAAAGAGGGGCGCCGGCTCGGCCGGAAGAGGTCAATATCCGTGCGGGTTGGTATTAGTGTTTCGGGCGGCCCTTCTCGGCAATGGCGATGCCGCCGAGAACAAGCAGCAGGGCGATGAAATGGAAGGTGTGGAAGGTCTCGCCGACCAGCATGACCGACAGCAGCGTGCCGAAGACCGGGATGGCATTGATGAAGAGCCCGGCACGGTTGGCGCCGATCATCTCGACGCCGCGGACATAGAGCACCTGCGACATCAATGACGGGAAGATGGCGGCGTAGAGCACGATGATCCAGCCGGTCGTGTCAGGAAAGATCGCCGTGCCGTTGCCGATCTCCCAGAAGAGCAGTGGAATGGCGCTGAGCAGGGCGCCGAAGGCGGGTGCGGCGATGAAACTCTGCCAATGCATCGTGGGCTTCCAGCGCAGTGCCACGGTATAGGCGGCGTAAACGATGCAGGCGGCGATCATCAGGGCGTCGCCGAAGTTGAACTCCAGTTGCAGCAGGCTGGCGATGTCGCCGTGCGCGGCGGTGATCAGCACGCCGATCAGCGTCACGGTGAAGCCGATCACCTGTGCGATCGAGGCGCGGGTTCGAAACAGCATGAAATTGAACAGGAAGATCAGCATGGGGATGCCGGCCTGCAGGATGACCGCGTTGATCGCGCTGGTATATTTCAGCGCAGAATAGAGCAGGGCGTTGAAGGTGGTGAAACCGATGACGCCATAGGCCAGCAGCTGCAGCCAATGCTGCTTGATCTTCTGCCAATCGCGGCGGATCTGCGGCGTCATTAGCACCAGGATGATGAGAAGCGCAAACACCCAGCGAAGGGTGGTGAGCATCATCGGACTGACATGTCCGACGGCCATTTTTCCGGCGACCGAATTGCCGCCCCAGAAGAGTGCGGTGACGCAGAGATAGAAATAAGCCCTGGAATTCACGATGCTGCAACCTGCTGGGATGACGGGGATTGATTGCCGCAAGGGCGGGAGAGACGCAAGATATAGGCGCTAAATCCAGCGCTTGTCATGCAAAAAGGGCGGAACGCCCGTCATAACGGGGTCGCTTTCCCGGTGACAACACAGTATAGATGCGCGGGTTTTGAGAACAGCGCAACCCTACTTGCGCGCGTCAACAGGAAGAGAATTATGACGAATGTCGTGGTGGTCGGATCCCAGTGGGGTGATGAAGGCAAAGGCAAGATTGTAGATTGGCTCTCGGAACGCGCGGATATCGTCGTGCGCTTTCAGGGCGGTCACAACGCCGGCCATACCCTGGTGATCGACGGCGTCAGCTACAAGCTGTCGCTGCTTCCGTCCGGCGTCGTGCGTCCCGGCAAGCTCGCCGTCATCGGCAACGGCGTGGTCATCGACCCGCATGCGCTGATCGCTGAAATCGACAAGCTCGGCAAGCAGGGCGTGACGATCACCCCGGAGAACCTGCGTGTTGCCGACAACGCCACGCTCATTCTTTCGCTGCACCGCGAACTCGACGGCTTCCGCGAAGACGCTGCCTCCAACAGCGGCACCAAGATCGGCACCACCCGCCGCGGCATCGGCCCGGCCTATGAAGACAAGGTCGGCCGTCGTGCGATCCGCGTGATGGACCTTGCCGACCTCGAAACCCTGCCGGCCAAGGTCGATCGCCTGCTGACGCACCACAACGCGCTGCGGCGTGGCCTCGGCGAACCGGAAATCAGCCATGACGCGATCATGCTCGAGCTGTCTTCGGTTGCCGACAAGGTACTGCCGTTCATGGAAACCGTCTGGGTGCTGCTCGACAAGGCGCGGCGCAAGGGCGCCCGCATCCTGTTCGAAGGCGCGCAGGGCACGCTTCTCGACATCGATCATGGCACCTATCCGTTCGTAACCTCGTCCAACACCGTTGCAGGTCAGGCCGCCGCCGGTTCGGGCATGGGCCCGGGCTCGCTCGGCTACATTCTCGGTATCACCAAGGCCTATACGACCCGCGTCGGCGAGGGCCCGTTCCCGACCGAACTGCACGACGAGATCGGCCAGTTCCTCGGCGAGCGCGGCCACGAATTCGGCACCGTTACCGGACGCAAGCGCCGCTGCGGCTGGTTCGATGCTGCGCTCGTGCGCCAGTCGGTCGCTGCCAACGGCATCACCGGCATCGCGCTGACCAAGCTCGACGTGCTCGATGGCCTTGATGAACTGAAGATTTGCGTCGGATATACTCTCGACGGACAGCAGATCGATCATCTTCCGGCAAGCCAGGCGCAGCAAGCTTCGGCAAAGCCAGTCTATATTACACTTGAAGGCTGGAAGGAATCGACTGTCGGCGCACGCAGCTGGGCAGATCTTCCGGCACAGGCGATCAAGTATGTTCGCCAGGTCGAGGAACTCATCGGTGCACCGGTGGCTCTTCTTTCGACCAGCCCGGAGCGGGACGACACAATACTTGTGACGGACCCCTTTGAGGACTAGTGTCGGCGGACTGACATTGCGTCGTGATCGCAAACACATGCCTGAGCGTATGAGAAAGTTCTGATGGCGGATTTTGTTGCAGTTATTCGCAGGACCGTTGACGGCCTGTCGGAAAACACACCGGAAATGCGGGATAAGGTCTACGAGAAGGCGCGCGCCGCCGTGCGTCGCCAACTCGAAAATATGAATCCGCGTCCGTCGGACGATATGATCAATCGTCAGTTGGCAAAACTCGAAAACGCGATCGGCGAGGTCGACAGCGAGTATGCTGAGGCCCTGCCGGCGGTCGACGCGTTCGAGCCCGAGGCTGAAGTCGCGGAAGCGGTCGTGCCCGCTGAGGCGGAACCGGAACCGGGCGATGTCGTCGAGACGCCGGTCGAACAGGCCGAAAGCGAGCCGGTGACGGCGGCAGCCGAAGAACCGGCACAAGACGACGTTGTCGGCGATGCCGAGCCTGCTTACGCCGACGCAGTTGCCGAGCATGATGAGCAGACGGAAAGCTATGCCGAGACCGTGCCCGCGGAAGCACCGGCCGAATATGTCGAGGTAGCAGCCGAATACGCCGAAGCCGTCGAAGAGCAGGCCGAGCCGGCTTGGCAGCCGCCGGTCGAGGCACAGGCGCATGATGAGGAAATCGTCGCACCCGCCCAGCCTGCCGCTGAAGAGGTCCTTGACCATGCGCCGGTTGCCCCGGCCATCGAGCCTGAACCCGAATCGGTGCAGGATGCGACCTGGGATGCGCCCGCTGTCGCGCCTGCTGCGGAAACGTCAGCGCATTCGGAATGGGAACTGCCGGACTGGGAAGACACGAAGCCCGCTCCTGCACCTGCCTCGCTGGACGCGAAGCCGGACGACGTGGTCGACGATGCCGGTGCACCTGAGTTGCTCGGCATGCATCCCGTCGAGGAAAAGCCTGCCGAAATAGAGCCGGCGGCGCCGAAAGCGGATGCCAGCCGTTCCTGGTCGTTCGACGACGACGATCCGTTTGCCTCGATCACCGAGCGCCCCGCTCAAAAGGCCAGCGACGCCGAAATTTCCGATTGGTCGTGGCCGGTCGAAAAGACATCGCTAACGCCGGCCGCAAACTCGGCGGAATCCGCAAGCCAGCAGGAGCGCGCGGGTACGGCCTGGGATCACATTGACGATCTTCTGGGTCTTGAAGGCGGTGCGACGGCGGCAGGTGCGGGAGCGGCAACGGCCAAGGATACCGATCGCGGCATCGAGATGCCGGCGCGGCCGACTTCGTATAGCACGACGCCAAAGCCTTCGCGCTTCAGCGTCAAGCGCCTGGTGATCGCCGCCGGCTTTTTGCTCGTGCTCGGTGGCGGCGGATTTGCCTATTGGCAGAACCGGGAGGCGGGCAATGCCTGGATTTCCGGCATGGTCGCTTCGATAACGTCGGCCGTTTCCGGCAAGGGTGAGACGCCGGCGGAACAGCAGAGCACGCCCCCGGCGCCGACCGGCGAGACCGTGACGCAACAGCCCGGCGCGCATGACGACACGGCTGTTCCGGACAACACGTCGACGAAATTTACCCAGCGCCTGCTTGCCGATGGCTCGGAAACCGATGCCGGCCCGGCTGTCTTGAACGGTGAAAGTGCCGCGCAGGAAGGCAAGTCGGTCGCACCGCAGACCGAAGCCGGAAAACCGCAGGAAGAAGCGGCCGGTACGCCTGGTACCGACGCCGGAACGCCTGGTACAGGTCTGCAACCCGGCGCTCAGCCGGCACAGCCGGATGTTGCGGTTGCCAACGGCGAAAAGATGTTCCTCTACGAAGAGCGGCTCGGCCAATCCTCTCCGACCGCCATTCCGGGAACTGTCGCCTGGTCGGTCAAGGAGGAGTCTCCGGGTGGCGACGCCAAGCCGGAACCGGCAATCCAGGCTCAGATCACCGTGCCGGACCGCGGGTTGACCGCGCTGATGACGATCAAGCGCAATGCGGATCCGTCCCTGCCGGCGAGCCACGTGATCGAGTTCGTCTTCTCGCTGCCGCAGAACTTCGAAGGCGGCGCCATCGACGGCGTGCAGCGCGTTTCGATGAAGCGGACGGAGCAGGATCGTGGCGATGCGCTGATCGCGGTACCCGCCAAGATCACCGACGACTTCCACATGATCGCGCTCAATGACTTCGCCGAAGCGGTTGGCAGCAATACCGAACTGCTGCGCAGCCGTGGATGGATCGATATCCCGCTGACATACCGCAACGGTCGCCGCGCCTTGCTGACGCTTGAAAAGGGCCAGAGTGGCAACGAAGCCTTCAGCCAGGCGATGCGCGCTTGGGGATCGTCAGGCAATACGGCAGCGACAGGCCAATAGGGCCGGACACGCTGAAGCAGAAACAACAAAAAAACCCGGCGAGAACTTCGCCGGGTTTTTTCGTTTCCTGTTATGCCAAGCCTCGGACCTATGCGCCTTCGACGACGCGCAAGGCTTGGGCATTCTCCAACGCCGCCTTGCGGACGGCGTCCTGGACCTTTTCAAAGGCCCTGACTTCGATCTGGCGCACGCGCTCGCGGCTGATATCGAACTCGGTCGACAGGTCTTCGAGCGTCAACGGATCTTCGGTAAGGCGGCGCGCCTCGAAGATGCGGCGTTCACGATCGTTGAGCACCTTCATCGCGTTTGCGAGCAAGGCCTTGCGGCTGTCCAACTCGTCCTGCTCGATCAGGATCTGTTCCTGATTGTCGTGGTCGTCGACGAGCCAATCCTGCCATTGTCCGGATTCGCCTTCGCTCGCCTTGATCGGCGCGTTCAGCGAAGCATCGCCGGACAGGCGACGGTTCATCGAGATGACCTCGTCCTCGCTGACCTTCAGGGTCGTGGCGATTTCCTTGACGTGCTCGGGCTTCAGGTCGCCTTCGTCGAGCGCCTGGATCTTGCCCTTGAGTCGACGCAGGTTGAAGAACAGCCGCTTCTGGTTGGCGGTCGTACCCATCTTGACCAGCGACCAGGAGCGCAGAATGTATTCCTGGATGGCGGCCTTGATCCACCACATGGCATAGGTCGCCAGGCGGAAGCCGCGATCGGGCTCGAACTTCTTGACGGCCTGCATCAGGCCGACGTTGCCTTCAGACACGACTTCGCCGATCGGCAGGCCGTAGCCGCGATAACCCATCGCGATCTTGGCGACGAGGCGCAGGTGGCTGGTGACGAGCTTGTGAGCGGCGTTGCGGTCGTCATGCTCCTGATACCGCTTGGCGAGCATGTACTCTTCCTGCGGCTCGAGCATGGGAAATTTGCGGATTTCGTCGAGATAACGATTGAGGCCGCCTTCACCAGCGGCAATGGACGGCAAATTGTTTCGGGCCATGAAGCACCCCCCTTTATAGTCTCCGGCCTCCGGGCGGCAGGCCGGGCATGTGGGTCTTCGTCAAGACCCCACGAGGCTACAAAATAAGTACGGCGAAAGCATGATTCAAGGAGTCCGGTTTCACTAACATGTGACGCCGGAGGCAAGACAGATCACGAATAGAGGCGCAGTTAAAATTGGAATCCTGCGGCCGAAATTCAAGAGGTGGCGTTACGTTCCGCCACGCAGGGCCTCGACCAGGGCCGCCATGTCGTCAGGCACCGGGGCCTCGAAGTGCATGGTCTCGCCGGTCGACGGATGTTCGAACTGCAGCATGAAGGCATGCAGGGCCTGGCGGTGGAATTGGCTGACCACGGACTTTGCCGCCTCCGGCAGGAGGTTGGCCTTGGTGCGGAAGGCCGCGCCATATTCCGGGTCGCCGATCAGCGGATGGCCGATATGAGCCATGTGCACGCGGATCTGGTGGGTGCGACCGGTTTCGAGGTGGCATTCCACCGTCGATGCCAGGCTGGTGCCGTCGGGCTTTTCCAGATAACGCTCGACGACCTCGTAATGGGTAATCGCTTCGCGGGCGTCGTCGCTGTCCTCGCGTTTTACGGCGCGCTTGGTGCGGTCTCCCGCACGGCCAAGAGGGGCGTCGATGGTGCCCTTCAACTGGCGCGGACGGCCCCAGACGACGGCCCGGTAGGCACGCTCGAGCGGGCCGGTGCGGCCGTGATCGGCAAACTGGTCTGACAGATGGCGATGGGCGGCGTCGTTCTTGGCGACGACCATGACCCCGCTCGTTTCCTTGTCGAGGCGGTGGACGATACCGGGCCGCTTGACGCCGCCGATGCCCGAGAGGCTGTTGCCGCAATGGTGGATGAGAGCATTGACCAGCGTGCCCGTCCAATTGCCGGCGCCGGGATGAACGACAAGCCCTGCCGGCTTGCACAGGACGATAAGGTGGTCGTCCTCATAGAGCACGTCGAGCGGGATATCCTCGCCCTTCGGCTCCGGATCTTCCGGCTCGGGCAGGTCGATCTCGAAATGGTCGCCCGGCTGGACCTTCTTCTTCGGTTCGGTCACCAGCTTGCCGTTGATCGAAACAGCACCCTGCTCGATCAGGCTCTTGATCCGGTTGCGGGAAAACTCGCCCGAAAGTGCCTCGGTCAGGAAGGAATCGAGCCGCCCTGCGGCGTCCTCGCCCGCCGTCAGGACTTTCCTATTGGCTGCTGCTTGTTTAAAGGGGTCGTTCATTCCGTTTTAATTCCGATAAAAGGCCAATCATGACCGCGACCGCGCCCGATGACCAGGAAGACAAGCCGCTAGACCCGGCGATGGAGAATGTTCGCCGCAAGATGGTGCGGCTGCAACTCGTCTCGGCAGGCGTGATGTTGGTCATGCTTATGGCTGTCCTCGGAACGATTGTCTACAAGCTGACCCGCACGGACGAAAAGGCGCAGGCGCAATCCGCAGCCATCGCCGTTCCGAGCGAGGCGCCGGTCAATGCGGTTGCCGCCCTCCCGGCCGGCTTCACGGTGACCAACGTCGCGCTGTCGGGCTCGCAGGTGCTTTTCTACGGCAATCTGCCCGGCGCCGAGCCGCGCGCCATCGTTTTCGATATCGCCGCCGGCCGCATCGTGGCCGACATCACCGTCAGGACCAACTGACGGTATGAGCTCAAGCGCCTCGCCTCCGATCCGCATCGATGATCCGGCAGATCCGCGCATCGCCGGCTTCGTGTCGATCAAGGAGCGCGACCTGACGGGCCGACAGGGGCGTTTCATCGCTGAAGGCACGGTGGTGCTGCGCATGCTGGCGGCGGCGCATCGCTCCAACAGCGGGCTTGGCGCCGAGGCCATCCTGCTTCTCGAAAGCCGTGTGGCCGGCGTGGAGGCCATTCTGGCGGAATTTCCCGCTGACGTGCCCGTCTATGTGGCGGCGGCACCGGTGTTCGACGCGATCGCCGGTTTCAACATGCACCGTGGTGTGCTGGCACTTGGGCGCCGTGACGGCATTGTCGGCCGGGACACGCTGCTTGCCTCGCTTCCCGCTTCAAGCCTGGTCCTCGCAGCCTGTGGCATCTCCAACCATGACAATATGGGTTCGCTGTTTCGCAATGCCGCGGCCTTCGGCGTCGATGCGGTGCTGATGGATGAGACGAGCTGCGATCCGATGTACCGGAAGGCGATCCGTGTTTCCGTCGGTTCGGTGCTGACGGTGCCGTTTGCGCGCGAAGGGTCGGCGGCGTCGCTGATCGAACGGCTGCAGGCCGAGGGCTTTGCGATCTGGGGGCTGTCGCCGGCCGGCGAAACCGACATCGGCGGAATACCGCCGGCCAGGCGCACTGCCTTGCTCGTCGGAACGGAAGGTGAGGGGCTGCCGCCGGCCATCCTGAAATCCGTACGCACCGCCCGCATTCGCCAGCGGCCCGGGCTCGACAGCCTCAATGTCTCGATGGCAGCCGGCATCGCGCTGCATCAGGTCGCCTTGATCAACGACCGGATCTGACGCGCACAGAAAGTGCCTATTCCTTCGGCAGGATTTCTTTTGCCCGCGTTGCCAGGCTCTTGCGGCCGGCCGCATCGTTGTTTTCGTCACCCGCGAGCAGGCTGAGGATCGGCGAGGCGGCGCCCTCGCGCGTTGCCGTCAGAGCCACCATGCTGGCGGCAATTTCCGCCACTTCCTCGCGCAAGGCATCGTCATGGGCGGTCGTCTTGGAATTGGTCAACCGTTCCGACAGGGCGGCCGCACGGTTCTTGAGTTCATGCGAAAGCGCCGCAGTTTCCAGCGGCGGCACGCCCGGTTGCTCGATGAGCTGCGCAGGGTGCGCGGCAACGCCCTCCGACGGCTCGCTGCCGCTTGCGCGACGGTCCTTGCGCGCTGGGAAGGCGATACCTGCCGCGCGCAACACCTTGGCGGCATCCCGCATGTCCTGGTTCACGTCTTTCACCTTGGTCTTCAGTCGTTCGATTTCATCGGCGCGTCGCTCGAGCGCGCTTTCGCGATCGGCGCCTGCAGCCAGTTCCCGCGAAAGCTTGTCTTCCAGTCGCTGCAGGCGGCTCTCGTCACGGGCAAGACGCAGCTCCATTTCCTTGGCATGCGCGCTTTCCGTCTTCAGATCTGCACGCAGCGCATCGCGCTCGTCGCGGAGCGTCGCGACGCGGCTCTTGAGGTTTTCGGCCTCTGTCTCGCCGGCGGCAAGGTCGAGGCGTAGATTGTCGATGGCGGCGGCCTGTTGCGCCAACTGATTGGTCAGAGTCTTGATCGTTTCCGCCTTGCCGGCGTTGTCGCGCTCGACGGTTTCGAGCGAAACCTTCATGCGCTCCAGTCGCTGCTCGAACTGTCGGATCGCCGAGCGCATGTCGGCGGCTTCGACGTTCATGTCGGCAAGCTGGGAATGCAGATCGGCATTCTCGCCGTTCAGGCGGCGTGCCTCCTGCAGTGTCTTTTCGTTGTTGAGCATCAGCGATACGCCCTTGTCGCGCTCGCGCTTCAGGGCTTGCTGCGTGCGTGCGTTCTCGGCGGCAAAGGTGGCGCGGGCGGCATCTTTCTGGGCGCGCACTTCCTGGGGGCTGAGCGGCATGGTCGCCTTCAGACGATCCTCGGCAAAGCGCACGATGCGGCGGTGAATGGCCGGCGCGACGAGAAGGCCGATGATGATCGCCGTCAGGAAGCCCAGGGCAAAGAGGAGCGAGAATTCAATCACGAGCTGGCCGTTTCAAAGCTGGACCGGAAGCAAACGCCCCGCCCGACCATTACAGCCAGAGCAAGGCGCTTGATGTTACTTCCCTGCACTAAACATGACGTCTCGTGCGCTGCAAGTATTTGAGGTGGGATTTCGCCAAAGCGCACCCGCCATCTACAGCGCCGCGCGTCATATTAGACGCGCAAAGGTCGCTGTAGCATTTGAATTGCTGCATGTTTTATCCTTAAATCGAATAGGATTTAAGGAAACATGCATTAGGTCAGAAGGGGTTCCAGGTCGGGTTCTGTGTCATCTTGAGATAGCCGACATTGACCCCGAGCCGGGCGCCGATGCCGGTGCGGATCGGGACGACGACGATGTGTTCGTCGGTGAGCACCGTCATGCCGACGCCGGCCACGACATAGGCCGAACCGGAGACGCCGCCAAACCGCTTGTAGAGGGATGGCACGCTCGGAAGGTTGTAGACCAGCATCATCGTTCGGCTGCCCTGTCCGCCCCAGTCGATGCCGAGTGATGGCCCCTGCCAGAAGACGTTGTGCTGGCCGGCATTCTTGGTGTTGAGTTCGCCTTCCCCGTAGGTCAGGCCAGCGATGAAGGCGCCAGAACCTTCCTGTCCGAGGATATAGCCGTTCGGCAGGCCGTAACGTTCGAAGGCGCGCTCCACCACCTTGGCGAGGCCGCCCGAGGTTTCGCCGAAGAAGCCGTGACCGGCATCGACGATCTCCTGCATCGAATATTGACTATTCGCCTGCTGGGCATGGGCGGCGGATATGGCGCCGGCCATCAGGAACATCGTCGCCAGGATAGCGCGGCTGGCCATCGTGGCTGCCTTCATGATCTGCTGCATCGTTTCCTCCGTCAGGCGCGAAAATCACTCGCTTGCGGGTTTGCTATGGCCGGCATCGCCTGTGACGGCGCGGCCAGCGGGGGTCTGGACCATTTCCCTGCAATTTGAACCGATGGTCTTAACAATCGGTTTACCAAATGTGGTGTCATTATGATCCACTGATGAACGGCTGCGCCGGGCAGCCCATGGCTTGCGTCTTAGCGCCTGAGGCTTTACCGGCTCTGCCCGAGCGCGTGCCTCATGTCCGCATGCCGATGGAACCGAACAAGGAAAGACGATGGCAACGAATCCGAACCTGACATTGACGGGACCCGATCTGGCCGCGCTTCTGTGCAGCCGGGTTTGCCACGACATCATCTCGCCGGTCGGCGCCATCAACAATGGCCTGGAACTTCTGGACGAGGGCGGCGCCGATGCCGACGCCATGGACCTCATCCGCACCAGCGCACTCAACGCGTCGGTCCGCCTGAAGTTCGCTCGTCTCGCCTTCGGCGCCTCCGGCTCGGTCGGCGCGTCGATCGATACCGGCGAAGCGGAAAAGGCGGCCAAGGACTTTGCCGCCGCCGAGAAGAAGACCGAGGTCAACTGGCACGGGCCGCGCGCCATCATCGCCAAGAACCGGGTCAAGCTCCTCCTGAATCTTTTCCTCATCGCCTATGGGGCGATCCCGCGCGGTGGCGTCATCGACATCACGCTCGAAAATCCCGAGCTCGACGCAGTGTTCACGCTGGCCTGCAAGGGCCGGATGATGCGCGTGCCGCCGCGTCTGGTCGAACTTCTGTCCGGCACGCCGGAAGAGGCGGTCGATGCGCATTCGATCCAGCCCTACTACACGGTGCTGCTCGGCGAGGAAGCGGGCATGACGATCGATGTGGTTTCGACCGGCGAAGAGATCATCTTCACGGCGCGTATGAAGCCGGTCGACGCCTAAGTCCGGCGCTGCCTTTGCTGTTTTGATACATGTCCGGCGCGGTGTGGCGATGGCCCCCGCGCCGGACATTTGCGTGGCCACAGTTTGAGCGCCCGCCTTTCCTGGCTTTTGGCCGGTTCACCGAAAAATTAATATTTTCAGCGTGTTAAAAACAGCCGGAGAGCCTGCGTTAAGCAAGCTCCGTAACGAAATCTTTGCCAAATTTGTATAGGGTTGTTTCAGGCGTGCGAGCACGCGTATAGGTAAGTCATGAAGGAGTTGGACATGCGGCGCTTGATGATTGCCGACGGCTCGGATGTCGTCAGGAAAGTTGGGAAACGTATCCTGTCCGGCATGGGCTTCCTTGTCTACGAAGCGCCGAGCGGCCTTGAGGCGCTGGTGCGCTGCGAAGCCGAGCTGCCGAATATTCTCGTGGTCGACGCCGGCCTGGAGGGCGCTCTGGATCTCATCGCCAATATCAGGCGACTGCCGAATGGTGCGTCTGTGCGCATCTATTACTGCGTCGTCGAGGCGGATCTGAAGAAGATGATGGCCGGCAAGCGCGCCGGTGCCGATGATTTCCTGCTGAAGCCGTTCGATCGCAAGATCCTGACGAGCGTCTTTGCCAGCCAGTCGATGGCGGCCTGAACCGCAATAAACGTGTTTCCGGACTGAACAAGCCGCGGCAGTTGCTGCGTCTTTTTGCTGTCTCGTCTTGGCACTTTTTGCATGACACCCGAGATCAAGGCCGAGGCAGGCGCATGTCACCACCTTCGGACCTTTGACACCAGGAAGCACCTGATCACCGAGGGAAGGGGCGACCATAACGAAAAAACCCGCCTCGAAGGGCGGGTTTGTTCAAAAGGCGTCCGTTGGCGTCATGCCTGGATATGCGGGTCCATGCCGCGCCCGGAAGAAAGCTCGAAATCAGGCGGTTTCGGCGTATTCGGCACCATCCGGCTCGCGCAGAACGTAGCCACGGCCCCAGACGGTTTCGATGTAGTTGGCGCCGCCGGCAGCATTGGCAAGCTTCTTGCGCAGCTTGCAGATGAAGACGTCGATGATCTTCAGTTCCGGCTCGTCCATACCGCCGTAGAGGTGGTTGAGGAACATTTCCTTGGTGAGCGTCGTGCCCTTGCGCAGCGAGAGCAGCTCGAGCATCTGGTATTCCTTGCCGGTGAGGTGGACGCGCTGTCCGCCGACTTCCACCGTCTTGGCATCGAGATTGACGATCAGTTCGCCGGTCGAGATGACCGACTGGGCATGACCCTTGGAACGGCGGACGATCGCATGGATGCGCGCCACCAGCTCGTCCTTGTGGAACGGCTTGGTCATGTAGTCGTCGGCGCCGAAGCCGAGACCGCGAACCTTGTCTTCAATTCCGGCCATGCCGGAGAGAATGAGGATCGGCGTCTTCACCTTGGAAAGACGCAGTGTTCTCAAGACCTCGTAACCGGACATGTCCGGAAGGTTGAGGTCGAGAAGGATGATGTCGTAGTCATAGAGTTTGCCGAGATCGACGCCTTCCTCACCGAGATCGGTGGTGTAAACGTTGAAACTCTCGGACTTGAGCATCAGCTCAATGCTCTGAGCCGTTGCGCTGTCGTCTTCAATTAGTAGAACCCGCATATTCTTCCCCTTTTCCGCCGCCCAAGGTCATCGTGGCCCCCTTACGCGATACGGATCCAGTCGTTGCCTGATTTGGAGGCTGCCATCAAATGGTTAACAAATTCTGATTCACTCTGGCAAGCTGTATCGAGATTGTTAAATATTTTTAGCAGTTCCCTGATTTCAAACGTGAATCCAAAATGGCACTTTTCATGCGAAACATGAGGAAATGCCGCTATCTGACTCTTCTGACTCGTTAATGCCGGGGCCGTCATATTTCGTGCCTCAGTATTTACGGAGCCTTAAATCATCACCCCTATGATTAACGATGCCCGTAAACGAAAGGTTACCAGCGGTAGGCTTTTGTTAATATCGCTGTCGATTTTCGTTTTCTGTCTGTTGGGGCAGGCTCGACGGGCCAAATCAGTAACCGGGGTCTCGTTATCCACGGGAGTATTGCGTATGAAAGCACGTGAGAGCCTTGTCCGCCTGAAGGAATTTCAGGTCAGGGAGAAGCAGCGTCAGCTGAGCCAGCTTCAGATGATGATGGCTGAGTTCGAACGGATGACCAAGGATCTGGAAAATCAGATTGTTTTCGAGGAAAAGAAGTCGGGCATTTCCGATCCCTCGCATTTTGCCTATCCCACTTTCGCCAAGGCTGCTCGTCAAAGAGCCGACAATCTTCAGGTCTCCATTCGTGAACTGAAGGCGCAGCAGGATGCGGCCGAACTTGCACTTGAAGAAGTGCAGGCCGAATTTGCGAAGGCGGCGGCGCTCGAGGAACGGGATACGACGACGCGTCTCAGGGCGTAAGCTCCTTAGCCGTTTCGAGGCAGATGATTTTCATTCTTTGTCGGGCGATGCCGATGGCATGGCCCGATCCGGCACGATTGTCACAAGAACGAAAAACCCGCGCGACAGGCATCTGTCGGGCGGGTTTTCCCATTTCGGAACTTTGGTGGTTTGCCGCCTCAGGCCTGGATCACGTCCTGCCAATCGGGATGGCGCAGCGCCTGCGCGCGCATGAACGGGCAGAGCGGAATGATCTTCCAGCCGCCCTTGCGCGCTTCGTCGATTGCATGTTTTGCCAGCGCCTGGCCGACGCCCTTGCCGCGCAACTCGTCGGGAACGAGCGTGTGATCGACGATGATCAGTTTCGGCGATGAGCGGGAATAGGTCATCTCGCCGGTATAGCCTTCGACGGTTGTCGAGTAGCGGCCGTGCGAACCGATTTCTTCGTGGGCGATATCCATCTCAGCATCCCTTCACATTCAACGTTTGCGTGTTGCTGAAGATGCTATCGCATGACTGCAGCATTCGAAACCGGTTTGGCGAACGCGAAGGGGAAACGCACTGTCGCCGAAATGTTGCCTATTGAAAGACGGGGCGGAGCGGGCGACGGAAAACGAAGACGGCGGCCACCGGAAATTCCGGAGCCGCCGTTCGACCTATGGCCCTGTTGGGGGCTTTTAGTGGCGATATTGCTGGATGCGTGTGGTGCGCAGGCCGGCCAGACCGTGATCGTTGATGGAGGACTGCCAGGAAAGGAATTCCTCGACAGTGAGGGTATAGCGTTCGCACGCTTCCTCAAGGCTCAAAAGGCCACCGCGGACAGCGGCAACCACCTCAGCCTTCCTGCGAATAACCCAGCGCCGGGTATTCGCCGGCGGCAGATCCGCAATCGTCAGAGGACTGCCATCGGGGCCGATGACATATTTTACACGTGGTCGCATCATTTCGGTCATGGGACTCTCTACACAAACTCAAGACCATATGTTGCTGACCTTAGCCCGCCACATTTAACATTTGCCTAAGCGGTCGGTAACAATTTGCTCATAATTTTAAATACTTCCGCACACTCCCTCGATCACTTCCGCAACGTCCCGCCGGCGATCGCGACGCCTGTCGCGCTCGACAAGAGCCGCCTTAATGCCCGGAAAGCTTTGGATTATCGCGGATTTTACATGGGAGCCATGCAATTACCACATTTCACTTTAACTAAAATTCTTGGTAACGAGGCGCCGAAATAAAGGATGAGCGACGTTTGTGCGCTCCCGAATCATTCTTGGTGCATCGTCATATTTTCACAACCGGTCGCGTTGCTTTCGCGGGCATGCCGGAGAGGGTGGCTGTATTCTGGCTGCCGGGTGAAGTTCATGCACCGGATGATTTTCGGGGCTGTTTGTATTCTCTCGACCAGGTGCGTTGGCACCGGTGATGTGGTGATCAGAGATGAAGGAATCGAATGAACCAGCCTTGCTGCGCGAGGCTGAGACGGCGGACATGATTTCCGAAATCGATACGGCTGCCGTCCGCACGGAATACGAACTTCTGCACCTGATGCGGCGGTTGATCGCGCGCTATGGCTTCGGCCATTTCATGATCGCGCGCCTGCCGCTGGCCGAGCAGCAGCGCTTTTCCGAGCGCCTGGTGCTGAGTAACTGGCCGTCGGAGCTGGTGCGCCAGTACGACGCCTGCGAGACCTTTCAGTCGAGCGTGCTCGTCGAGCGCCTGCGCGGTACCAAGCTGCCGGTAACCGGCGGCGCCGAGCTGCTCGATGCGGCCGGCAAACCGACCGACGAGGCGATGGTGCACCGGCTGCTGGCGCATCCGGAGATGGGGCGCCATTTCGCCGTCCAGTTGCATACCAGCAGCGGCGATCCCTTCGTCGCCATGCTGTCCGGACGACGCGACCCGCCTGTCGGCGTCGAGCAGGCGACGCTCTATCTTTCCCTCGTGCAGCTGTTCGAATGCCTCGAACGCACCTTCGACACCGGCAGCTCGGCGCGCGAAAAGCTGTCGAGCCGCGAGATCGAGTGTCTGCGCTGGGCCGCAGCCGGCAAGAGCAGCGACGAGATCGCCATCATCCTTGGCATCTCCACCTATACGGTCAGCAGCTACTTCAAGAGCGCGACCCGCAAGCTCGACGCCGTCAACCGCATGCAGGCGATCGCCCGCGCCATGCGGCTGAAACTGATCTGAGACGGACCGCCCTGACCGGCCTTGCGCCATAGCACCGCCCTTGCCGCCGGGCGGACAAGTTTCTATATGTCGGCGACTGGAGCCTCCCGCTTTCAAGAAAGCGGAGAAGATACTCTGGACATTGTCGTGCTACAGCGACCTTGGCGCGTCTGAATAAGACGCGCGGCGCTGTAGAAGCCGAACGCGTGCCGCGTGCTATCGCGCAGGCATTGCATCGCATGAAGCGTGAAACAGGGGCGAGCGTTGTCGCTGCCACCCGAAGGCCGGATTGGATCCCGTGAATACTCTCAATTTTGACCGCAAGCCCGAAGATACGCGTGTCGTTGTCGCCATGTCCGGCGGCGTCGATAGTTCCGTCGTCGCGGGCCTGCTCAAACGCGAGGGTTACGACGTTCTCGGCATCACGCTGCAGCTCTACGACCACGGTACCGCCGTCCACCGTGCCGGCTCCTGCTGTGCCGGCCAGGACATCGACGACGCGCGACGCGTCTGCGAAACGCTCGGCATCCCGCATTACGTGCTCGATTACGAAGCGCGCTTCCGCGAAACGGTGATCAACCCGTTTGCCGAAAGCTATGTCGCCGGCGAAACGCCGATCCCCTGCGTTGCCTGTAACCAGACGGTCAAGTTTGCCGATCTCCTGGCGACGGCCAAGGAGCTCGGTGCCGATGCGCTGGCGACCGGCCACTACATCCGCTCGCGGCCGAGCCCGAACCCGCGCTATGCCGGCCAGCGGGCGCTCTATCGCCCGACTGACGCCGATCGCGACCAGAGCTACTTCCTCTTTGCCACCACGCAGGAGCAGATCGACTATCTGCGCTTCCCGCTCGGTCACCTCTCCAAGGCCGAAACGCGGGTGCTGGCCGAAGAGATGGGCCTTGTCGTTGCCCAGAAGGCCGACAGCCAGGACATCTGTTTCGTGCCGCAGGGCAAGTACAGCGATATCGTTTCCAAGCTGAAGCCGAATGCAGCGCTTGCCGGCGAGATCGTGCATCTCGATGGCCGCATACTCGGCACCCATGACGGCATTTTGCACTACACCATCGGCCAGCGCCGCGGCATCGGCATCGCCACCGGCGAGCCGCTCTATGTCGTCTATCTCGACGCCCGCTCGCGCCGCGTCATCGTCGGCCCCAAGGAAGCGCTGGAAACGCGCCGCGTCTACCTGCGCGACGTCAACTGGCTGGGCGATGAAGATCTTGAAGACGTGGCAGCCGATGGCTTCGACTGTTTCGCCAAGGTCCGCTCCACCCGCCAGCCGGCGCCCGCTATCCTGAAGCGTGACGCCGAGGGTCTTTATGTCGAGCTTGCCGAAGGCGAAGCCGGCATCGCGCCCGGCCAGGCCTGCGCGCTCTATTCCGGCGTCGGCGAAGACGCCCGCGTCTATGGCGGCGGCTTCATCCGCAAATCCGAGCGTGAGGCCGGTGCGGAAGCCGCATTGAAGGTGCTTCTGGCAGCGCCTGCGGCTGCCTGAGGCAGTCATTTCCGATCGCGCGGGAAAACTTCACATTTTCCCCGCGACTTGGCTTGACACTAGGCAGAACCGGGCCTTATAAGCCGCCCGTCCAGTCAAGACGGCTTCACCTTCGAAGCCCTGACGCGGTACCCGGCGGAGTAGCTCAGTAGGTTAGAGCAGAGGAATCATAATCCTTGTGTCGGGGGTTCGAATCCCTCCTCCGCTACCATTAGACACCCCGCTCGTACCTTAGGTTGGGTCTCTGCAAAGGAACTCCTTAGCTTTCCAATGAGTTGGATATCGGGCTTGCGCTTCTCCAAGTTCTGACCCGTACTTCCTTGATCAACTGGCGCATCAGCCTCGAATAGGCGTCTGCGCTCTTCGGGTTCCGCTCGATCACCTTCCGCAGGTCTTTCAGCGAGCGGCGGTACGACTCGATCGCTGCCGGGTGCAGAGTGACTGGGCTGACGGGCTCCGGCTCTTGGGCCAACTCTGCCTGCCACGAACGAATGTTATCCCCCAGGTCGCGGTGTTCGGTGCCTATGCTGGCAACGTTGATGACGCCGTTGAGCAATGGTGGCGTCCTTGATGCGGCTCTCCAGATCATTGCGTCGGCGCGACATGTCCGCAGCGAGGCGCATGCGAGCCTGGGTTCTGCTGTCGAGTGGGGGGGGGGGCGACCAAATCGGACCTCCGCTGCAGGGCGCGGCTACTGCACGCGACATGGAAACGACACGCGGGACGGCGTCCCCAACACATACGCCTAGCTTCTTTAAACCTCGGTATAATTTCGCAAGCTGCGGTCGGCTGATAGGTTCCTTTCATCGCCTCAACACTTTTGTCCTCCCGGTGCGGCGATCTATCGACTTCGGTGTGTTTCCCCTGCCGTTGTCACCGCGGTCGGCGGATAAAGGCGACATCAGAGGCATGTCCGAAATCACCTGAACTGTGTCCTTTCGGACGTTTGAGACCCAGACGGTGATTCAGTCAACCCATCCAACACAAAAGGGCTTTCGATATGCATGATGATAATTGTTGCAACCCACCCCGCAGATCCTTCTTAAGTGCCGTCGCCGGGATCACGGCGGCGACCGCGCTCACTGCTGTCGGCGGCGGAGGAGCGCAAGCGGCCACCAATGATCCCTATGCCGATCCACCAAATCCGGCCCTTGAAAAGGGCAACATGAAGTTGGACCGATCGCGTGCGGCCCTGGTCGTGATCGACCCGCAAATCGATTTCATGAGCCCGAAGGGCCTTGCCTGGCCGGTCGTGGGAGAGAGTGTGACCGAGCACAACGTAGTCGCAAACCTTGGCCGCCTTTTCGAGGCCGCCAAAGCAGCCGACATCGTCGTGGCAATTTCGCCGCACTACTATTACCACTGGGACCATTCGTGGAAAATCCAAGGCCCACTCGAAGTCTTCCAGCATAAGGTCGGCATCTTCGATCGAAAAGGCCCATACACCCAGGACGGATTTCGTGGCTCCGGCGCAGATTTCCTTCCGGAATTTAAAGCGTACATCGAGGACGGGAAGACGATCATTTGCTCGCCGCACAAGCTATACGGCCCGCAGCCAACGACCTGCCATTGCAGTTGCGAAAGCAGCGCGTTGACCAGATCATCCTGGCAGGAATGCTCGCCAATATGTGCGTGGAGTCGCATTGCTGCGAATTCCTCGAACTTGGCTTCGAAGTCGGCATCGTTCGCGATGCGGTCGCTGCGCCGAAGTTGCCGGAGGGTGACGGCTATCTCTCTGCGCTGATCAATTTCCGCTACAAGGCCAACGGCCTTTGGACGACCGATGAGGTTGTCAAGATGCTGGTCCAGGCATAACGGGGATCAATCCCCAGGCGGATCAGGCACAGAATGCCCGGTCCGTCCCGCACCAGCGCGAACCATCGCCGCTATAGCTCGCGCTTTTCCGGAATTTTGCCACGCAAGTCCGGAAAATTTGCATTTCCGATATGCTCCAAAATCCGCAACTTCGACGCACTTTCAAGCCGTCTCAGAGGTAATTTCAGGGCACCTAAACGCCCTCACCCATGACTATGCCGGTGATGCAGGTCCGGGTAATGCGGATGCTTATGCCGCATCGGTTCGTGCCGGTGCCAGTGGGAGTGCGGCTCGGTGACCGGGCCGTCGTGGCTGTGGTTGTGATGTTCGTCGTGAATATGGGCGTGTTCGTGCTCGAGCGCCTCGTGGGTGTGTTCGTGGTCGTGGCGCTCGGCCAGGTGCATCCAGAGGCCAAAGGCCATCAGCAGGCCGGCTGAGAGGAATTGCAGGGTGATCGTGTCGCGGAAGAGGGCGATCGAGAGAAGGGCGCCGATGAAGGGGGCGAGCGAGAAGTAAGCGCCAGTGCGCGCCGTGCCGAGATGGCGCAGGCCGAGCATGAAGAAGACGAGGCTGATGCCGACACCGAGGAAGCCGACGAGGGCGGCTGCTGCCGTGAGGCCGACAGACGGCAGCGAGGCGCCGAGCGACAGGGCAAGGGCGAGGTTGGTGGCGCCGGCAGCCAAACCCTTGATCATGGCGATCTGGACGGGATCGGCGGAGGAGAGTTTTCGCGTCAGATTGTTGTCGATGCCCCAGGCAAGGCAGGCGCCTGATATCAGCAGGCTGCCGCGATCGAGGCTCAGGCCTGCACCGTTCCACGACAGGAGAACCGCGCCGCATAAAATTGCGGCTGCGCCCAGGAGCAGGCGGCGATCGACATTCTCGCGAAACACCAGCCAGGCAATCGCCATTGTCGCCAGTCCCTCGAGGTTGAGGAGCAGCGATCCGGAGGCGGCCGTGGTCTGGGATAGGCCGAACATCAGCAACAGCGGGCCGAGCACGCCGCCGAACAGGATCACGGTAATCAGCCAGGGAATATCGGCGCGCGCCAGCGGCGCTTCGACGCCATCGAGTCCGACCAGGGCGCGGGCGCGGTGAACGATCGCCAAGCCAATCCCGGCGCCGAGATAAAGCATGCCGGCGAGCAGCCAGGGGTCAATGGTGCCGAGCAGAAGTTTTGAAAGCGGCGTCGAGGCGCCGAAGAGAACGGCGGACCCCAGGGCGAGGGGAACGCCGGGCCAGAGGTGGGAATGATCGCTCGACATCGGAAACTTCCTGGCAACGGATGGGCATCGGCCATGAGGCGGCTGGTGCGGTCCATCCAAGCAGCAAAGTCATGCCAGGGGAAGTCTTTGTTCGTGCCGACAATGGGAAGGGAGGTTTCTCCACCAGGACATCGGCCGTTCACGTTTCAAGGAGACCGGCCGGCTCTGCCTGACGCGGAGAATAGCGCCGGCCGACTGCGCAACGGTCAGGCCGCGATCATGGCGATCGCCGTACTTAGGTTCGCCCGTCGCCTTGCCGCCAAGAGTGCGGCTATCAGGGAGATCTGGAGAAAAGCGGGTCTCGAAGCTCTGGGGGTGCCTGAACCGGTCGTAGCCAATGGCTGCCCGCCCAGGTTGCTGCTGCCAATTCAGCCTCCTGCTGTCAGCGCGGAACGCTGGCGGGCCGACCATTGCCGTTGTAGGCTAAACGCAACTTTGAATATATGAGCGATTCGGCGAATACTATGACGATTGCAGTTTCGAAACTCCGTGCTGGCCCGTTTTCCGCTATCTTGGCCGCGTGTATGCTGATCAGTCTGCCGGCCCAGTCTCAGGCCCTCACGGATGATCTGACCACGGGAACGCTGACCGGCACCTGTGAGAGCCTCATCGTTGCAGGTGAAGACTGGACGAGCCAATGTGACGGCATGCTGGTACAATCGGTTTATCCAGACGGCCGATCCGGTTTCACGGTTTTCCTCAAGTCCGGCGTTGCAGTGACTTTCCGAGGACGCGAGGCCGAGAAGCCCGACCCGGACAGTCAGTTGCAGAGCGTCAACAGGATCGTTGTGGACCCCGGTAAGGAAGCGGCTGAATTCGAGATGAAGGAAGTGGCTGGCGGATGCGGTTACACCAACCCCTTCAAGGGCGAGGCCATGACGGTTTGCGAGGCCACCGATATCGGCAAAAGCCAGTACGCTCTGCAGTTCAGGTCCGACGGAAAGCCGCCGCAGATGGAGCGCGATGGAAGTGACCAGGACGAGGCGAAGCGCGAAAGCTCTGAGCAAAAATTTCAGGTGGGCAGTTGGACTGGAGACCCATTGGATGGGGGACGAAAAGGCTGTCTGATGTCGAAAAACGTCGACCGAAAGATCGCGCTCATCCTGTATGCCGACCGTAATCAGGCGTTTCACCTCAGCCTCTTCAACAACAGCTGGAATCTCACCGAGAAGAGCGCATCCGCGGGTGACTTGAGGATCGGCGGCAAGGCGTTTGCACTACGCGAAGTCGATATCCGCACGCCTCATCTCCTGACTGTTCACGTCGGCGCTGACAGGGACGCGTTGCAATCGGCGTTAGCGCAAAGCGCTGAACTGACGTTTCAATCGGCCGGCGCTGCGCAAACCAGGGTCGATCTCGCGGGAGCCGATGAGGCCATCAAGGCGCTCAATGCCTGCGTGAAGTGAAACGCCGTGTTTGCCGGCCACGGACATCAGGTTTTCGCGGTGAGGAGTTCGAGGCGAAGACCGTCGCCTCGTGTGGCTGCCAACGCGTGGAGGGTGAGCAGGGACATCATGGCTGGCTCCATCGTTTGATCGAGCATTCTTGCCCCTCAGCGTCGGGCAAGCCACCCGGTTTCCTGCCCGGTGGAAATCGAGACGGCGCGCTTTAGCGATGGATGGACGAGGTGATCGTGCTGTAGTCGGGCAGGGTGATGTCGGCAATTTCTGCCGCCCGATATTGGGACAGGGCCACATTCATGAAGGCGATCACTGCCAGAGAGAAGGCCAGAACGGTGATGGAAACGCCGAAACCGGTCTTGATCATGTCCGTATCCTCCAAGCCTTGTGTTTGCTGTTGAGAGACTGTCAAACCGTGGCATGGAGACTATCCTGTGGCGTCGAATGCGCTGTTCCCCGGGTAACACGCCGTATGGTTACCGAATTATGAACGGAAAAATCGGTGCCAATCCTGGCGAGGAGCGTCGAGAATGCTCAGGCTTGCCGGATTTCGACGCTTTCTCCCGGCGCCAGCGCCCGGTGCTGGACGATGGCTCGCCGATCCTCGGAGAAGCGGAAGGCAGCCCGCTCTACATCCTGGTGAAGGAGGGGGAGCGCTGGATGATCGCCATCGGCCAGAACACCAAGATCCAGACGGAGGCGATCATGACGCAGCAGAAGGAGATCAGCGCCAGCGACGCAAAGTAGCCGTTGGTGTTGGCGCCGTCCGTTCGGTTGTAAGCTGAGGTTGCGCGATCGGAGAGCGGCGCGGAGCTGGCCGCCGGCACCAGGCGCAGTCAGACGCTCGGCGCCGGGTCGATCTCGATGAGAAACACCTCGCACGGTGCCGGCGCCTTCACCGTGGCCGCAACCGGCCCCTCGAGGATCACCGCATCGCCGACGGAAAGCGCAAGCGTCTGGCCGTTACCATCCAGCTCCACCGCGCCGCGATGGCAAAAGACCATGGTGGTGGTAGCCTCGCTCGCCAGCGAATGCTCGCCGTCGATCGCCAGCCGGCGCACCCGATGGATGAGCTTGCCCCGGCGGGTCATGACATTGAGGTCGACGATCGTGCCGTTAATCAGGCTGGCCGATGTGGCGACGTCGGCGGGGAAGGCAAGGGGCGCATCCGCCTCCGTCAATCGGGCCGGGTCGCGGCCTTCGATCAAGAGCGTCATGCCGTTGCCTTTAAGGATCGACAGCGTGCGGTCGATGCCGGGAAAAGCAGAGAAGGGGCCATCGCTTGCGACGGTCGCCATGCTCACCCGCCAGTCAAACTCCGAAAGCGATGCGCCTTCCGGAAAGACTGATATCTCGATGGTTTCGCCGCCACCGTTTTTCCAGGGCATGCGCTTGTGGCCGGAGGCGGGCAGGAGCTTCATGGCGTCTCTTCCTGAATGACGAGCCGCATGCGGTCGAAATCCTCGTTCATCGGCCGGTCGTCTGCATAGACGGGAACGACGGCGCGGATGCGCTGGTAGAGCGCCTCGGTGCGTTTCGCCTTGGCCGTTGCGCGGGGCTGCAGGTCATAGGCCTGTGCGGCCGCGAGCAGCTCGATTGCAAGAATGCGCTCGAGGTTGTCGACGATTTCAAGCGCCTTCCAGGCGGCGGGCGTGGCGTGCGTCAGGATATCCTCCTGCAGCGCCGAGGTGATGCCACCATCAAGGCTGGCGGGGGCTGCTAGGCGACGGTTCTCCGCGGCAAGGGCAGCCGCCGTATACTGGGCGATCATGTAGCCGGAGGAAACACCGCTGTCGCCGGCGAGAAAGGCGGGCAGGCCACTGACGAGCGGGTTGACCAGCCGGTCGATACGACGCTCAGATATAGCCGCAACTTCGGCAACGGCGACCGCGAGACTGTCCATGGCGAGACCGAGTGCTGCTCCAACCGCATGAGCCTGCGAATGCACCTCCGGCGCCTCCGGCGTGCCTGAAACGGCCGGGTTGTCGGTGAGGCTTGCCAGCTCCCGGTTCACCACCTCGGCCACATGGTCGAAGGCGTCGCGGGCGCGCCATGCACATGCGGCACGGCGCGCAGGCTCAAGGGATCCTGTGTGCGCGTGCCGGCGCTTGCCGCCAGCATTGGGCTATCCTCCAGAAGGTCGCGCAGCGTCTTGCCGACCGCCTGCAGTCCGGACGAGTGCCGCAGCGCCAGCGGGCCGGCGGCAAAGGCATTGGCCTGGCTGCCGAGGTTTTCATAGGTCAGCGCCGATGCGGCATCCGCCCAGGCGAAGAGTTTTTGTGCGCGCGACAGCGCCAGCGCGGCAAGGCCGGTGGCGCAGGGCGTGCCGTTGACGAGGCTCAAGCCCTCCTTGGCCTGCAACTGCCGGGGCTGGAGCTCGAGCCGACGCAAGGCTTCGGCACCGCTGACTGTTGCCTTGCCGTCGTTTGCCGAGCCATGGCCGATCAGCACGAGGCCGATCGACGCGGCATGGGAGAGGTAGCCGACAGAGCCACGCGACGGAATATTGGGGATGAGGCCCGCATTGAGCAGCGCCAGAAGTGCCTCGACCGTCTCGATGCGGACGCCGGAATAGCCATGGGCGAAATTGGCGATCTGGGCAGCCATCACCGCCCGTGCCTCGGTTCGCCCGAGCGGCTCACCGACGCCGCAGGCATGGCTGAGGATGATGTTGCGCGACAGAGCCTGCTGGTTTTCCCGGTCGATGATGACATCGCAAAGCGCACCGACACCTGTGTTGATGCCGTAGCCGCGGATGCCGCGATCGACCAGCGCCTCGACCACGGCGCGGGCCTTGACGATGCGCTGGCGAGCAGCCGCGGAAAGCGTCAGCCGAGCGCCATCTGCGACCGCGGCGATCTCGACCCAGGTTGCAGGTCCATCAAGCGTGACGGTTTCAGTCATGAGTTTCTGGCCTTCCCTGGCGGCGCTGGACGAACCGGGCGACATAGTCGTTGGCGGGCTTGTCGAGAATATCGTCAGGCGTTCCCACCTGCACCACCTGGCCGTCCTTCAGGATGGCGATTTCCGAGCCGATGCGCAAAGCCTCGTCGAGATCGTGAGTGATGAAGACGATGGTCTTCGACAGGTTCTGCTGCAGCTGCAGCAACTGGTCCTGCATGTCGGCGCGGATCAGCGGATCGAGCGCCGAGAAGGCTTCGTCCATCAGGATGACATCGGTATCGGCGGCAAGCGCCCGGGCAAGGCCGACGCGCTGTTTCATGCCGCCCGAAAGCTGATGCGGGAACTTGGCGTCGTAGCCGGAAAGCCCGACGGTCTCGATCCATTTCATGCCGATGTCGCGGCTGTCGGCCTTGGAAAGGCCGCGCACCCGCTGGCCGTAGACGACGTTCTGCAGCACGGTGCGGTGCGGCATCAGGGCAAAGCTCTGGAACACCATGCTGACGCGGTGCATGCGGAAGGTGCGAAGCGCCTTGGCGTCGAGCTCGAGGATGTTGCTGCCGTCGAAGACCACCTGGCCGCTGGTCGGTTCGATCAGCCGGTTGATGTGGCGCACAAGCGTCGACTTGCCCGATCCGGACAGGCCCATGATGACGAAGATCTTGCCGGCACCGATCGTCAGGCTGACGTCGTTGAGGCCGACGCTGCAGCCGGAGCGGGCGAGAATCTCAGATTTGTCGAGGCCGTCCTTGGCCATGGCGAGTGCCGCCTTGGCGTCCTGGCCGAAGATCTTGTAGACGTTGCGGATCTCGATATCAGCCATTGCGGGGATCCTCCGTCCGGTTCTTGCCGAAACCTTGCGTGATGCGGTCGAGTACGATTGCCAGAATGACGATGCCGATGCCGGCTTCCAGGCCCTTGCCGACGTCAAGCGTCTGGATGCCGTTCAGCACCTGCTCGCCGAGGCCGCGCGCGCCGATCATCGAAGCGACGACCACCATCGACAGCGCCATCATGATTGTCTGGTTGAGGCCGGCCATGATCGTCGGGGTTGCCAGCGGCAGTTCGACGCCGAAGAGGATCTGGTTGGGGCTGCCGCCGAAGGCCGTTGCCGCTTCGACCACCTCGTGGTCGACCTGGCGAATGCCGAGGTCGGTGAGGCGGATCAGTGGCGGCACGGCATAGATGATGGTGGCGAGGATCGCCGGCACCTTGCCGAGGCCGAAGAGCATCAGCGCCGGGATCAGATAGACGAAGCTCGGCATGGTCTGCATCACGTCGAGCACCGGCAGCGTGATGTTGCGCACCAGCCGGCTCTTGGCGACGAGAATGCCCATGGGAACTCCGATGGCCACAGACACCAGCGTCGCCATCAGCATCAGCGCCAGCGTCTGCATGGTAAGATCCCAGAGGCCGAGCACGCCGACGAAGAACAGGAGCGCGCCGACGGCGACCGTCAGCGTCCAGCGCTTGGAGCTTTGCCAGGCAAGCGCCATGAAGGCGAGGATGACGACCCACCAGGGCAGGCCGCGCAGGATCCATTCGATGAACAGCACGGCTTTCAGGATCACCGCGCTGATCGCCTTGAAGACCCAGCCATAGCTGCTGACCAGCGTCTGGATGAACTCGTTCACCGGCGCGCGGATGGAGAGATTGAGGGAATCCGGAAACATCGGATGTCGTTCCTTGCTCGGGCCATGACGGACGCAATGCCGCCGCCGATGGCGCTTGCCTCGGGGTGTCGAAGGGTGGGGCCGGCGCGGGTCCGATGGGACCGCCCTGTCTCAGACAGAGGCGAGGCGCATCAGACCCGCGTCGGCCGACCGAACGGACTTTACTTCAGGCTGGCTTCGATCTTGCCGCGGGCCTCGTCGGAGACCCACTTGCCCCAGATGTCGCCCTTGGTCTTCAGGAACTCGGCCGCTGCCGCCACTGCATCGACCTTCTGGTCGGTCATGTAGGCAAGGCTGCCGTTGACGTCTTCCAGAGGGAAGGTCGCCTTTTCGAGGATGGCGATGATCTCGGGGGCTTCCTGGGCGAAGGTGCTGTTGACGCCGTAGGAAACATCGACGGACGGGAAGGCGCAGCCCTGGTCGCGCTTGCCGGTGGCGCTCGAAAGCTCCTTCCAGCAGGCTTCGTTGTAGGCCGGCTCTTCAAGCTGGACGAGCTTGAACTTGCCCATGATCGCGGTCGGAGACCAGTAGTAGAACAGGATCGGCTCGCCCTGCAGATAGGCCGAAGTGATTGCGGAATCGAGCGCCGTGCCGGTGCCGGGACGGAAGTTCACATAGGTTTCGCCGAGCTTGTAGGCATCAAGCTTGGCGGTGCTGACGCCCTCGCAGGTCCAGCCGGACGGGCAATTGAGGAAGCGGCCCTTGGACGGCTCCTCCGGATCGGCGAAGAGTTCGACGATCTTGGCATCGGAAAGCTGCGAGACGCTCTTCAGGTCCGGCGCCTTGGCCTCGATGTTGCGGCTGGCATCGCCCTTGATGACGTATTCCGGCACGAACCAGCCTTCGCTGGCGCCGACGAAGGTCTTGCCGATGGCCACGACCTTCTTTTCCTCGACAGCCTTGTTCCAGATGTCGGAGCGGCCGAGCCATTCCTCGGCGAAGATCTGGACGTCGTTGTTGGCGGTCGCCTGTTCGAGCGTCACCGAATTGCCGGGGATCGAATCCACCTGGCAGTCGTAGCCCTTCGACAGGATGGTTTTCATCACCTCGGTGATGAACGCGCCGCTTTCCCAGTCGATGCCGGCGAAGGTAACGGTCTTGCCGTCGCCGCAATAGGAGGCGCTGGCGTTGCCGGCAGAAGCGGCAAGCACGAGGCCGGTGGCGGCGAGGGTGAGTTTCAGTTTGCTGATCGACATGCGCATTCCCCTTTTTTTGATAGTCGCTTCGATTGCTACTTCAGTTTCATAAGCACCCGCGCGAAAGCACGGTCGATGTCTTCCTCCCGATCATGGCGTCCGTTGCGGATCTTCCACTGTCCCGCGACCATGACGTCGCGGACGGTCTCGCCGCCGAGCGCAAACAGCCAGCGGTCGAGGATCTGATTGCCGCTTGCGGCGGCGATGTACGGATTGGAGCCGTCGAGCACGACGAAATCGGCGCGGGCACCGACTGCAATGCCGGCAGCCTTATGGCCGACAGCCTGGGCGCCACCCTTGAGGGCCGCATCGAAAATGGTGTGGCCGACCGATGCGCCCGGGGCGGCGGCGAGCCGGTTGCGACGCCGGTCGCGCAGGCGCTGGCCGTATTCCAGCAACCGCAGTTCTTCGGCGACGCTGGTTGCCACATGGCTGTCGGTGCCGATGCCGAGGCGTCCGCCTTCGGCGATGTAGTCGACGGCTGGAAAGATGCCGTCGCCAAGATTGGCTTCCGTTGCCGGGCAAAGGCCGGCGACCGCGCCCGACCGTGCCAGCCGCTGTCTTTCCTCGTCGGTCAGATGGGTCGCGTGGATCAAGCACCAGCGCTCGTCGACGGGCATTTCGTCGAGCAACCACTGAACAGGGCGGCGACCGCTCCAGGCAAGGCTGTCTTCGACTTCCTTGGTCTGTTCGGCGACGTGAATATGGATCGGTCCGTTGACGGGTGCACGTTCGAGGATCGTGCGCATCTCTTCCGGGGTCGCGGCGCGCAGTGAATGGATGGCGTAGCCGAGCGTCTGGCCATTGTCGCGGCAGATCGGCGCCAGGCGTTCCAGGAGTGCGAGGAAACGATCGGGGTCATGCAGGAAGGGGCGCTGGCCGACGTTCGGGGCGACGCCGCCGAAATTGGCATGAGCGTAGAAGACCGGCAGATGGGTGAGGCCGATGCCGGTCGATTGCGCGGCAGCGAGAATGCGCAGCGACATCTCGGCCGGGTCGGAATAGGGCGTGCCGTCGGCGGTGTGGTGCAGGTAATGGAATTCGGCAACATGGCCGAAGCCGCCCTTCAGCATCTCCATGTAGAGCTTGGCGGCGATCGCCTCGACGTCGTCGGGGTTCACCAGTCCGACGGTGCGGTACATTTCTTCCCGCCAGGTCCAGAAACTGTCGTTGCCGCTGCCGGCGACCTCGGCGAGGCCCGCCATGGCGCGCTGGAAGGCGTGGGAATGCAGATTGGCGACGGCTGGAATGAGCGGTCCGGCAACGCGTTCGTCGCCGTCGGCGATCGTCTGATCGGTCTCAATGGAGGCGATGCCGCCTGACGCATCGAGCGCAATGGCGACATTCTGCGCCCAGCCTGTCGGCAGAAGCACATGGTCGGCGAAGAGCCGGTTGACGGGAAAAGTTGCCATGTTGCGATTTTCCTGTACGTAGTTGTATATGGAACTATAGATATTTTGCTGTGGCGCGCAAGCGCGAAATGAACGAAAAGAATCATTGCCGGATACGCATGATTTGTTTGCTTTCCGGAAAGGGCGGGAAAAATGCCAATAACGGCACTCAGGCGAAGGATCGAAATGGCCGCATTCGAGGACGGACCGGTGCCACGCTACGAGGCGGTGAAGCAGTTCATCCGCACCCGCATCGACAGCGGGGAATGGCCGGCACATCATCGTATTCCTTCCGAAAACGAGATCGTCGCCGATCTCGGCGTCAGCCGCATGACCGCGAACCGGGCGCTGCGGGAGCTGGCGACCGAGGGGGCGATCACCCGCGTTCAGGGGGTAGGGTCGTTCGTCGCGGCACACAAGGGCAGCACGGCGCTCTTGGAAGTGCGCAACATCGCCGACGAGATCCGCGAGCGCGGCCACGCCCATACTTCGCGCATGACGCTGATGCAGGAGGAGGTAGCACCTTCGGAAATCGGCTATGCGCTCGGGCTTGTTACCGGCGCACGAGTTTTCCATTCGATCATGGTGCATTCGGAAAACGGCCTGCCGATTCAGATCGAGGACCGGTTCGTCAACCCGGCCATCTGCCCGAAATACATGAAGCAGGATTTCCGCGACATGACGCCGAACGCCTATCTGACGGCGGTCGCACCGATCACCCGCACCGAACAGATCGTCGAGGCGGTGTCGCCGCAGCCATGGGAATGCAAGCTGCTCGGCATCGACCGCAACGAGCCTTGTCTTATGATCCGGCGTCGCACCTGGTCCGACACCGCCAATGTGACGACGGCGCGCCTGCTCTATCCCGGGACGCGCTATCGCCTTGAAGGTGTGTCGCAATAGTCAGGAGACCCGTTCGGTCGATTCGGAAGTCGGCATGATGCCGGATGTGATGGAGGCGACATTATGGTTGAAGACGCGCTGAAGCTTCGCACGCAATTGCCAAGGCCCGATGTGACGCCCGAGGACGCTGCGCGCATTCTTTCGGAGCATTTCGGCCTTTCCGGCACCCTGACCGAACTGGGCAGCCAGCAGGATCGCAACTACCGGATCGACACCGGCGAGGCACTTTTCGTCCTGAAGATCTGCCGAGCGGCCTACGATCCGCTGGAACTGCAAGCCCAGAACGCCGCCTTGTTGCATCTCGCCCGTCAGACCGGCTCGGTGCGGGTGCCGCAGGTCATGCGCGCGCTCGATGGCAACGACATCGTCGATGTGACGGTGCGCGGCGAGGACTATCGCGTTCGCCTGTTGACCTATCTCGATGGCGTGCCGTTGACGCGGCGCAAACATCTGACAGCGGAAACCGTGGCCGCGCTCGGCGACATTGCCGGGCGGCTGGCGGTGGCACTCAGCGATTTCGATCATCCGGGCCTCGACCGCGAGCTGCAATGGGATCTACGCCACGCCGCACCGGTCGCCTTGCACCTGCTTTCCGCCATGACCGACGAGGGCCTGAAGAAGCGCATCGCCGAGGCGATGGTCGGGGCCATGCGCCGGCTGCAGCCGCTGACGGCCGATCTGCGCCTCCAGGCGATCCACCATGATGTGACTGACGACAATGTCGTCGGCCAACCGGATGCGGCCGCCGGCCGATCCCGGATGGCGTCATCGATTTCGGCGATATTCTGAAGGGCTGGCTCGTCGCAGAGCTCGCCGTCACATGCGCTTCGCTGCTGCATCATGCCGATGGCGATCCTCTCTTCGTTCTGCCGGCCATCAGGGCCTTTCACGCGGTTTGCCCGCTTGAGGAAAACGAGCTGAAGGCATTGTGGCCGCTGATCGTTGCGCGTGCCGCGGTTCTGATCGCCAGTTCCGAGCAGCAGCTCACCATCGATCCTGAGAACGCCTATGTGCAGGGCAACGCGGCCCATGAGCGCGAGATCTTCGACGTTGCCGTCTCCGTACCGCCGGCCATGATGCAATACGCGATCCTGCGTGCCGTCGATGCGGTACCGGAGGCGACGATGCCGGTGGTGGGTGAGGGATTGCTCGTCGACATCGAGCCTGCCGGCGTGCGCCAGATCGATCTTTCCATCTTGAGCCCGCTGCTTCCCGAGGAGCGCTGGCAGCACGAGGCGCTGCCGGCCTCGTTGCTGCAGACGGCGGCGCACGCGATCGGGATGGCGTCGACCCGGTATGGCGAGTACCGGATGACCGAGAGCGCGCTTCGGGCGTCCGCGCCGATGCCGACCTTCGCCCTGCATGTCGATCTCTGCCTGCCGACCGGGACTGTCGTCAGGGCACCCTTTGCCGGCCGACCCGAATGGCATGACGGGCGGATGGTCCTGAACGGTGGGGCGGTCGTTCTCCATCTCTCCGGTCTCGAACCGTCCGAGGATACGGAAGAGACGGTTGCTGCCGGCACGCCGATCGGCACGGTGGTCGAGGCCGGCCATGGGCTTGGCCTGATCCGGGTGCAGCTCTGCCGCGAACCGGGACTGAACCCGCCGCTGTTTGTCCCGGCCCATCAGGCGGATGCGTGGCGCATGCTCTGCCCGTCACCATCAGGCATCCTCGGTTTCGACTGCGATGCGCCGAGACCGCATTCGACCGACCTGCTTGACCGCCGCAAGCGGCACTTCGCCAGGCAGCAGAAAAACTACTATCGCAATCCACCGCAGATCGAACGCGGCTGGAAGGAACATCTGTTCGACGTCGAGGGCAGGGCCTATCTCGACATGGTCAACAACGTCACCATCCTCGGCCACGGACATCCGCGGCTGGCGGCAGCGGTCGGCCGGCAATGGTCGCTGCTCAATACGAATTCGCGTTTCCATTATGCTTCGGTCGCCGAGTTTTCCGCGCGGCTTGCAGCACTCGCGCCCGATGGCCTCGACACGGTGTTCCTGGTCAACAGCGGCTCGGAAGCGAACGATCTCGCCTTGCGGCTCGCCTGGGCCTTTTCCGGCCAGCGCAACATCGTCAGTCTGCTCGAGGCCTATCACGGCTGGACGGTGGCGAGCGACGCGGTCTCGACCTCGATCGCTGACAACCCGCAGGCGCTTGAGACCCGCCCTGACTGGGTGCATGCCGTGGTGGCGCCAAACACCTATCGAGGCCCGTTCCGCGGCGCCGGCACGACCGACAATTACGTCCGGTCGGTTGCGACCAAATTGCGCGAACTGGAGGACGGGGGGCAAGGCCTTGCCGGCTTCATCTGTGAGCCGGTCTATGGCAACGCCGGCGGCATTCCCTTGCCGAAAGGCTATCTCGACGCCGTCTATGCCATGGTTCGCCAGCGCGGTGGTGTCTGCATCGCAGACGAGGTGCAGGTCGGTTACGGCAGGCTCGGGGACTATTTCTGGGGTTTCGAGGAACAGGGCGTCGTGCCCGATATCATCACCATCGCCAAGGGCATGGGCAACGGCCATCCGCTCGGCGCCGTCATCACGCGGCGTGAGATTGCCGACGCCCTGGAGAAGGAAGGTTATTTCTTCTCGTCATCAGGCGGCAGTCCGGTGAGTTCCATCGTCGGTCAGACGGTGCTCGATCTTCTCGAAGAGGAGAAATTGCAGGACAACGCGCGCGTCGTCGGCGGCTACCTCAAGACGAGGCTCGAAGCGCTGGAGCAGCGGTTTCCGCTGGTCGGCGCCGTGCACGGCATGGGGCTTTATCTCGGTGTCGAGTTCGTCCGCGATCGCGAAACGCTGGAGCCCGCGACAGAAGAGACCGCGGCCATCTGCGATCGCCTTCTTGAGTTTGGCGTCATCATGCAGCCGACCGGCGACCACCTGAACGTCTTGAAGATCAAGCCGCCGCTCTGCCTCAGCCGGGAAAGCGCCGACTTTTTTGCCGACATGCTCACGCGTGTTCTTGACGAGGGTTGGTAGACGCGGGTCCCACCGACGGCAGACGCCGGTAGGACTGCCTCACCAGCCGGCGAATTCTGAAAGCACCGCGTCTGAAACCCGGCCGGCTACGACATCGCCAAAGGCGCGGTCGAGAATGTCGAGCGCCTGGTCGATGTCCGCGTCCGAGATCGTCAGCGGCGGGGTCATCTCCAAAACGTTCGAATTCATGCCGACATAATAGACGACGAGGCCGAGCTCATAGGCGCGGTAGATCAGCTTGGCCGTTTCTCTTGCTGCCGGTGAACGGCTGTCGCGGTCGGCAATCAGCTCCACGCCGCAGGCAAGGCCGCGTCCGCGCACATCGCCGATCAGCGTGTGACGCCCGGAAAGCTGCCGCAGGCCCTGGCGCAAACGTTCGCCCTTTCGGTGGGCAGCTTCGGCCAGTCCCTCGCGCTCGATGGTTTCGAGCACGGCAAGGCCGGCAGCTGTCGACACCGGGTTGCCATGTAGCGTCTGCATCGCAAAGGCCGTGGCGCAATCCATGATCTCGGCCGGGCCGATCGCTGCCGAAAGCGGCAGGCCGCCGCCGAGCCCTTTGCCGACCGTCAGGATATCGGGCACAAAATCCTCATGCTCGAAGCAGTGCATCCTGCCGCTGCGGCCGAGCCCGACCTTGACTTCGTCGCAGACGACGAGGATGCCGTGCCGTTGGCAGAGATCGGCAAATTTTTCGAAGAACCCCATCGGCGGCACGATCAGCCCGCCGTCGGACTGGATCGGCTCGATGAAGGCGCAGCCGATCCGCTCCGGCGGTGCCGAGGTCGCAAACTGCTGTTTCAGGAGGTCGAGGATTGCCTCGCCTGTAACGTCGCCTTGATAAGGCCGGTAGGGATCGGGGTAGGGCAGCAGGATCAGCCCCTCCGCCTTGGTCGCACCCGCCTGGACGCTGTGGCCGGAAAAGGCCATCGAGCCGGTGGTGCAGCCGTGATAGGCGCCAATGAAAGAGATGACGCCGGTGCGGCCGGTGGTTTTGGCGATCGCCCGGAAGACTGCTTCGTTGGCGTCGGAGCCGGAATGGCCGAACCACACCTTGTTGCGTCCCTTGCCGGGGAAAAGGCCGAGCAGTTTTTCCGCAAGGGCGGTCGCCGGTGCGTTGGCGGCGGAGAGAACGCTTGCGCCCGCCGGGTTGGCAACAGCCCGCGACACGGCCTCGACCAGGGCGGGATGGCCATAACCAAGGCTTGCAGCTCCCCAGGCGCCGGAAAGGTCGATCAGCTCGCGGCCGTTCTCCTCGACGAGACGTACACCCTTGCCGCCGGCGATGGCGAGCGGAAAGAAGCGCAGCTTCTGCAGGTTGGCAATCGCGTGTCCGTCCCTGGCGTAAAGGCCTTCGGTCACGGGCGGCACTCCCTGAGGCTCGTCTGGAGACAACGGGTCAGCCGCTCACCCCACGCCTTTACGCCCGCGTCGGTATCGATCAGGTCATGCCTGACTTCGATCAGCACGCCCGGCAGCTGGCGCGCGTCGGCATGCACCGGCACCGTATAATCCTCGTCCGGGTGGATGTTGTAGGGCTCGTTGTCGCCGATCGTCAGTTGCTCTTCCGAACTCAGGTCCCGGATCAGCGACTGCGCGAAAGCCTCGGCATCGCGATAGAGAATGCCCGCCTGCCACGGGCGCTGATTGCCGAAATAGACGGGGGTGAAACTGTGCACGCCAACGACAAACGGCCGTTCACCCCTTGCCTGCAGTAGATCAAGGCGCCGGGAAACGGCATCGGCGAAGGGCCTGAACAGCGTATCGATCCGCTGCTGTCGCTCCATCTCGCTCAGATCCCGGTTGGCCGGGATCTCCGTCGTTTCGCTCACTTCCGGAATGAAGGACGGCGCCGAAAGCGGACGGTTGCAGTCGATCACCAACCTTGAATAGTTGGTGAAGAACAACGGCGCGTCGAGGCTGAGGCTTAGATGCTGGGCGAGTGCCAAGGCCCCGATGTCCCAGGCGATATGGCGCTGGCGCTCGTGTTCGGGCAATCCCATGTCACCGAGTGCACGCGGCATGCGGTTGGACGCATGCTCGCACAAAAGCAGGAACGGCGATTTGCCGTCCGGGTTAAACACCGCATAGGGCGGCGGCTCGTCGATCGCCAGAAGCGGCTGGCGGGCGTCGTGCCTGCCGCGTCGGTCGTCGGGGCTCTTGATGGCCGTTGTCGAAGTCATGGGAGCCTATCCGTATCAGTAGACGGCCGCGTAGCGGGCGCAGAGTTCGTCGGGGGAGAGGCCGTCGACGATCTCGATTTCCTTGCGCTTCATCGCGACGTAGCAATCGAGGAAGTCCTTGGCGAACCAGCCGGTCACCACCTTGTCTTCGGCAAGCGTTTCGAGCGCTTCCGGCAGGCTTGCAGGCAGGCGGCGGATGCCGAGCTTCTTCTGGTCCGCGTCGGAAAAATCGGACGGGTCCGAGTTGATCAGCGGCGGCTGTTCGAGGCCAGCCCGGATACCTTCGAGGCCGGCCTTGAGCAGGACGGCCAGCGACAGATGCGGGCTCGCGCAGGCGTCGGCGGCGCGGTACTCCATGTTGAACTGCTTGGCCGGATTGCTGCCGGGCAGATCCAGCGTCGGGCAGATGCGGAGCGTCGCCTCGCGGTTCTTTTCGCCAAGGCAGGTATAGGCAGCGCTCCAATGGTGCGGAACGAGCCGCATGTAGGAGAGCACCGACGGGGCGGTGAAGGCGGTCAGCGCCGGGAGGTGGCGGATAACGCCGGCGGCGAAAGACCCGGCGACCTTCGACAGGCGACCCGGGCGCGACGCGTCGAAGGTGACAGGATTGCCGTCAAGATCGGTGAAGCTGACATGTAGGTGCACGCCGTTGCCCACGCCGTTGGCGCTCGTCTTCGGTGCGAAGCTTGCGTTCCAGCCGAAGAGGGCGGCCACTTCCTTGGTGATGGCGCGGATCGTGGCGCCACGGTCGGCAGCGGTCAGCGCATCCGCCGGGCGGCAGGTGATCTCGAACTGGTCCTTGCCATATTCGGGCAGGAACATTTCCGGCTCGGCGCCCGCCTCCTGCAGTGCCGTCATCAACAGCGGGCCGAAGGGTTCGGCACGGCGTTGCGCGCGCAGGCCGAAGGACGGCGCGTCGGGCCAGTCGACGCCGAGAAGCTGGAACTCCTGCTCGACGGCGGAGATGACTTTCAGCCCGGCCTCGCGCTCGAATTCCTCAAGCGTGCGCTTGAGCAAGCTGCGAACGCAGCACTCCCACGGGTCGCCTTTGAGGTCGGTGATATCGGAGTGATAGAAATGCAGCGGGGTGACGTCGGGCAGGCAGGTGACGCGCGCCTTGCTGGCGGGGTCGGCCATCAGCCTGAGGTCGCCGGCCGAGCCCCAGGGATTGTTTTCGGCGATCTGGTCGAAGGGTGTCAGCGCCAGATTGGCAGGCACCCAGCCGACGCCCTTGCGCAGATAGTCGTCGATCTGTGCAGCGGCAAAGCTGCGGCCGCGGGTGATGCCGGCGATGTCGGTGGTGACGAAGGTCGCGAGTTCCGTCAGTGCGGAATGAGCCTTGCCGTTGTTGGTCTCGGTCATGAATTCCCCTCTTGTCTCAAGATCTTCGGCAGCGGCTCAGGCTTGGCGCAGGCCCTGAAGGCGGTTGACGACGGTGTCGGTATCGGTGGTCCAGCAGTAGCCGGAATAGGCGCGAAGGGCGCCTTCGTGGCGCTCGGGGCTGTAGGTCGCACAGGCGTCGCTGACGACGGTGACGAGATAGCCGCGGTCGGCGGCGTCGCGCACCGCCATGTCGACGCACTGGTCGGTGATGACGCCGGCGATGATCAGATAGCGGGTGTTGAGGTTGCGCAGGATGTAGTCGATGTTGGTCGAGTTGAAGACGCCGGAAGAGGTTTTCGGCAGCACGATCTCGTTGTCGACAGGCGCCAGTTCGGGAATGACCTGGCCCTCGGGCGAGCCCTTCGGCACATGCATGTCGGAAAGCTTGTGGTCGAGCGAGCGGTCGCGGCCGTCAAGCGTCAGGCTCTCGATGATGGTGTGCAGCACTTCGCAGCCGGAACTGCGGGCCGCCTCGAGGATGCGGACCTGGTTGGGGATCACCGTCTGGCGCAGCCGCTTGTGATAGTAGCTGTCGGCGTCCTGCGGGTGGGTCGGATCGAGATTGGGTTCGCACCAGATGCGCTGCATGTCGACGAACAGCACGGACGTGCGGCCGCGCTCGTAGTCGCTGTCGCGCCTCAGCATGTCGTCACCGACCTTCACTGTAACGGCACTCATTCGGATTCTCCTCGGTTGTGGTCCTGGCCTTTCGGCAGATAGTCAGCGGCCGTCGTCGACGTTCGGGTTGAGAGCGTCTTCGGTGATGGCGTAGCCGCGGCGCAGCTCCTCCATCTTCTCGATGCGGGCGCGCGATTGGGTGGCGAGACGGGCCGTCAGCGCGGCGATCAGCGCTTCCGTCTGGGCGATCGCCGGCACCATCGTGTCGTAGGGCGAGACCGTATCGACCGGCGCCGTCAGCGTGACGGTGGCGAATTCGGCGATCGGCGAAAGCCACCGGTCGGTGAACAGCACGATCCGTGCGCCTTGTGCGGCCGCCTGCTTGGCGAAGCGAATGGTGTCGTTCTGGTAGCGGCGGTAATCGTAGACGAACAGCACGTCGCGTTTGCCGAGATCGACGAGCTGGTCGACCTGGTCGGCCTGGCTGCCGTTGATCCAGCGGGTGTCGCCGCGCAGCTGCTTCATATGCGACCAGAGCAGGCCGGCGAGAAAACCGCTGAACCGACCGCCGAGGCAATGCGCTCGTGCGCTCGTGTCTGCCGCCGCATCGACCGCCGCCTCGAAATCCTCCGACGGCAGCATCTGCATCGAAGCTTCGAGCGCATGGATGCTGGCGCGCAGGAAGTACTGGTAGAAGTTCTCCTGTTCCAGCGACGGCCGCCGCTCGTCGAGCATCGACAGCGGCGAACTCATGCGTTCCTGCACTTCGCCGAGCAGCGCCTTCTGAAACTCCGGATAGCCCTCGAAGCCAAGCTTGTTGGCGAAGCGCACCACGGTCGGATTGCTGACCCCCGCCGACGAAGCCAGATAGGCAACGGTATTCAATCCCGCTGCCGGATAGTTCGACAGGAGCTGCCGCACGATCTTCAGTTCCGATCGTGTGAAAGTAATAGCCCCGTCTGTCAGTCGATCCCGGATTGCCACGATTTCCGCCTCCCAAAAATGATGGCTTGAACCCCGATTTCTAATTTTTGTTACATAATTGCTAGCAGAGAATGTTTTTTGAAACAAGATTGACATTTGATCGCGATGGGATAACTTTCATTACGGGAACTGGCCCGAGCCAAAAACAAAGGCGGGCCGACAATTCGGGGGAATGCAGATGGTCCGCGTCAGGCGAGAAACCGTCGTCGGTATCCTTTTAACGTCGTTGCCGCTGCTGGTGGCCGCTGCCGTCGCTTCGCTGGTTTTTCCGGGGAGCGGTGAGCGCCTCGTGACGCTGTTCATGATCAACGTGATCGCAGTGCTCGGCATCGGCATGTATGCTGGCAATTCGGGCATCGTTTCCTTCGGCCATGTCGGCTTCATGGCGATCGGCGCCTATGCGTCCGGCCTTCTCACCATCAACCCGATCGTCCAGAAGACGGCGCTGCCGCACCTGCCGGAATGGCTCGCCGGCATCGGCATGTCGTTCCTGCCGGCGCTTGCCGTGGCGCTGGTGGTCGTGGCGCTAGTCGCGGTGCTGATCGGAATACCCGTCGCGCGCCTTGCCGGTTCATCGGCTTCGATCGCGACGCTCGGCTTTCTCGTGATCGTCCATGTCGTGTTGGTCGCCTCGACCGATATCACCCGCGGCAGCCAGACCTTCTTCGGCATCCCGCGCGCGGTCAATCTGTGGGTGGCGTTGCCTTTTGCGGTGGCCGCCATCGCCATCGCCCGTCTCTACCGGGATTCGGGCGCGGGGCTGAAGTTGAGGGCCTCACGTGAGGACGAGATCGCCTCGACCGCCGTCGGCGTCAATGTCAGGCTTCATCGGTTTGTCGGCTGGGTCCTCGGCGCCATTCTGGCAGGGGCGGCGGGCGCGTTGCTGGCGCATTTCCTCGGCGCCTTCTCGCCCAAGGACTTCTATTTCAACCTGACCTTCGTGCTGCTCGCCATGCTGATCCTCGGTGGCGTCACCACCGTTTCGGGTGCGGTCGGCGGAACGGCCGTGATCATGCTGATCGTCGAGCTTCTGCGCAAACTCGAAGGCGGTGTCGACCTCGGCTTCGTCACGCTTCCGACCGTCTTCGGTCTCACGGATATCGGCATCGGCGTTGCGATCCTGGTGGTGATGTATCGGCTCCAGGACGGGATCTTCGGGGTCCGCGAGCTGGATGAGCGTCTTGCCTGGTTGAAGCGCTTTGCCGCAAAGCCTGCGACAGCCTCCGACAGCGCGCAAAAAATTGCTCCGGTCCCACCGGGCGGAACACTCAAGGTCGAAAATCTCGGCAAGAAATTCGCCGGACTTGTGGCGCTGGAAAACGCCAATTTCGAGATCAAGCCGGGTCTCGTGACCGGTCTCATCGGCCCGAACGGGGCCGGCAAGTCGACGCTGATCAACAGCGTCTCCGGCGTCGTTCCGCCGTCGAGTGGCCGCGTGCTGATCGACGGCAAAGATATCGCATCGCTGTCGGTTCACGCGGTTCCGGTCGCCGGCCTCGCGCGCACCTTCCAGAACATCCGCCTGTTCAAGAACCTGACCGTGCTCGAAAACGTCACGGTGGCGGCGAGTGCTTTGAAGGGCAATGGCGAGGACCCGATGGAAAGCGCCCGGCTGGTGCTTTCAGAGGTTGGGCTCGACGGCTTTTCCGACCAGCTTGCCGGAACACTTTCCTATGGCGCGCAACGCCGTCTCGAGATCGCCCGCGCACTGGCCTTGAGGCCGCGCTACCTGCTGCTCGACGAGCCGGCGGCCGGCATGAACCCTGCCGAAACGCAGGAACTGATGCACGTGCTCGACCGCATCCGCACGAAGTACCGCCTCGGCCTGCTCGTCGTCGAGCATGACCTGAAGCTGATCATGCGGCTCTGCGATATCGTCGTCGTCCTCAACAAGGGCCAGCAGATCGCCATCGGCACACCGGCGGAGATCCAGGTCAACCCGGCTGTGATCGAAGCCTATATCGGCCGTCGCCGTTCGTCAGCGCAGGCGCAGCATGAGGTTGTCGAGGCCACCGGTGTCCGGCCGGGCACAGGCAGCCTTCACAATCCAGCTTGATCAGCAAACGAAATCAGAAAGAGGGAGCTTACCGATGAAATCGAATCTCAGGGCACTGTGCCTCACCACCATCCTTAGCGGCTTCGCGCTGTCGCCGCTGCCGGCATTTGCCGAAGATTTGGTCATCGGTCTTGCCACCGCCCAGACCGGCGGCCTTGCTCCCTATGACCAGCCGTCGCTGAAGGGCCTGGAAATGGCCGTCGAGGAAATCAACGCGGCTGGCGGCGCTGCCGGCAAGTTCCCGATCAAGCTGGTGGCCAAGGACACGCGCTCGGACGCTGCCCAGACGGCACTGGTGGCGCAGGAACTGGTTGATCAGGGCGTCAAGATCATGATCACGCCTTGCGATGCCGATCCGTCGATCGCCGCCGGCCAGGTGACGCAGGCGGCGCAAATCCCTGCCTTCTCGTTCTGTGCGACCACCCCGACCATGCCGCTTGCTGTCGGCGACTACATGTTCGGCAACTATCCCGCCGACAACGTCCAGGCCGCAGTGCTCGCAGCCTACGCCGTCGAGAAGGGCTACAAGAAGGCTTACATCCTCAAGTCTCCCGATAGCGCCTATACGCTGAAGCTTCCGGAATATTTCGGCGAAGCCTTCAAGGCCAAGGGCGGCGAGCTTCTGGGCGAAGGCACCTTCAGCATGGGCCAGCAGGATTTCGGCGCCGAAGTCACCAAGATCAAGGCGATGAATCCGGCACCCGACGTCATCATGACGGCTGCCTACGAGCCCGATTTTCCGGCCTTCATCCGCCAGCTGCGCGGCGCCGGCGTCACCATTCCGATCCTCGGCAGCGACGGCATCGATTCGCCGACGACATTCGGACTTGGCGCCACCGTCGACGGCGTGGTCTTCACCACGGCCGGGTTTGCCAGTGAGGGCAGCCCGCTCGCCGACTTCAACGTGAAGTACAAGGAGAAGTTCGGTCAGGTGCCGGATACGGTCTACATTGCCAACGGCTACGACCTCGGAAAGGTCATCGACGCTGCCGTGACCGAAGCCAACAGCATCGACCCGGTCGCCATCCGCAACGCCATCGCCTCGCTCGAAAACGTCCAGGGTGTCACCGGCCCGATCAGCTACGCCGGCACGCAAGGCATGCCATTGCGTTCGGTCTCGCTGGTTCGCATCGGAGGTGGCAACCGCGAGCTGATCAGCCAGGGCGTTCCCGCCGCGGCCGACATTCCGGCCCCCTGAGCCGCCACCACTTGCGATCTTCGGCGCCGCGCCGGAGATCGTTCGGCCGCCTGCAGGGCCGTCTCGCAATCCATGGCAAGGACTTTGCCCCGATGATGCACAGTGAAATTCCCGCTCAGAAGCCCCTGCTCGAAGTGAGCGGCCTCAAGGTTGCCTATGGTGCCGTCGAGGCGCTGAAGGGGGTCGATCTCACCGTCAACAAAGGGCAGATCGTCACGCTGCTCGGCGCCAACGGCGCCGGCAAGAGCTCGACGCTGAATGCGCTGATGGGCCTGGCGGCAAAGAAGGCGGGGCGGGTGTCGTTCAATGGCCAGGACATTTCCGGCCTGCCGCCGGAACAGATCGTCAGGCTCGGCATGACGCTGACGCCGGAAGGCCGGCGCATCTTTCCAAGCCTGACGGTGGACGAACACCTGCTGCTTGGCGGCGCCATGCACAAGGCGCGCGGGGTGATATCCGACGTGCGCGAGGACATGCTGTCGCGTTTCCCGATCCTGAAAGAACGTCTTAGCCAGAAAGCCGGTTCGCTGTCCGGTGGCGAGCAGCAGATGCTGGCGATCGCCCGTTCGATGATGTCGTCGCCCGACCTTTTGCTGCTCGACGAGCCTTCGCTCGGGCTGGCGCCGCAGGTGGTCGACCTGATCTTCGACCTGATCGCCGGTCTGCGCCAGAAGGGCCTGACGATCCTGCTCGTCGAGCAGAACGTAGCACTTTCGCTCGAAATCGCCGACGCGGGCTATGTCATGGCGAACGGGCGCATCGTGCTCTCCGGCACTGCCGCCGAACTTCGCAATTCAACTGAAATCCAGGGTGCCTATCTCGGCGCTTGAGGCCGGGGGCAAAGAGGTCACAACGATGGACATGTTCCTGCAGCAGCTGGTCAACGCGCTGAGCCTCGGCGGCACCTATGCGCTTCTCGCGCTTGGGCTCGCGGTCGTCTTCTCGATCATGGGGCTGATCAATTTCGCCCATGGCGAACTGATGACGGCGGCGGGCTACGGGCTGTGCTTCGCCCTTCTGCTGGGCGTGCCCTTTCCGCTCGCCATCTTCGGCGCGCTGATGATCGCGGTGGCGCTTGCCATGTTGATGGAGCGCATCGCCTTTCGGCCGGTGCGGGGCGCGAGCGGCACGACGCTGCTTCTCACCAGCTTTGCCGTCAGCGCCATCCTGCGCGTCATCTTCCAGAACTTCATTTCGGCGCGGCCGAAGCCGGTGCCGATGCCGGAGAGCTTTTCCGGGACGATCGAGATCGGTGGCCTTCACCTCGGCCTGATCCAAGGCACATCGATCCTGGTCACGGTCATCATGCTCGTCGGGCTCAACCTCTTCCTGCGCACCACCGTTCTCGGCCGGGCGATGCGTGCGGCTTCGGAGGATTTCGCCATCGTCCGGCTGATGGGTATTCGCGCCAATGCCGTGGTTGCGACCGCCTTTGCCATTTCGGGACTGCTCGCGGGCGTCGCGGGCATTCTCTGGGTGGCGCAGCGCGGCAGCGTCGATCCGCTGATGGGCTTCCTGCCGGTCTTGAAGGCCTTCATCGCCGCGATCATTGGCGGGCTCGGCAGTCTCTCCGGCGCCGTTGCCGGCGGCTTCCTGCTCGGCTTCATCGAGGTGTTCCTGCAGGCCTATCTGCCGGAAAGCCTGCTCAGCTACCGCGATGCCTTCACCATCCTGCTCGTCATCGGCGTGCTTCTCTTCGCGCCGCAGGGGCTGCTTGCGCGCAAGACGATCGTCAAACTCTGAAGGGTTGCGCCCCACCTGTCGGTTGACCAGAAAAAACGCTCCGGCGTCGGAAATGTCAGACGGTGACAGATCCTGCTGTTTGACGAAAGGGGCATCCCCACGCCCTCATTCCGGCCTTGTGCCGGAATCCAGCGATCCGACGTCGGTCGGGTCAGAGGACTTTTCAGCCCAAGGACTTGGGCTGGCTGGATCCCTGTGACAGGCACAGGGATGAGGGAAGTCTTCGCTGGTGTCGGGATTTCCCGATCTGCTATGACGAGGCCTGACTTGTCGACTGTCCGCTGTCCATCATCGCCGTACGTTTTGTCGGAACCTCCAGATCCCCCTTGGGAAAGCTGCCACAAGCGGCGTTGCGCAACGCCTCGCTCCGAGCAGACAGACAGAATGCAACCGCTCCTTGTCAAACGCCAGAAGCGAAAAACGCCGCGGTGAGGGCCGCGGCGCATGGTTGGTTGGTCTATTTATTGGCGCAATTCCGGAGGGAAGACCTTCTCCGGATTTGCCTGCGATCAGCGCGCCGGCGGCGCGTACATCAGGCCGCCCTGGCTCCACAGCTTGTTGAGGCCGCGGTCGATCTTGAGCGCACTGTCCTTGCCCAGGTGCTTTTCGAAGACCTCGCCATAGTTGCCGACGGCGGAGATCGCCTGGAAGGCCCATGTCGGGCCGAGGCCCAGCGCCTTGCCGGCTTCGTTGTCGATGCCCAGGAACCGCTTCTGGCCGACCGTGCCGCTTTCCTGCATCTTGGCCGCGTTCTCCTTGGTGATACCAAGTTCTTCGGCCTCGATCATCGCGAACAATGTCCAGCGAACGACCTTGAACCACTGCTCGTCGCCCTGGCGCACGGCCGGTCCGAGCGGTTCCTTGGAGATGACTTCCGGCAACACGACGAAGCGGTCCGGGTCGTTCAGCGTCAGGCGCTGGGCGTAGAGCGCCGAGGCGTCGGTCGAATAGACGTCGCAGCGCGCCGTGTTGAAGGCCTGGATCGTCTGGTCGGGCTTTTCGAAAGCGATGACCTGGTACTGGATGTTGTTGGAGCTGAAGTAGTCGGCCATGTTCTGCTCGGTGGTCGTGCCGGTTTCCGTGCAGATGGAGGCGCCCGAGAGTTCCTTGACGCTCTTCACGCCGAGGTCGTTGCGCACCATGAAGGCCTGGCCGTCATAGTAGTTGACGCCGACGAAGCTCATGCCGAGATCGCTGTCGCGCGACAGCGTCCAGGTGGTCTGGCGCGAAAGCAGATCGACTTCGCCCGACTGCAGCGCGGTGAAGCGCTCCTTGGTCGAGAGCGGCACGTATTTCACCTTGTCCGGGTTGCCGAGCGTGGCCGCAGCGACCGCGCGGCAGAAGTCGATGTCGAAGCCGCTCCACTCGCCCTTGTCGTTCGGCGCGGAAAAGCCGAGCACGCCCTGGCTGACGCCGCAGCGAAGTTCGCCGCGTTCCTTGACGACATCAAGCGTGGCGGCGCTGGCTGCCGTTCCGGCGAGAAACGCCGCACTCGCAAGTGCTAGAATTCCAAGTTTCATTGTCCTGTTCTCCTCTTGTTATGCAGTTTTAAAGGCACGCGTCTTCGCTGCCGGGGCACGTGCGCGTCCCGGCCAACTGGCTATCGTTTCGGCGGTATCGAGCCCGGTCTTAACCGAGCTTCCTGCTCACATCCGCAAAGGTCTCTTCGAGGACGGCGAGCAGATGATCGGCGTCGCGTTTCGAGAAGATCATCGGCGGACGCATCTTCAAGACGTTGTCATGTGGCCCTTCGGTGCCCATCAACACGCCGCGCTGGCGGGCGCCGTTGGAAACGGCCCGGGCAAATTCGGTGGCGGGTGCCTTGGTATTGCGGTCGCTGACCAGTTCGATGCCAAGGAACAGCCCCATGCCGCGGACGTCGCCGATCACCTCGTAACGCGCCTGCATCGCCCGGAAGGAGCCGATGAGGTAGTTGCCGATAGCAAGTGCGTTGCCGCGCAGGTCCTGCCCCTCGATGACGTCGAGCACGGCAAGGCCGACGGCGCAGGAAACCGGGTTTCCGCCGAAGGTGTTGAAGTACTCCATGCCGTTGTTGAAGCTGTCGGTGACCTCGCGGGTGGTGACGACGGCGGCCAGCGGATGGCCGTCGCCGATCGGCTTGCCCATGGTGACGATGTCGGGAACGATCCCTTGAGTCTCGAACGCCCACCAGTGGCTGCCGACACGGCCGAAGCCGACCTGAACCTCATCGGCGACGCAGACGCCGCCGGCTTCGCGCACCAGGCGATAGACTTCCTTCAAGTAGCCTTCGGGCAGGAACACCTGGCCGGCAACGCTCGGGATCGATTCCGCGATGAAGAAGCCGAGGCCTTCGCCCTTTGCCTGCATGGCCGCGATCTGCTCTGCGACGCTTTCGGCAAAGCGCTTGCCGTGTTCTTCTGCCGGCCAATCGGCGGGCGCGCGATAGCTGTCGGGAACGGCAGCGACATGGACATGCGGTTTCGGGCCCTTGCCGCCTTTGCGACGGAATTTGTAGGGGCTGATGTCGATCAGCTCCTGCGTGGTGCCGTGATAGGACCAGTCGAGCGTGATGGCGTTTTCACGGCCCGTATGCGCGCGCATCATGCGCAGCGCCAGGCTGTTTGCCTCCGAGCCGCTGTTGACGAAACCGGCGACTGTCAGTTCTTTCGGCAGCGTCGCGGTCAGCCGTTCCGCATAGGCGACAATATTGTCGTGCAGATAGCGCGTGTTGGTGTTGAGGATCGCCGCCTGCTTCGTCATCGCCTCGACGACCGCGGGATGGGCGTGGCCGATGTGGCAGACATTGTTGAAGCAGTCGAGATAGGCGCGGCCACTGTCGTCGATCAGCCAGACGCCTTCGCCGCGCACGAACTTGATCGGCTTTTCGTAGGAGATCGACAGGTTCGGCAGCAGCAGTTCCTTGCGCAGCTTGACGATCTCGTCATGCGCACGACCGCTCTTTGCGTAAAACTCCTCGGCAATGCCGGCGAAGGTGCGCGCATCGGGGAAGAGCTCGGCCCAGACGTCGAGATATTGCGGTTCGCCGACGCCGAGGATTTCGGTCGCCGAAAGGTTTGCGTCGATGGAAAGCTGCAAATGCAGGTGCGGCGCCCAGCCGCCGTTTTCCATCGGAGCACCCATTTCGCCGACGAGCGCACCGGCTTCGAGCCGGTCGCCAGCCTTGATCCGGCCCATTGTCTCGTGCGCCAGATGACCCCAGAGCGACACGAAGGGCGGGCAGCCCTCGGGTTCGTGGCGAAGCGCAATCAGGCAGCCGTAACCAAGCGGGTCCGCCTCGATCTCGACGCTGACGACGGTGGCGGCGATCGGTGTGAACACCTTGGTGCCGGCTGCCATGAACAGGTCGAGCCCGAGATGGCAGGTGCGGCGGGTGTTCTCGACCAGCCGTGAGACGAACATTTCGCCGGCATAGACGGTGCGCGCCTCACCCCAGGGGCCGATGCCGAGATCGACGCCGTTTTCGCGGCAATAGTCTTCCCAGATCGCCTGGGCCTCATCCGGCTGTTCACCGGCGGATTTCACCGTCATCGGATGATCAGGGTCGCCGTAGGGCACGAGCGCTGCTGGGTAGGTCGCGGCCGGGCGTTCGAGCAGCGGCGCGAGCGCCTTGCGGTTTTCGCTAATCCAGGCGGTAACGCCGCGCGTTCCCGGAGCTGCCTCGAAGCCGCAGGCCTTGCGCAGGATCGCGGTGGCAAAGCGCGGGTTCATCCGGTCGAGTTTGCGCAAGAGCGTCCAGGCTGGCCTTTCGCTGATGGCAAGGTAAGGATTGTCGGTCGTGTGGGCGCGGCGCGAGGCCGAGATCGTCACCGAGGTGACGAGCCGCATGGCGATGAGGTCGAAGAGAAGATCGACTTCCTCTTCGAGCAGCGGATATTCCGCGTGGAAGCCGCGGGCGATGGCGGCGGTGGCGCCGATCGGGTCGGGATGGTCGAGACCGGCATAGGCGGCGGCAATGGCGACTTCGGCAATGACGGGCGCATAGAGTGCGTCGCCGAAATCGATCAGCCCGGAGATGCGGTCATGATCTGATTTGTCGACCAGTACGTTCCAGTCGTTGGCGTCGTTGTGGATGACAGCCGACCGCAGTGTCGCCAGCCTCGGCTCCACCGACTTTGCAAAGCGGACAAGGAAACGCTCCAGCAATGCGCGGTCATCCGGCTCGGTTACATGGTTCAGCCTGTCCCTGGAACGGCCGGCCTTGCGAATGTCCCAGTCGAGGTCGCGCAACGCACCCGGATGCATGAAGCCTTTCAGCGAGGCGTCGAAGCGGCCGAGCATCTGGCCGAGCGACTGGAGCGCACTGGTGCTGCGGCCGGTTTCGGCGAGCGGGTTGCCCGAGACCCAGCTGACGAGGCGCAGCCTGTGGCTGACGCCGTGCTGGCTGGTGGTTCCGGCAAGGCTGGTGCCGGCCAATGTCGGCTTGATGTGCGGCACCGGCAATTCGGCGGCAAAGGTTCCGACATGGCTGAGCAGCGCCGTCTGGAAGTCGCTCTCGACCTCGGGCTCGGCGGCATTGACGACCTTCAGGATATAGGTGGCGCCGTCGGCGGCCTCGACCTTGAAGTTCTGGTCGCGTTCGCTGGCCAGCAGCGACAGCGTGCCGGAAAGGCCGTAATGCTGCTTCAGCAGTGCTGACGCAGCGTCGATAGAAAAGTCTGGTGTCGTCTTCAGCATGTCGTTCATGGGAACCCTCGTCTTGAGAGGCAGAGTTGCACGAGCGGCCGACGCATGCATCCGGCATTATGCCGGTTGCACCGACATTATGTTTATAATAACCGTCATCTTGTCGGCGCGCTCGGAGGCGGAAATCATGCAGGACATCGACGCGATCGACCGGACGATCCTCAGCATCCTGTCGCGGGAGGCGCGCATCCCGATGAAGTCGCTGGCGGGCAGGATCGGGCTTTCCCGAAGTGCGACGACGGAGCGCGTCACCCGCCTGGAAAAGGCGGGCATCATTCGCGGCTACCGCGCCGATATCGGCCAGCTGGAGGAGGGGCAGATCCAGGCCTTCCTGCTCGTCACGCTGCAGCGTACGCCGTCGATCGGCGTGCTTGACCGGCTCGCCGGCTTTTCTTCCGTGCGCAAGGTTTCCTCCGTCAGCGGCCAGCTCGATCTGGTCGTCGAGGTCGAGGTCGGCTCCATCAACGCGCTGAATGAACTGCGCAACGAAGTGGCGACCATGGACAACGTCGAGGATCTGACGACGTCGATCGTGCTCAGGCGGGATATCGAGCGTAGCTGATATTCCCGGGGATATCGAAAGAACCTGAGGCGTATCACCCCTCGCTCAGCATCTCCGCCTCGCCGGAGAAGCGCTCGACCAACGTACGGCGCACGCGGCCGATGTCGCGCAACGGCGGCTCGCCGAAGTGGCGGGCATATTCGCGACTGAATTGCGACTGGCTCTCGTAGCCGACCTGATGGCCGGCATCTCCGGCATCGAGACTTTCTTCCAGCATCAGCCGCCGCGCCTCCTGCAGCCGCAACTGCTTCTGGTACTGCAGCGGGCTCATTGCGGTGATCGCCTTGAAATGGTGGTGCAGCGACGAAACGCTCATCGAGACCCGGCTCGCTAGGTCGTCGATGCGCAGCGGCCGGGAATAGTGCTCCTTCAGCCAGGCGACGGCGCGGCCGACCTGATGCGGCTGGCTTTCGACTGTTGCCATCTGGCGAAGCCGGTGGCCGTGCGGGCCGGTCACCAGGCGATACAGAATTTCCTGCTCGACCAGCGGCAGCAGTGCGGGAATATCGTCGGGCCGGTCGAGTAGCCGCAAGAGCCTGAGTGCTGCATCTTCGAGGTCAGGTGTGATCTTGCTGACCGTCATGCCGCGCGGCGAGGCGGAGGCCGGCATATGCCCCTGCGCCAGAAAGTCGAGCAATGCCGGAATCTTGGCCGTATCGATCTGGAAGGCGAAGCTGAGATAAGGCTCGTCGGCCGAAGCCTTGCAGACCTGCGACAACACCGGCAGGTCGATCGACGTCAGCAGATAATCGGAAGCGCCATAGATCAGCGTCTCGTCGCCGAGTACCACGCGCTTGGCGCCCTGGACGATGATCGCAAGGCTCGGCTTGTAGGCCGCGCAATTGACGGGTGCGTCGCCGGAATGGCGATGAATGCTCAAACCTGGGATTGCGGTCTGGTGGTCGCCGTCCTTCCCGGTGATCCGGGCAATGACGTCGATCATGTCCTGTCTGGCAGTCTGTCGCGTGGCTGTCATATTCTGTGGTCTTTCCAGCGGCTTAGCATTGTGTGCGGCAATGCTCAGATAAGGCTTCGAAGCGCTATTGCCATCATATATTTTTCATTCTTGCAGGATCGGGCAAAAACTTTGCAGGATCGCGATAACGCTTTTGCCGATCGCGAACGCATAGTCCCTGCCTGCGATCTGCCGGTAACGCTCCGGTCATTTCGCATCTCCCAAAATTGAAGGACAGACTGATGGCCATTGCAAGAGGATATGCGGCGACCGACGCGTCGAAACCGCTGACGCCCTTCACCTTCGAACGTCGCGAGCCGCGCGACAACGACGTGGTGATCGACATCAAATATTGCGGCGTCTGCCACTCCGACATTCACCAGGCACGCAACGAATGGGGCAACTCGGCCTTCCCGATGGTCCCCGGCCACGAGATCGTCGGCATCGTCACCGCCGTCGGCTCCAAGGTCACCAAATTCAAGGTGGGTGACCGCGCCGGCGTCGGCTGCTTCGTCGATTCGTGCACCACCTGCGCGACACGCGACGTCGATCTGGAGCATTACATGCCAGGTCTGGTGGTGACCTATAACGGCGTCGAGGCCGACGGCAAGACAGCGACGCAGGGTGGCTACTCCGACAGCATCGTCGTCAAGGAAGGCTATGTCCTGTCGATCCCGGAAAACCTGCCGCTCGACGCGGCGGCACCGCTTTTGTGTGCCGGCATCACGCTCTATTCGCCGCTTCGTCACTGGAAGGCCGGTCCCGGCAAGAAGGTCGCGATCGTCGGCATGGGCGGTCTCGGCCATATGGGCGTCAAGATCGCCCACGCCATGGGCGCGGAGGTGACGGTGCTCAGCCAAAGCCTGTCGAAGAAGGAAGACGGGCTGAAGCTCGGTGCCGACCACTACTTCGCCACCAACGATCCGGAAACCTTCAAGACGCTTCAGGGCCAGTTCGACCTGATCATCTGCACGGTCGCAGCCGAGATCGACTGGAACGCCTATCTCAACCTGTTGAAGGTCGACGGCGATTTCGTGCTGGTCGGTATTCCGGAAAATGCCGTGCCGGTCCATGCCTTCGCGCTGGTTCCGGCCCGCCGCAGCATTTCCGGCTCGATGATCGGTTCGATCAAGGAAACCCAGGAAATGCTCGACTTCTGCGGCGCCCACAACATCGTCTCGGAGATCGAAACGATCAAGATCCAGGAGATCAACGAAGCCTACGAGCGTGTCGTCAAGAGCGACGTCCGCTACCGCTTCGTCATCGACATGGCGTCGCTCGACGCGGCGTAAGCGCGGGTTCAGGGGTGCCGTACTAAAGTGCTTGCCCCGGGATCCCATCGGCTCCCGGGGTCATTCTTATTTGGTCTCAGACGAGCGGCAGTGGCCCGTCGTTCTTGATCTCTTCCATGACAGCATAGGTGCGGGTTTCCTTGACGCCCGGCAGCGTCCACAGCACCTGGCCAAGGAAATTGCGGTAGGCCGCCATGTCCTCGAAGCGGGTCTTGACGAGATAGTCGAAGCCGCCGGCGACCATGTGACATTCGAGAACCGCCGGCGCCTGCTTGATCGCGATCGCGAACTGATCGAACACGTCGGGCGTCGTCTTGTCGAGCATGACCTCGATGAAGACGAGCAGGCCGAAGCCGAGCTTCTGCGGATCGAGACGGGCGCCGAAGCCCGAAACATACCCTTCCTTCAACAGCCGGCGCAGTCTTTCGCTTGTTGCCGTCGGTGACAGGCCGATGCGATCGGCAAGCTCCAGATTGGTGATCCGGCCATCCGCCTGCAGGATGTTGAGAATTCTACGGTCTATCTTGTCGATCTGATGCATCGTGCCGCCTCCCGCTCGCGCCTCAGGCGGCAAGTCGCGTTTCCGCGAGTTTCACCCAATAGGAAATCCCGTGCGGGATCGCTTCGTCGTTGAAGTCATAGCCCGGGTGGTGCAGCCCGGCGGTGTCGCCGTTGCCCATGAAAATGAAGGCCCCCGGGCGGGCGAGCAGCATGTAGGAGAAATCCTCGCCGCCCATCATCGGATCGAGCGACGGCCTGATATTGCCTTCGCCGGCAATTTCCGCCGCTGCCTTCAGCGCGTAGCCCGTCTCGTCCTCATGGTTGACGGTCACCGGATAGTTGCGGCTGTACCAGACATCGACGGTTGCGCCATAGACGTCGGCGATGCCTTCGGCGATCAGCCGGATGCGGGTCTCGCCGATATCGCGCACTTCGGGCTTCAGGGTGCGCACGGTGCCGCCGAGCACCGCCTCCTCCGGGATGACGTTGTGGGCAAAGCCGGCGTTGAATTTGGTGACCGAGACCACGACGGAAGCGAGCGGATCGACCGTTCTCGACGCGATTGTCTGCAATGCAGTGACGATCTGCGTGCCGATGACGATCGGGTCGATCGTCTTGTGCGGCTGGGCCGCATGGCCGCCACGGCCCTTGATGGTGATGGTGAACTCGTCGGTCGAGGCCATGATCGCGCCGACGCGGCTGCCGAAATGCCCGACGGGCATGCCAGGCATATTGTGCATGCCGTAGACTTCGGCGATGTCGAAGCGCTCCATCATGCCGTCCTTGACCATCTCGTTGCCGCCGCCGCCGCCTTCTTCTGCCGGCTGGAAGATGACCGCGACGCTGCCAGCGAAGTTGCGGGTCTCGGCCAGATATTTGGCCGCGCCGAGCAGCATGGCGGTGTGGCCGTCATGGCCGCAGGCGTGCATCTTGCCGGAAGTTTCCGACGCCCAGGACTTGCCTGATGTCTCGGTGATCGGCAGCGCATCCATGTCGGCGCGCAGGCCGATGGTGCGGCCAGCACCGAGATTGCCCTTGATCAGGCCGACGACGCCGGTCCGACCAAGGCCGGTCACGATTTCGTCAACGCCGAACTCCTTCAGTTTCATTTCGACGAAGGCTGCCGTATTTTCCACCGCGAACAGGAGCTCGGGGTTCTTGTGCAGATGACGCCGCCATTCGGTGACTTCGTTTTGCAGTTCGGCGGCGCGGTTGAGAATCGGCATGAGTTGAGTCCTGTCGGTCTGTTCGATCACATCTATCTGCGGTGGATTGGCGCAGCAGCCAACGAATGGGCTTTGCCATCTCCTCGCCATATAGGCTAAATAGCCGGACGAGACGAGGCAACAGCGGAATTTCGAGGACTATGGTGGTGACAGCAGGATTTTTCATGCGAGGCAAGGCAAGAGCAGTGGGTATCGTGGCCGGTGCCTGCGCGAGCCTTCTCATGGCTATGCCGGCGGTTGCCAATCCGCGGCTCGTCGTCGACGTCAATACGTTGAAGGTTTACGAGCATCAGGACATCTTCCAGAAATGGTATCCGGCGTCGCTGACCAAGCTGATGACGGCCTATACCACCTTCCGGGCGATCAAGTCGGGACAGTTGGCGCTGACAAGCCCTGTGGTGATGACCAAGAACGCCGCTTCGGAGCCGCCGAGCAAGATGTTCTACAAGCCCGGCCAGGCGATGACGCTCGACAGCGCGCTGAAGATGATGCTGGTGAAGTCGGCGAACGACGTGGCCGTGGCGATCGCCGAAACCGTTGGCGGTTCCGAGCCCGCCTTCATCGACAGGATGAATTCCGAAGCGCGCCGCATCGGCATGACGTCGTCGCATTTCATCAATGCCAACGGCCTGCCGGGGCCCGGCCAGTACACCACCGCGCGCGACCTTGCCGTGCTGGCGATCACGCTGAAGCGCGAGTTTCCCGAATACGCGTCCTATTTCTCGCTGGAAGGGTTCACCACCGGCAAGAAGGACTATGCGAACTACAACATGCTGATCGGCCGGTTCGAAGGCGCTGACGGCATGAAGACCGGTTTCATCTGCGCGTCCGGTTTCAACCAGGTCTCCTCGGCGACGCGTGATGGCCGCAGCGTCGTTTCCGTCGTGCTTGGCGAAGACAGCCTCGGCGCCCGTGCCGACGAATCCGCGCGCCTGCTGCAGACGGCGCTGACGACATCGGGAACAGCCAAGCCGTCGCTGGTACAGATCGCGCCTTATGGTGAAACGCGCGACCTGGTTGCCGATGTCAGCAAGCAGATCTGCTCGAAAGCGGCAGCCAAGGTGCGCAGCGAAGGGCGTGACGAAGCCGGGCGGCAGAAGCTGCTCTCGCCGTTCATCCACGAGATCGGCCGTCCGCTGAAGCTGGCCTTTGCCGGCCTCATCCCCGGCAGCGGCGACAAGCTGGCCAAGGTGGGCGCCGATCCGGCTGGCCAGGGCGATGTCGCCAATGTGCCGATCCCGGTGCCGCGGCCGAGCCTCTGATCGGAGTTTCCAATGGTTAGCCCACTGCCGGCCGTGCCGGTTTCGATCCTGACCGGTTTTCTCGGTGCGGGCAAAACGACGCTGCTGAACCGGCTTCTGAAGGACCCGGATCTCTCGGATACGGCCGTCATCATCAACGAATTCGGCGATGTCTCCATCGACCACCTGTTGGTGGAAGCCTCAAGCGACGGCGTCATCGAGCTTTCCGACGGCTGCCTGTGCTGCACGGTGCGCGGCGAGCTGGTGGATACGCTTGCCGACCTCATGGACCGGATGCAGACCGGCCGGATCAAGCCGCTGAAGCGCGTCGTCATCGAGACGACCGGACTTGCCGACCCGGCGCCGGTGCTGCAATCGGTGATCGGCAACCCGGTGATTGCCCAGAGTTTTCGTCTCGATGGCGTGGTGACTGTGGTGGATGCGGTCAACGGGCTGCAGACGCTTGCCAACCACGAGGAAGCTCTGAAGCAGGTCGCGGTCGCCGATCGCATCGTCATCAGCAAGGCGGACCTTGCCGACCAGGCACAATTGGACGAGTTACGGTTGCGACTGCGGGCGCTCAATCCGCGCGCGCCGTTCATTGATGGCGACAGTCCCGAAGCAGGGCGGGGCGCGCTCTTTGCCTGCGGCCTTTACGACCCGGCGTCGAAGATCGCCGATGTCGGCCGCTGGCTGCAGGACGAAGCCGATCATGGGCATCATCTCCACGATCAGCATCATCATGACGGCGACCACGGCCACCATCGCGATCATGATCACCACCACCACCACCACCACCACCACCACCACCATCATCACGATGCGACGCGCCACGGGGCGGACATCCGTTCGTTCAGCATCGTGCATGACAGGCCGATCGAGCCGATGGCGCTCGACATGTTCATCGATCTATTGCGCTCGGCCCATGGCGAGAAGCTGTTGCGGATGAAGGCGATTGTCGCAGTCTCCGACAATCCGGAGCGGCCGTTGGTCCTGCATGGCGTGCAGAATGTCTTTCACACGCCGGAGCGGCTGTCCGTCTGGCCGGATCCGGCTGATCGGCGCACGCGTATGGTGCTGATCACCAAGGGGTTGAGCGAAGCATTCGTGCGCGACCTTTTCGATGCCTTTACGGGCAAGCCACGCATTGATCGTCCCGACGCGCAGGCGCTTTCCGATAATCCTCTCGTGGTGCCTGGAATGAAATTCTAGAATTGTTTGCGTGACGCCGGCCGTCTTTTGCTGCAAATGGCGCGGGAAACGGTTAAAATCTGTAGTACTTTCGGGTGATGTTTCAGCAGGCGCATAAACATTTTTGGGCTAATATTTTGGCTTTACTTCTAACTTGCCGAAACCGCTCTGAGAATGGCGATGTTTGTGCCATGGACGCGTGGATTCACCAATCAACACGCGGTGTCAGATCTATAACTGCCTGTAAAGATTGAAGTCAACGAACCTTTGTCCGGTTTTTCCCATACGGTGCTTGTCGGCCTCTTAAATCAAAAAGGGCGAGTATTTGCGCGGTATTGTCGATGTTTAGTCCGCGGCTTTCGCCACGTCGGACCGATATTTCTGTGCTTGCCAAATTAACTAGAAGTTAGTGTCTTCTTTAAAACACTGATCTGATGAACTAGCATGTTTGTTGCGGAGGGAGAGCAACGACCATGTCGATATCAGTTGCATTTGTTGACGACCATCCGATCCTCCTGGAAGGACTGGTCAGCTTATATTCTGGAAAAAGTGACCTCGAGATCGTCGCGAAGGGCGAAAACGCGGTCGATGCTTTGAAAATAGTTGAAGAATTTTCACCTGAAGTTCTCGTGCTCGATTTGAGCATGCCCGGCGATGCCATTGCGGCTATCGAGCTGGTTACGCAAAAATACAAAGACACGCGGATCATCGTCTTCACCGCAAATTCAAGCATTGAAACCGCGATACAAGTCCTGAACTACGGGGTCTCTGGCTATGTGCTGAAGGGCAGCAGCGCCAGCGACCTGCACGAGGCCATACGCACGGTCTATGACGGTGAAACGTTCATCACGGCGGGGTTCGCGACCAAGGTCATCATGGCCATGAAGACAGCGGAAATCCGTCGGCGATCCCAGGCACAACGACGCCTGAGCCTGCGCGAAGAGCAGATCGTTCGCCATCTCATGCGTGGCAGCACCAACCGCGAAATAGCGGCCTGCCTCGATATCAGCGAAAAGACCGTCAAGCATTACATGACGGTGTTGATGCAGAAACTCGACGTCAGGAACCGTGTGGAAGTGGTGCTGGCGGCGCAGCGCCTGGATGTGTTGCCGGACGGCTCTGCCGAACGCAGCGCATCACGGCGCATCAACTAGCGCATGTCGCGCAAAGCGGTTTTGCGGTGACGACATGCTCTAGTGACGATCGAACGAGCCGCCGCTGTGATCGAGTGGCAGAACCGCTGTTACCACCGTTCCGCTCGCCCGGCGGATGGTACGCATGCGACCGCCAAATGCGCGAATGCGGCGCTTCTGCGTGATGGTGCCGAGCCCTGTGCGGCCGGTGCTGCGCACGGACACAGTCGTCGATGGTGCGGTGCCCACATCGGCCACGGTGATGAAGAGGCGGTTATGGCGCGTGCCGTAGCGCAGGTGCTGGCGGTTGCCCGGCGCATGTCGCTCGCTGTTCATCAGGGCTTCCTGGATGAAACGATAGACGCAGATGTTGAGGTGTGGATCGACCGTCTGCGAGGCGATCAGTCCGACAACATCGATCTCGCGGCCGATGACATCCACGTGCCGCCTTACCGCAAGCTGGATCGTGTCGCTGAGCGACATGTCGTCGAGCTCCGGCAGCACGAGATCGGTCGAAATGTTCCTCAGCTCCTCAAGTGCCGTCGTAACCGTACTGACCAGCTTGTCGATATCCTGCCGCCTTACCGGATCCGCTGACTGGCCGCCGATCGGTTGCGTGGCCATATCGCTCAGCCTCAGCTTCAGCAAGGTCAACAGCTGGACCGGACCATCGTGCAGATCCGTACCGATCTGGTCGAGGATCATCTCATTGAGCTTGCCGGCCTCGAGCCGCGCCGTTTCCGCAGCCCCACGCAGCCGTCGGTTCTGGTTGGAGAGTTCCAGCGCGCGTCGCAGGCTGTGGCGGATGGCGGCGTGTTGGCGATCGATGAGCAGGCTGCCGCTACGAACGATCAGGAAGAGGAGCGCCAGCATCGGGACCGAGACGAGAAGCACGATGCTGATCGTCTCCCGCCAGGCCGTCGACAGTTCGCCCACCAGGAAATCGGGGCGCTCGTAGAATTCACCGACCAACAGCACCTTGCCGGCTTCGTTTCGCACGAGCGGGGCGTAGACCTCGATGTACATGCCGCGCTGCTCGTCACCGGTGTATTCGTGTTTCTCGATCATCGTACGCGAAACGACGATCTCGCCCGCCAAGGCGCGCTGTAGCTCTTCGAAGACAACCTCCTCGTCGATCTCCTTGCCCGAAGTCGAATACATCAGGCTTCCGTCTGGCCCCCAGATCTTCAGCTCGTGGACATGCTGGCCGAGCGCGCTGGTGCCCAGCAGCTGCTTGAGTTTGTCTTCGACGAATGGCGGCAGCACGCCGCGTTTGATGTCCTCCTCGGAGATCAGCGGCGCAACAAATGTCTGGAGATAGGCAGCGCCGAGCGAGCCGACGCTATTGAAGACGGTCTTTTCCAGACGGTTCGTCGTCCAGACCGCGAGTGCGATCATCAACGCCACAACGACGAAGGAGGCAATGATGATGAACTGCACCTCAAGCCGCAGTCGCTGGAATGTCGACAGCAGGTTTCTCAAGGTTGCTGCCTGGCGCAGGTTCAGCAGGAAGGTTTGCTTGGCGGTTTCTGTGTCGTTCCCAACGGAGTCCATGAAATTTGCCCGATCACCTGCTAGTGTTTTTATGTTCCCTGTTCTTTAAAAATGCGACCGCCAATTCCGGCATCACAGGCAAAAAACGCGATAAATCGGATTTCGCACGCTGGTTGTCAGTTTGGCAGACATTCACTCTGTACGATCCTGCAAAATCTAGCGGCGACTAAGGTCCGACTCTAGGGGACCTTAGTCGGTGGTCGAACGGGCCTTTGGTCGCGAAAATCACACGACGTTATTCGTCGCGCTGACGACGGCTTCGCTGCGCGTCCAATTCTTCCACCATGGTCTCACCTGATCACCGGGGGTGGCGATAGCACCGTTCCGCTCGAGAATGACGATCCGTTGCTCATAGGGGTGGCTGGCCAGTTCGCAACCGCGGACGATATTCCGATCCATTTTGCGCTTCATCGCCCTCATCCGCTCCACTGAGGACCGCGACGACGATTGCCCTATCAACACGGCCACGCCTTTCGTCAAGGAAACTCGACCCACGGGCGCATGCGTCGCATCAGGTCTGCCAGCGCGAACGCATTACACAAGGGACGCGGTGCGGACGGTTCAAGACCAAGGACGCTGCTGTTTGGCTTCAAGCGCCCTTGCGGATCAGAAAGCGATAACCGCCGTCGGCCGGCGAGGCCGCTTCGAGGCTGTGGCCGTCTTCCCGGCAGAAATGCGGGATATCGATCACCGCCATCGGATCGGTCGTCTCGATCTCGAGCAGCGCGCCTGCAGCCATGGAGGCGATGCGTTTGCGCGCCTTCAAAACGGGAAGGGGGCACTTAAGCCCCCTGAGGTCGTAAATCGTCTTCTCTTCGCCAGGCATCAATTGCCCCAGATCTTCCAGAACGGCCGCTTCTTCGGTGGCTGCTCCACGGCAACAGGCGCTTCGGCTGCAGGCTCGACGGCGCCTTCGGCATTTGCCGATGCCACGGCGGTCGTCTCGGGCTGAACCTTTTGCTGGGCTCCAGCCGACCGTGTCTGCTTTGCCGCTGTGCCTGCCGGTTGTGTCTGCGGCTGAACGGCAGCCTGTTGCTCCGGAGCTTCGGCGACGGGTGCCGGTGCCTGTTCTGCGGGTTCGCTCCTGGAGAACAGGCTCCAGAAGGATTTCTTGGCCGGCTGCTCGACGGCTGCCTGCAGCACGGGCTGGGGGATCGGGTTGGCGGCCGGAACCGGCACATGGGTGCCACCCTGTGTCGCCTTTTCCAGTTCCTTCTTCTGGATCTCGACAGCCAGCTTGGTTTCTTCGGCTTCCTTCTGCGCGGCTAGCTTCTTTTCGAGGTCGCTTGCCTTCATCAGCTTGCCGGCATCGATCGAATTGCCGGTCGGCGCGTAGGCAAGCTCGCGGCCGGTGCGCTGCTTGGCGACGATCGCCTTGCGCTCGGCCTCGCTCGGCTCATACCAGACCATGCCGTCATACTTCTTCATGGCCTTGTCGTAGTCGAGCTTATAGCCCTTTTCGAAAGTCGACATGGCCATCTGCAAGGCAGGTGGGGTCGACATCGCCGGGCACGTGCCGCCCGGGTTGAAGGCGGCGCTGCCCTGCTGGTTGAAGACGTATTTCTTCTCGCAGACATTGATTTCCGGAGGACGCTTGGTGACTTCGAACTGATCGTAGCCGACCTTCAACATGTTCCAGAAATCGATGTTGGGATTGTTGCGATGACGCGCCATGTTCTCGGCGGTCATGCGGAAAGGAAATGCCTGCAGCTGGACGCTCTGCTGTCCGCCCTTGAAGGCGTCGCGCGCCATGGCGAAAATCTCGATCATCTGCTCGTCGGTCATCGAGTAGCAGCCGGACGACGAACAGGCGCCGTGGATCATCAGATGCGTACCCTGACGGCCGTTGGCGCGGTCATAGGTGTTGGGGTAGCCGGTGTTGATCGCCAGATAGTATTTCGAGTTGGGATTCAGCTGCTGCGGGAACAGCGGATAGAAGCCCTCCGGCGCCTGACGGTCGCCTTCTTTCACCTTCGGACCAAGTTTGCCCGACCAGGCGCAAATCTTGTAGCTCTTCAAGAGCTGGAAGCGGTTGGACGTGTTGGCCTTCCAGACTTCGAGCGTGCCTTCTTCCTTGAAGATGCGCAGCGCGATCGGGGATGTCTTCTGCATCCCGAGCTCGCTCATCTTGGCGCTCATCTTGCTCGAGAGCTGATATTCGGTCTTGTTCTTGACAGTCGAAAGATCGACCGTCGCCGTATCCAGGGCATCGTTGGTGCAGCCGGCAAGCAGCGCGGCGACAGCGGCGGTGGCTACAAGGTTTCTCAAGCGCATCGGCGAAAGCCCGTTCAAACCAAAATTCGTCAGTGAGAGCCGCGTTCGCAGAAGGGCCCTTAGGGAATCAGTAAGCCATTATACTTCACGAATTCTTAACCCTGCAGGGCACGCTGCGCACGCCGTTGTTCATGACCGTACGAATATGGCCAAGATTTGGCCACAGTCCGATTTGTGGTTGCGAATTTTCGGCGAACAATCGCGTCGGATCAGAGGTTCCGGCCGATATTCAGGTACTTCTGTCGGCGATCGGTGCGCAATTCGTCGCCGTTGCGTCCGGACAATTCCTTCAGAGCGTCGGCAATCACCGTTCCGGTGCGGGCGATCACCGATTGCGGATCGCGGTGCGCGCCACCGACAGGCTCGGGAATGATGCCGTCGATCACGCCGAGCGCCTTCAGGTCCTCTGAGGTGATCTTCATGTTGCTGGCGGCTTCCTTGGCGCGGGTCGAATCGCGCCAGAGGATCGAGGCTGCGCCTTCCGGCGAGATGACGCTGTAGATCGCATGCTCGAGCATATAGACGCGGTTGCCGGTGGCGATCGCGATTGCGCCGCCGGAGCCGCCTTCGCCGATGACGACGGTGACGATCGGCACGCGCACGTTCAGGCACATTTCCGTCGAGCGGGCGATGGCTTCCGCCTGGCCGCGTTCTTCCGCGCCGACGCCGGGATAGGCACCGGCGGTGTCGATCAGCGTGATCAGCGGCAGGCCGAAGCGGTCGGCCATTTCCATGACCCGGATCGCCTTGCGGTAGCCTTCAGGGCGCGGGCTGCCGAAGTTGTGCTTGATGCGCGACTTGGTATCGCTGCCTTTTTCCTGACCGAGGACGGCGACAGGCATGCCGCGAAAACGCGCAAGCCCGGCCTGGATGGCCTCGTCATTGCCATAGTTGCGGTCGCCGGCAAGCGACGTGAACTCGGTGAACAGTTCCGAGGCGTAATCGAGGAAATGCGGACGCGAGGGGTGGCGGGCGACCTGGGTCTTCTGCCACGGCGTCAGCTTCGAATAGATCTCGGCCATCGCATCGCGGACCCGTGTCTCGAGCCGTTCGACCTCATCCGAAGTGTTCACACTCTCGTCTTCGCCAGCGAGCTTCTTCAGTTCGAGAATCTTGCCTTCGAGGTCGGAGATAGGTTTTTCGAAATCGAGATAGTTGTGCATGAGATGCGTTTCCGATCGTTTTGCCACAAGGATCTGCCGGCCGAAACCAGCCTGCCCGGCGGTCCTATTCCTGTTTTTTCGCCTGTTTGGCAAGAGGGTGATGGTTTTGCACGAGGTCGTGCAGCCGTTCTTCCAGAACATGTGTATAGATTTGTGTCGTCGAAATGTCCGAGTGACCCAACAGTTCCTGGACGGCACGAAGGTCGGCGCCGTTGGCAAGCAGGTGGCTGGCGAAGGCATGACGCAGCACATGCGGCGAGATCGTCGCCACGCGGATGCCGGCACGCGCCGCCAGTGATTTCAGGTCGCGGGCAAAGACCTGGCGGGGGAGAAAACCTGCCTTTGCCGTTGACGGAAACAGCCACGGGCTTTCGCGCTCGCCCCTGTCGGCTTTTGCCGTTTCTTCTTCGAGGGCTGCCCCATAAAGACGCATCGCGCGGATCGCGGCCTGGGAGAGCGGCACCAGCCGCTCCTTGTTGCCCTTGCCACGGACGACGAGAAAGCGCCCGTTCTGGGCGAGCACGCTTGCGGGCAGCGACACCAGTTCGCTGACACGCATGCCGGTGGCATAAAGAAGCTCCATCAAAGCGTGCATGCGCAGCTTGGAAAGCCGCTCCGGTCCGCCTGCCGTCGCCTCGGCTTCGGTCTCGGCCCGGCCGATCAGTCGTGACACGTCGTCGATGCTCAGCGTCTTCGGCAGGCTTCTACCCTTTTTGGGCGCATCGAGTATGCCTGTCGGGTCGTCGGTGCGCAGGCCTTCTGCATAGAGGAATTTGTAGAACTGCCTGAGCGCCGACAGCCTGCGCGCCTGCGAGGACGGCTTGAAGCCTTGGCCCGCCAGATGGGCGAGATAATGCCGGAGATCGTCGGTCGCCGCACTCGTCAGCCCCGTTCCGCGGCCGCGCATGTGGGACAAGGCGTCTTCCAGATCGCGCTCGTAGGATTGCAGCGTATTGACGGCGGCGCCGCGTTCGGCGCTCATCATTTCGAGGAAGGCCTCGACGTGTGCCGCGGAAAGATCGCTCATTGTGTCTTGTTGACCCGTTCGGATGGGATCTTCACGGTCACGTTGCGCTCGACCGGCTCGACGAAGGTGACGAGCGCGATCATCGTGCCGTAGATCAGCCCGGCGATGACGCCGCAGAAGAACAGGAACCGGAAGAGGGTGGGCATTTCAGTTTCCTCCGCAGGATCCCTTAAACCGGAACGAATTTAAGGATAAAATCATGCAGCCGTTGAATGTGCTGGGGCAACCGTGTGCGCGCTGGACCGGACGCGCCGCACTTTGGTAGATGCCCGATCTATATGAACGCCCCTTTCGCCAAGTTCAAGAAGCATGCACGGACGCGCGCGACGGCTTGACGCTCCACCCCGATTTGTCGATACCGGAAGGGAATGGGGAATAAGAAGTCCAATGAACGACGTGATCGAACCGGTTTCCGCGACGCTTGCCGAACGGGCGAAGCTTGCGCTCGGTAAACGCAATCTCGTTTTCATCGGCCTGATGGGCGCCGGAAAATCCGCGATCGGCCGGTTGGCGGCGCAGGCGCTCGGCATTCCCTTCGTCGATTCCGACCACGAGATCGAGCGCGTCTCGCGCATGACGATCAGCGATCTCTTTGCCCGCTACGGCGAGGACGAATTTCGGGCGCTGGAAGCACGTGTGTTGAAACGCCTGCTGCGCACCGGCCCCCGTGTCGTTTCCACCGGCGGCGGCGCCTATATCAACGAGCGATCGCGCCGCCAGATCAAGCGCGGCGGCTTGACGATCTGGCTCAATGCCGAATTGGACGTGCTCTGGGAGCGGGTCAACAAGCGCGACACACGTCCTCTGTTGAAGACCGAGAACCCCAAGCAGACGCTCGAAAACCTGATGCGCGCCCGCTACCCGATCTACGCCGAAGCCGATCTGACGGTGATGTCGCGCGATGTGAGCAAGGAGACGATGGTGGAGGACGTTCTCACCGCCGTCATAGATTTCCGGAAAGTGCCAAATGATGAATAGCCATGTGATGCCTGCTGCCGAGCGCAAGGTTCGCGTCGATCTCGGTGATCGTTCCTATGACATTCTGATCGGTCCGGGGCTGATCGCTGCTGCCGGCAACGAGATCGCCTCGCGCCTCAAGGGGCGCAAGGTGGCCGTCATCACCGACGAAAACGTCGGTCCGCGCTATCTCGAACCGCTGATGGCGAGCCTGAAGCAGAGAGACATCGAAGCCGTGTCGCTGGTGTTGCCGGCGGGCGAAAAGACCAAGAGTTTCGAGCATCTCATTCCCGCCTGCGAAGCCATACTCGGTGCACGGATCGAGCGCAACGACGCGGTGATCGCGCTTGGCGGCGGTGTCATCGGCGACCTGACCGGCTTTGCGGCCGGTATCGTGCGTCGCGGCTCGCGCTTCATCCAGATCCCGACATCGCTGCTGGCGCAGGTCGATTCCTCGGTCGGCGGCAAGACCGGTATCAATTCGCCGCACGGCAAGAACCTGATCGGCGTTTTCCACCAGCCGGATCTGGTGCTTGCCGACACGGATGTGCTCGACACGCTGAGCCCGCGCGAATTCCGCGCCGGCTATGCCGAGGTTGCGAAATACGGGCTGATCGACAAGCCGGACTTCTTCGCCTGGCTGGAGAAAAACTGGCAGGCGGTGTTTTCCGGCGGGGCTGCGCGCATCGAGGCAATCGCAGTGAGCTGCCAGGCCAAGGCCGATGTCGTGGCGGCGGACGAGCGCGAGAACGGTTTGCGTGCACTGCTCAACCTCGGCCACACCTTCGGCCACGCGCTGGAAGCCGCCACCGAATACGACAGCGCCCGCCTGGTGCATGGCGAGGGCGTGGCGATCGGCATGGTGCTGGCGCATCAATTCTCGACGCGCATGAACCTTGCGAGCGCCGATGATGCGAGCCGGGTCGAAACGCACTTGAGAGCCGTCGGCCTGCCGACGCGCATGACCGAAATCCCCGGTAGCCTGCCGCCGGCTGAAAAGCTGATGGACGCGATTGCCCAGGACAAGAAGGTCAAGGGCGGCAAGCTCACCTTCATCCTGACCCGGGGCATCGGCCAGTCCTTCGTCGCCGACGATGTGCCGGCCTCCGAGGTCCTGAGCTTCCTGAGGGAAAAGCACCCGCAATGACCGGCGAAGCATTCCTGGCATTTCTCGGCGAATACTGGCTGTCGATTGCCGCGGTCTTCTGCCTGCTATTGTTTTCCGCTTTCTTTTCGGGCTCCGAAACGGCTCTGACTGCGGCTTCGCGCTCGCGCATGCATTCGCTTGAGAACAATGGCGACGAGCGGGCGGGTATCGTCAATCGCCTGATCGAGCGCCGCGATCGGCTGATCGGCGCGCTTTTGATCGGCAACAACCTCGTCAACATTCTCGCCTCGTCCTTGACGACGAGCCTGTTGATCGGCCTGCTCGGCAATTCGGGCGTGGCGATCGCCACGGTCGTCATGACCGTGCTGTTGGTAATTTTTTCCGAAGTGCTGCCGAAGAGTTGGGCGATTGCGTCGCCGGATCGCTTTGCACTTGCCGTCGCGCCGCTGGTTCGCCCCTTCGTCGCCGTGGCCGGGCCGCTGTCGAGCCTTGTCAACGGCATCGTGCGGCGCATCCTGTTTCTCTTCGGCGTCAACCTTTCGTCCGACATGTCGATGCTTTCGGCGCATGACGAGCTGCGCGGCGCAGTCGACCTGCTGCACCGCGAAGGCTCGGTCATCAAGGCCGACCGGGATCGGCTCGGCGGCGTGCTCGATCTCGGGGAACTCGAGATTTCCGACATCATGATCCACCGCACCAATATGCGGGCGATCAACGCCGACGATCCGCCTGAAATCTGCGTGCGCGATATCCTGCAGAGCCCGTTCACGCGCCTGCCGCTGTGGCGGAGCTCCACCGACAACATCATCGGGGTGGTGCATTCGAAAGATCTGCTGCGCGCGCTTGCCGAGCCGGATGTCGAGCCGGAAAACCTCGACATCGTCAAGATCGCGCAGAAACCCTGGTTCGTCCCCGACACGACCAACCTCAAGGACCAGCTCAACGCCTTCCTGCGCCGCAAGCTGCATCTTGCTATCGTCGTCGACGAATACGGTCAGGTTCAGGGACTGGTGACGCTGGAGGATATTCTGGAGGAGATCGTCGGTGATATCGCCGACGAGCACGATCTCGATATCCAGGGTGTTCGCCAGGAGGCAGACGGGTCCATCGTGGTCGACGGCTCGGTGCCGATCCGTGACCTCAACCGTGCGCTCGACTGGTCACTGCCGGATGAGGAAGCGACGACGGTCGCCGGTTTGGTGATCCACGAGTCGAAAAGCATCCCGGAGGAGCGCCAGGCCTTCACCTTCCATGGCAAGCGCTTCATCGTGATGAAGCGGGTGAAGAACCGGATCACGAAACTCAGGATCCGCCCGGCCGAGGACCAGACGCCGATCGGCTGATGCCTACCAGCGCGTCGGCTCACCGGGGGCTGCAGGCTCGACGGCCAGCGCGTGCAGGCCGGCGTCGAGTTCGGGCTTCAACAGGTCGTTGATGGCGCGATGGCGCGCCACTCGGCTCATGCCGGCAAAGGCGTCGGCAACGATGCGGACCCGCATGTGGGTTTCGCCGCCGCCGTCGAAATCAGGTTGATGACCCGCATGCAGGTGGCTCTCGTTGATCACGGCCAGCCGTTCGGGGTGGAAGGCTTCGGTCAATTTCTGTTCGATCGTGTCCCGCAGCGACATTCTTCCGTCCCATTTCCTTGGTTGCTGGATGCCCTTATGTTGGTCGGGTCCGGCAGCGCGGCCTAGGCGGCGCAAAATGCCCGCACAAAGCCAGCAACATTCCGCTTTGTCAATTCTTGTTGTGGCCCCGGCCAACCCCCATAATGAGCGCCATGAGACTCGATTCAAAATACTTCGATCGCATTCGGACACGGCGCAAGGTCGAGCCGCGCGCAGAGCCGGCCGCCCCCACCTGTCAGTGGGACGGCTGCGACAAGAAGGGCGTTCATCGCGCACCCGTCGGCCGCAACGCCGAGGGGCAGTATTTCATGTTCTGCTTCGAGCATGTGAAGGAATACAACAAGGGCTACAACTACTTCTCCGGTCTGTCCGACAGCGAAGTCGCGCGCTATCAGAAGGAAGCGGTGACCGGGCATCGTCCGACTTGGACGGTCGGCGTCAACAAGAATGCCAAGAATAGTCCGACCCAATCGCAGACCCGTTCGGGCTCTGCCGGGGCGCAGGCGCGCATGCGCGATCCCTTCGGGTTCGTCAGTGAGGCAAAAGCGCGCGCCGGCCGTCCTGAGCCGCGCCAGCGCAAGCTGAAGACGCTCGAAGCCAAGGCCTATGAAACGCTCGGCCTTAGCGCTTCGGCGACAGCCAGCGATATCAAGGCGGCCTACAAGGATCTGGTCAAGAAACACCACCCTGATGCCAATGGCGGGGACAGGGGATCGGAGGAGCGTTTTCGCGCAGTAATTCAAGCCTACCAATTGTTAAAACAGGCTGGTTTCTGCTAACAACGCGGATTATTACAGAAGCACTTTTGCAGGCGAATGCGCGGGTGCCGTCCGGTGGCCGCTCTGGAGACATGATGAGCAAGATTGACCTCGACATTTCCAACCTCCCCGACACAACCGTCTCGGTTCGGGACGTTTTCGGCATTGACACGGATTTGCGCGTTCCCGCCTACTCGAAGGCCGACGCCTACGTGCCGGATCTCGATCCGGACTACCTCTTCGACCGCGAAACCACGCTCGCCATTCTCGCAGGCTTTGCCCATAACCGACGCGTGATGGTCTCGGGTTATCACGGAACCGGTAAGTCCACCCACATCGAGCAGGTCGCAGCGCGCCTCAACTGGCCGTGCGTGCGCGTCAACCTCGACAGCCATGTCAGCCGTATCGACCTCGTCGGCAAGGACGCGATCGTCGTCAAGGACGGCCTGCAGGTCACCGAGTTCAAGGACGGCATCCTTCCCTGGGCCTACCAGCACAACGTCGCGCTCGTCTTCGACGAATACGATGCCGGCCGCCCGGACGTGATGTTCGTCATTCAGCGCGTGCTGGAATCCTCCGGCCGCCTGACGCTGCTCGACCAGAGCCGCGTCATTCGTCCGCACCCGGCATTCCGCCTGTTTGCAACCGCCAACACGGTCGGTCTCGGCGATACCACCGGCCTCTACCATGGCACGCAGCAGATCAACCAGGCGCAGATGGACCGTTGGTCGATCGTGACGACGCTCAACTACCTGCCGCATGACAAGGAAGTCGATATCGTCGCCGCCAAGGTCAAGGGCTTTACCGCCGACAAGGGCCGCGAGACGGTATCGAAGATGGTGCGCGTTGCCGATCTTACCCGCGCCGCCTTCATCAATGGCGACCTGTCGACGGTCATGAGCCCGCGTACGGTCATCACCTGGGCCGAGAACGCCTATATCTTCGGCGATATCGCCTTTGCCTTCCGCGTGACCTTCCTCAACAAGTGCGACGAGCTGGAGCGGGCGCTTGTCGCCGAGCATTATCAGCGCGCTTTCGGCATCGAGCTGAAGGAAAGCGCTGCCAACATCGTGCTTGAAGCCACCGCCTGATCCATCGTCCGTCTTTCCCCGGGAAAGGCGGACTTGTGACCCTGTGGCAAACTCGATGATGCCCCACCAGGCATCATCGCATCTGGCTGAAGAAGGAACTGTCGTGAGCTCGAACTCCAAGGCAAAGCCGACCACGCGCGAAAATGCAGCCGAACCGTTCAAGCGGGCGCTTTCCGGCTGCATCCGATCGATCGCGGGCGATGCCGAGGTCGAGGTGGCTTTTGCCAACGAGCGACCGGGCATAACAGGCGAACGCATCCGTCTGCCCGAAATCTCCAAGCGGCCGACGCGGCAGGAACTTGCCGTGACGCGCGGTCTCGGCGACAGCATGGCGCTGCGCAAGGCCTGTCATGACGCACGCGTCCACGCGACGATGTCGCCGCAGGGCGCCGACGCGCGGGTGATCTTCGATGCCGTCGAGCAAGCGCGTGTCGAGGCGATCGGCTCGCTGCGCATGGAAGGCGTTGCCAAGAACCTGAGCTCGATGCTCGAAGAGAAATATTCCAAGGCCAATTTCGGCGCGATCAGCAAGCAGGCCGATGCACCGCTCGGCGAGGCTGTTGCTTTGCTGGTGCGCGAGAAGCTGACCGGCGAGAAGCCGCCGGCATCCGCCGGTAAGGTGCTCGATCTCTGGCGCGACTTCATCGAGGAGAAGGCTGCCGGCGACATCAAGAATCTGTCGTCGACGCTCAACGACCAGCAGGCTTTCGCCCGCGTCGTGCGCGATATGCTGACATCGATGGATGTTGCCGAGAAATACGGCGACGACGACATCGAGCCGGACGAGCAGGAAAGCGAGACCGACGAGGATCAGCCGCGCAGCCAGGAGCAGGACGAAAACGCCAGCGACGAGGAAGCCGGCGACGATGCGGCCCCTGCCGACGAAAACCAGGCTGCTGAAGAGCAGATGGAAGAAGGCGAGATGGACGGCGCGGAGATCTCCGACGACGACCTGCAGGACGAGGGTGACGAGGACAGCGAGACGCCCGGCGAGGTCAAGCGCCCGAACCAGCCGTTTGCCGACTTCAACGAGAAAGTCGACTACACCGTCTTCACCCGCGAGTTCGACGAGACCATCGCCTCGGAAGAGCTCTGCGACGAGGCGGAACTCGACCGGCTGCGCGCGTTCCTCGACAAGCAGCTCTCGCACCTTCAAGGTGCCGTCGGGCGGCTTGCAAACCGGCTACAGCGCCGCCTGATGGCGCAGCAGAACCGCTCTTGGGAGTTCGACCTGGAAGAGGGCTATCTCGACACTGCGCGCCTGCAGCGCATCGTCATCGATCCGATGCAGCCGCTGTCGTTCAAGCGCGAGAAGGATACCAATTTCCGCGATACGGTCGTGACCCTCCTGATCGACAATTCCGGCTCCATGCGCGGCCGGCCGATCACGGTTGCCGCGACCTGCGCCGACATCCTTGCGCGCACGCTGGAGCGCTGCGGCGTCAAGGTCGAGATCCTTGGCTTTACCACCAAGGCGTGGAAGGGCGGGCAATCGCGTGAGAAGTGGCTGGCCGGTGGCAAGCCACAATCGCCGGGCCGCCTCAACGATCTGCGCCATATCATCTACAAGTCGGCCGATGCGCCGTGGCGGCGTGCACGCCGCAATCTCGGCCTGATGATGCGCGAGGGCTTGCTCAAGGAAAACATCGACGGCGAGGCGCTGATCTGGGCGCATGAGCGCCTGATGGCGCGGCGCGAGCAGCGCCGCATCCTGATGATGATTTCCGATGGCGCGCCGGTCGACGACTCGACGCTGTCGGTCAATCCGGGCAACTATCTCGAACGGCACCTGCGTGCCGTGATTGAGCAGATCGAGACGCGCTCGCCGGTCGAGCTTTTGGCAATCGGCATCGGTCACGACGTAACGCGCTATTATCGCCGCGCCGTGACCATCGTCGATGCGGATGAACTGGCCGGCGCGATGACCGAGCAGCTCGCCGATCTGTTCGAAGACGAAAGCATGCGCCGCCGTCCGGGGCGCATGCGCCGCGCTAGCTAATCTTTCGCGAAACCGGGGCGACCGTCTGTCGCCCCGTTCATCCCCTAGGCCGCTGCCGCGGTTGCCATCTCCTCCCCGCCTATTCTGCCCGCCCGAAGGAACTCCCCCAGATGCTTGGCCGCGGTCTCCTCGTTCTTTCCCTGTTGGCCTCGACCGGCGTGGCTTTGGCCGCCGGCGGCAGCGAGACGCTGCCCATTCGCAGCCGGCAGATAGACCCATTCAAGGTCGGCTCCAACCAGACGCGGTTCGGTCAGCTGGAATTCATCGGCGGCCTGGAGATGACGTCTTCCAATGCGCTGTTCGGCGCCGTATCCGCGATCCGATTCCGGCCGGATGGCACCTCCTTCGTCGCCGTCATGGATACGGGGCATTGGCTCGAAGGGGCGGTGATCCGTGATGCGAACGGCAGGCTTTCCGGTCTCACGGACCTGACGGCAACACCGATGGCGGACAGGAGCGGCGCGGTCGGGCTGGAGAAATGGAAGGTGGATTCCGAAGGTCTGGCACTGCGCGAGGGCGAGGTGATCGTCAGCTACGAGCAGGCCCACCGCATCGATATCTACCTGGATCCGGGTTTCTCGACTTCGGGGCCGGTCGGCAGCATGCCGCTGCCATTTCCAACAACCGAGCTGCGCAACAATGGCGGGCTTGAGACCGTGGCGATTTCGCCGAAGGATGGCCCGCTCGGCGGCGCTGCCGTCACCGTGTCCGAGCGCAGCGTCGACAAGGCGGACAATCTTCTGGCAGGCATTCTCGATGGCCCGATGAAGGGCGCCTTTGCCGTTACCCGTACCGATCCCTACGCCGTTACCGACGGCGCTTTCCTGCCCGATGGCGACCTTCTGCTGCTGGAACGTCGGTTCAACTTCGCCTCCGGTCTCGGCATGCGCATCCGCCGCATTCCGGGAGCCAGCATTCGGCCTGGCGCCGTGGTCGACGGCGACGTCATTCTCGAAGCCGACATGGGCTATCAGATCGACAACATGGAGGGCCTCGACGTGGTCGCTGGCGCCAGTGGCGATGTCCGCGTCATCGTCATCTCCGATGACAACCACTCGATCCTCGAGCGCAATCTGATGCTGGAATTCCGCCTGATCAAATGAAAACGGGGCCATTCGGCCCCGTCATCAATCACTTGTTCTGCTGCTGCATGTTTCCTGAAATCGTATTCGATTTAAGGATCAAAACATGCAGCAATTCAAAGTGCTACAGCGACCTTTGCGCGTCTATAAGACGCGCTGCGCTGTAGTATCAGGCTGTCGCCTTGCCTGATGGCATCGGCTTGATCACGCTCATCAGCGCGCCGTAGGGCAAAAGCATGATGATGCCGCAGAGGATCTTCACCGTCAGGTCGCCGAGCGCCCAGGAGATCCAGCGCGGAGCCTCGGTCGCAAGGATGCCGAGCAGCGGTGCTGTCTCCAGCGCAAAGCTGTCATTCGGCCCAAAGAACACGAAGAACGGCGCAAAGGCGAAGGAGAAGAACATGGCCGTGTCGAGCGCCGAGCCGATCAGCGAGCCTGCCAGCGGCGCATGCCACCAGCTCTGGCGGCGGAGCTTGTTGAACACGGAGATATCAAGCAGCTGGCCGAACAGGAAGGCGGAGCCGGAAGCGATGGCGATGCGCGGCGTCGCTGCGAAGAAGGACAGAACGATCGCCACGAGGAAGCCGACAACGACGACACGACGCGCAATGCGCGGGCCGAAATGGCGGTTGGTCAGGTCGGTGACGAGGAACGCGAAGGGATAGCTGAAGGCACCCCAGGTCAGGAGGTCGCCGAGCTGCATGCCGGCGATCGAGCCCGGCAGCGGATACTGAACGAGGAAGTTTGAGGCCACGACCACCAAGGTCATGAACGCGACATAGATGAAGAACGTGCGGTTGATCAGCATTTTTTTATCCTGGGAGATGCCACCAGTTGAGCGGAAGCCAGGCTTGAACGCCGGGCCGATGAAAATCTGCAAATTAAACACGAGAAAAAGGCTTGCCGGATAAACCCGCAAGCCTTTTTAAAGTCGTGTCGAAGACAGACGCTGGCGCTGATTAAGCGGCAGCGGCTTCAGCGTTCTTCTTGACGATCTGACGGCGCAGCAGGCGAGCGCGCATGCTCAGCTCGTTCTCGTCGGCCTTCACGAGGAAAGCGTCAAGACCACCGCGGTGTTCAACCGAGCGGAGAGCCGCTGCGGAAACGCGCAGGCGGAAGCGCTGGCCGAGAGCATCGGAAATCAGCGTGACGTTGCACAGGTTCGGAAGGAACTTGCGCTTGGTCTTGTTGTTGGCGTGGCTGACATTGTTGCCCGACTGGACGCCCTTGCCGGTCAATTCGCAACTACGGGACATGGTACACCTATTCTCTTTATCGCCGCCGGACGATGCGGTAGCGGGCCCAGAGCCCAGGCCGCGTTCCTGTTGGCCATTATTGGAAAGTTGCGGTTCTATAGTCAGAGACAGCCCGCCCGTCAAGCCAAACCTCTTGCATTCTCGGAAAACCGCCGTTTCTCCCGGCTGTTTCTGCATCAGGCAAGCTCGATCGCGGCCACAATAATGCTTCACGCGAGTCATTCCAAGCTGATTTACGATGCGCTATCTGTTGTCCTGCGGATGCAGCAGAGGTCCATGATGCGGTAGCGTTCCGGCCGCCGGATCTGTCGGAAAAGGCGTAGAAAAGCCGTAAACGACCTGCATTCCAAGGCATGGCGACGGCATTCGAGTAATGGATCTCTCAGGGCATGAAGTTGCGCATCGGTTCTCGCGCGGTAGCGCTGTTGTCAGCGGCAATGTTTTCCACAGCATCGCTTGCTGCAGATATCGAACATCAGACGGATTACAGCATCTCGCTTGCCGGTTTGCCGCTTGCGAGAGCGTCGTTCCATACGGCGCTTGTAAAGAATCGCTACACGATATCAGGAACGCTGCATTCGGCCGGCCTCGTCGACATTTTCAGCCGGACTTCGGGGCAGACCCGTGTTTCCGGCGTCATCGGCCGCGACTATCTGCGCGCAAACGAATATTCGATGTCCTATCGCAGCGGCAAGAAGGGCCGGGCGATCAGCGTCACCTACAGCAACGGCAACGTCGTGCATGCCAGCATGAATCCGAAGCGCACGCCGCTGCCGAAGAACTGGGTGCCGGTGACCTCGCGCGACATGCGCAACGTGCTCGATCCCTTGTCCGGCCTTATCATTCCCGGTAATGCCCGCGTCTGCCCCAATACCCTTCCGATCTTCGACGGCGAATCGCGTCTCGACATCAAGCTGTCGGCGAGGGGGACCAGGCCGTTCAAGACCAAGGGATTCGAAGGCGAGGTGATCGTCTGCGGCATCCGCTTTGTTCCGAAGGCGGGCTACAAGAAGGGGCGCGAAGACGTCGAATATCTCAGGCAGCTGCAGACCATGGAAATCTGGTTTGCCAAATCTGATGTCGTCGATGTCTATGCGCCCGTCTATGTGCGCATCCCGACCAAGCTTGGCCCCGTGACGGTTTCCGCGACGCGATTCGGCGGTTGATCCACCGAATGGTGGAGATTATCACTAACATTTCACGCCGAGTACTAACATTTCGCGCCGAGTCGTGATTTTATCCGCGCCGGTTTCCGCTACAGCGCAGCGCGTCAAACGTGACGTGCTGCGCTGTAGCGCTTGAAGCTTGCTGCATAATTTTCTCCTTAAATCGATTCCGATCTAAGGAATTATGCAGTTGGAGGCTGCACGAGGGGATAAGACATGAAATTCAAGGCAACGTTGATCGGTGCAACCGCCATTTTGATGTGGTCGCTCCTGGCGCTGTTTACCGCTGCATCCGGCAAGATGCCGCCGTTCCAGTTGTCAGCCATCTGTTTCCTCATCGGCAGCATTCCGGGGGTCGTCGTTCTCGCGCTGAAGCCGGAGCGGCTGGCGCTGTTGAAGCAGCCGGCGAAGGTCTGGATCACCGGCATCGCCGGTCTTTTCGGTTATCACTTTCTCTACTTTACCGCACTTCGCAACGCGCCGGCTGTCGAAGCCGGTCTGATCGCCTATCTCTGGCCGCTGCTGATCGTCGTCGGCTCTGCCCTATTGCCGGGCGAGCGGCTGCGCTGGTACCACGTTGCCGGCGCTTTTGCCGGCCTGATGGGAACGATCATGATCATCGCCCGCAACGGTATCGCCTTTGACGACGCCTATCTGATGGGGTACGGCGCAGCCCTGCTGTGCGCCTTCACCTGGTCCGGTTATTCGCTGCTGACGCGCCGCTTCGAGGCGGTCTCGACCGACGTCGTCACCGGCTTCTGCCTGGCGACATCGCTTCTCTCGTTCGTCTGCCATCTTGGTCTCGAGACGACCGTCTGGCCGGAAACGACGTTCGAGTGGCTGGCGGTTGCGGGCCTCGGCCTGCTGCCGGTCGGTGCCGCCTTCTATGCCTGGGACTTCGGCGTCAAGAACGGCAATATCCAGCTGCTCGGCGTTGCCAGCTACGCCGCACCGGTTCTGTCGACGCTGATCCTCATCCTGTTCGGTTTTGCCGAGCCGTCATGGCGTATCGCCGCCGCATGCCTTTTCGTGACGGGCGGCGCGGTGCTGGCGGCCAAGGACATGATCTTTCGTAAGGCGCGCACGGCGGTGCAGCCGGCAGAGTAACCTTCCGGGCGGAAAACCGCTTCACACTTTTCCTGAAAATGCTCTATTTCTCAGGCGGCGCCCAGTCGGGGGCCGCCATCTCGAAGACTGAGAAATCGAAGCCCGGCGCCACCGTGCAGCCGACAAGCGTCCAGTCGCCGAGCGAGACGGCGGATTGCCACCAGTTGGGCGGCACGAGCCCCTGTGGGCGCTCGCCGCCGAGAATGCCGGGGCCGAGGCGCAGAACCGTTGCAGGCTCGCTGTCGGCGGCAATGCTGAGCTCCAGCGGCGCGCCAGCATAGTGATGCCAGACCTCGGCGGCGTCACGTACCCGATGCCAGTGCGAGCGCTCGCCGCGCTCCAGCAGATAGTAGATCGCCGTCGAGTGGCCGCGCGGCCCGCCGTTGGCGTCGCGGAAGGTCTGCACATACCAGCCCCCTTCGGGGTGGCGCGTCAGCCCAAGGATCTCGATGATGGCGGCCGGCGTCAGTTCCTGATCGGCCGTCATCAGAAATTATCCTTGCGCTTGCGGATTTCGGCAAAGACAGCCGCATCGGTCGCCCCTTTCATGCCGAGATGCGCGCGGATCTTCGGGTCGGCGGCGCGCAGGAACGGGTTGGTGCGCCTTTCGAGGCCGATGGTCGTCGGCGCCGTAAAGCCGCCATCGCAGCGGGTTTCTTCGATCTCGGCCGCACGCTCCCTCAATGCATCATTGTCCGGGTCGATCGTCACGGCGAAATGGGCGTTCGACAGCGTGTATTCGTGGCCGAAATAAACAGTAGTGTCGTCGGGCAGGGCGAGAAGTCGGCTGAGCGACTGCCACATCGTTTCCGGCGTTCCCTCGAACAGGCGGCCGCAGCCGAGCGCAAACAGGGTGTCGGCGGCAAAGAGCAGCTTATCCTCAGGAAGGTGGAAACAGATATGGCCGGCGGTGTGGCCGGGCGTCTCGATGACGTCGACCGGGTGGCCGGCAAAATCGAAGCGTTCAGCGTGACGCACGCTCCTGTCGATGCCGGGGATATTGGCCGCCTCTGCCGCCGGCCCGATGATGGTGGCGCCGAAACGATCCTTGAGCGCGACGTTGGCCGCGACATGGTCTCCGTGGTGATGGGTGGTGAGGATATGGGTGAGCGTCCAGCCACGCCGCTCCAGGGCCTCCAGGATCGGCTGCTCCTCGGGCGCGTCGATCGAGGCGGTGGCGCCGCTTACCGGATCGTGCAGCAGCACGCCGAAATTGTCGGTGCGGCAAAGAAAGAGGTCAAGTTCGAGCGCGGCCATGGCGTGTCTTCCGATCGGGCTTCTGCTGCAGGCGCCTTCGATCGCGGTCGATCAAAGGACAAATCATGCGGCGAGTTTAACGCTACAGCGCCCCTTTGCACGCTCTATGAGCATGCGGTGCTGTGGTGACTGCCGCCGAATGTAGCGAGGCTTGCCTTGAAGTCTACCGCTTCAAGGCTAACATGTTGCGCATGCACACCGATATCGTCGACCTCCGAGAATTCTATCACTCCGAACTGGGCCGCATGGCCGAACAGTCCGTCACCATTGCGCTGTCTTCGGTCTGGGCGCGCCTGCCCGAGGAGCGGCTTGTCGGGCTCGGCTATGCCGTGCCCTATCTCGAGCGTTTCCGGAAGGACACGGAGCGGACCTTTGCTTTCATGCCGGCGGGGCAGGGGGCGGTGAACTGGCCGGTTGCCGAGTTGTCGTCGACCGCGCTGGTGTTCGACGAGGAATTGCCGCTGCCCGATTCTTCCATCGACCGGGTTCTGATGGTGCATTCGCTGGAATTTGCCGAAAGCCCGCGCGAGACGATGAAGGAGATCTGGCGGGTGCTGGCGCCGGGCGGCCGGCTGGTGATCGTCGTGCCCAATCGTCGTGGTGTCTGGGCGCGCATGGAGCATACGCCGTTCGGCTCGGGGCGGCCCTATTCGCGCGGTCAGCTGACGGCGCTTCTGCGCGAGACGAACTTCACACCCGGCGCCTCGTCGGAGGCACTGTTCTTCCCGCCGTCGAAGCTGAAGATGATCCTGCGCCTGCGCCGGGGCTTCGAGCGGCTTGGCCGCTCGCTCTGGCCGGTCTTCTCGGGCGTGATCGTGGTGGAGGCGCAGAAGCGGCTTTATCAGGGCCTGCCGGTTGCCGCGCGTGCGTCGCGGCGCGTGTTCGTGCCGGTGCTGGCGCCACAGGGTATCCCGAGCACCCGGGAGCGCCCGCGCGCCCAGCCTTGATCGCCACTCTGCCGGGCTTGCCGACCCTCGACAAATGCCGATTGCGCCGGTATTGGCTTGGCCTCATTTCCTGCCTTGAAAGCTGATCCGATGAGCCTTGCCTCGAAGAGCCCGCAGCCGCGTCCCGGCATTCTGGACATTGCCGCCTATGTGCCCGGCAAGGAGCATGCCCCCGGTGTCGCCAAGGTCCACAAGCTCTCGTCCAACGAGACGCCACTCGGCGCCAGCCCCAGGGCGATCGAGGCCTTCCAGGCCGCGGCCTTCAACCTGGAGCGCTACCCCGACGGCCAGGCCCAGGCGCTGCGCGCGGCGATCGGTGCTGTGCACGGGCTCAACCCGGCAAACATCCTGTGCGGCAACGGCTCGGACGAACTGCTCGGTCTCCTGTGCCACACCTATCTGGCGCCCGGCGACGAAGGCATCATCACGGAGCACGGGTTCGTGGTCTACAAGATCCAGATCATGGCCGCCGGCGGTACGCCGGTCATGGTCAAGGAGCGCAACGCGACCGTCGACGTCGATGCCATTCTCGCGGCGGTCACCGAGCGCACGAAGATCGTCTTCATCGCCAATCCGGCGAACCCGACTGGAACCTATATTCCCGTCGACGAAGTTCGCCGTCTGCATGCGGGCCTGCCCGAGGGCGTGCTTCTGGTGCTCGATGCCGCCTATGCCGAATATGTTCGGCGCAACGATTATGCGGCCGGGCTCGAACTGGTGTCGGCCAACCGCAACGTCGTCATGACCCGGACGTTCTCCAAGATCTACGGTCTTGCCGGTCTGCGTATCGGCTGGATGTACGCTCCGCCGCAAGTGATCGACGCGGTCGATCGCGTGCGCGGGCCGTTCAACCTCAGTGCGGCGGCGATTGCAGCCGGTGCCGCGGCCGTGCGCGATCAGGCCTTCGTCGCTGAGGCGGTCGACCATAACCTCGTCTGGCTGGAGCGTGTCAGCCGCGCGGTGGAATCGATCGGTCTCACGATCACGCCATCGGTTACCAACTTCGTGCTCATCCATTTCCCGGACGAGGACGGCATGCGTGCGAACGACGCGGATACGTTCCTCACTCATCGCGGCTACATCCTGCGTGCGATTGCGGCCTACGGCTTTCCCAATGCCCTGCGCATGACCATCGGCTCGCAGGAAGCCAATGAGGGCGTGATCGCGGCACTGACAGAATTCATGGGACGGAAATGATGACACAGCAGTTTGAAACGATCGCACTTATCGGCATCGGCCTCATCGGCTCATCGATCGCCCGGGAAATCCGAGACAAGCAGCTCGCCCAAACCCTGGTGATCTCGACCCGCAGCGAAGCGACGCTTTCGCGCGCCGAGGAGCTTGGCCTTGGCGATCGCTATACGCTGTCGGCTGCCGATGCGGTGCGCGGTGCCGATCTCGTCATCGTGTCGGTGCCTGTCGGTGCGTCCGGTGCGGTGGCCGCGGAAATCGCCGCCCACCTGAAGCCTGGCGCGATCGTCACCGATGTCGGCTCGACCAAGGGCTCGGTCATCGCCCAGATGGCGCCGCATCTGCCCGCCACGGTTCATTTCGTGCCAGGGCATCCGATCGCCGGTACCGAGCATTCCGGTCCGGACGCCGGCTTCGTCGGCCTCTTCCGCGGTCGCTGGTGCATCCTGACGCCGCCGGACGGCCAGGACGAGGAAGCGATCGCGCGGCTGCGGCTGTTCTGGGAAACGCTTGGTTCTATGGTCGAGCAAATGGATGCCGAGCATCACGACAAGGTGCTGGCGATCGTCTCGCACCTACCGCACATCATCGCCTACAACATCGTCGGCACGGCGGACGATCTGGAAGCGGTGACCGAATCCGAAGTCATCAAATATTCCGCGTCCGGTTTCCGCGACTTCACCCGCCTGGCCGCGTCCGACCCAACCATGTGGCGCGACGTCTGCCTGCACAACAAGGACGCGATCCTCGAAATGCTGTCGCGGTTTTCCGAGGACCTCGCCTATCTGCAGCGGGCAATCCGCTGGGGCGACGGCGACAAGCTGTTCGATCTCTTCACCCGCACCCGCGCGATCCGGCGGTCGATCATCCAGGCAGGTCAGGACACGGCCATGCCGGACTTCGGCCGTCACGCGATGGATCAGAAGTAGCCGATAAACGAAAGAGCCCGGGGCGTGGATCATCCACGCCCCGGGCTCTTTGTATTCTCGCGAAGGCCGCCAGAGCGAGCGGCTTTTCGCTGCACCGGGATCAGAGCGTCGGCAGCACGCCGATCGGGATGAAGGCGAGGAAGGCGGTGCCGTCGCGCACGTTGAGCTTGACTGTCGCCTCGTTCTTGCCGTTGGCCAGCGCCTTCAGCATGTTGGCCGTGTTGTTGACCAGGTTCGCATCGTCGGGGATCAGCGTGACCAGGTTTGTGCGCCAGGCGTCGATATTGGTCATCGTCAGCGAAAACTCGCCGGAGATCAGCCCCTGGTCGTTGACCGAGAAGGGGCCCGACAGCTTGGCGTTCATGCCCGAGCCAAGGTCGACTGTCATCTGGCGCAGTTCGCCCTTGCTCCCGCGCAGCATCGCCGGCGTCGGGATGCCGGAGCCCATCCAGCTCGCCTTGTCGACAAAGGTGAGGTCGGCGGCAAGATTGGCGGGTGGCGCGAAGCTTGCGCCGTTCTCAGGACGAAGATCGAGCTTGTCGACGCTCAAGGCCGCATCGAGATCGTTGCCGTTCTGACGCAGGTGCATTTCGCCGTGGCTGGCGCCGAAGCCGAAGCTGTCGCCGGTCAGCGGCAGGCGCACGGTGCCGGTCAGGTTGTCATAGGTCAGCGAACTGCGGTCGAGCCCGGAAAGGGTCGCCCTGACGCTTGCATGCAGCAGCGTCCAGTCGGCCGAGACATTGAGGTCGGGCGAAACGCGCAGTTCGGCCGGACCATCGAGCTCGATGATCGCATGGCTGGGCTGGTAGACTTGTGCCGCGGTCCGAAGCGCGCCGAAGGAGGCGGAGGCACCGCGGCGGGTGTCGTCGAGATTGACCTTGTCGCAGAACAGGCCGATGCGGAACGGGAAGCCGCGCACGTCCATGTTCGTGCACTCGCCGCCGAGCCCGTTTGCCCGGCCGTCCGCGAGCTGGGTCGTCAGGCGCTTCTCGACCTGGTCGGCGACGGCATACCAGCCGGCCGAATAGGCGGCACAGACGATCACTATGCCGGCGATAAGCCAGCGAAACTTCCGGCTGACCGGCGAGGGATTGGCGACTGCGGTTGCGGTCATGGTAACGCGTACTCCACCAAACTCAGATCGCGGCCGCCTTTCGGGTGGCGCCGCCGATCCTGCTTATTATCTTTCATTCTATGCACGGGAACGACTTGTCTCTTCCGTGCCGAGATGCTGTGCCGTAGAAAAACCGACATGGCTGGCCACCGATGAGCCGACGATTCGGCGATGAGCAGACAGCGCGGATTGAATGACAGTGGATATGGACGAATTTTGGGTCTTTGGCTACGGGTCGCTGATGTGGAACCCGGGCTTCCGGTTCGAGGAAAGATCGACGGCGCGGGCATTTGGCTATCGTCGGTCGCTTTGCGTGCGCTCTTGGGTGCATCGCGGTACTCAGCAGCGGCCGGGCCTGGTGCTCGGGCTCGACTATGGCGGCTCGTGCATCGGCGCGGCTTTTCGCATCGACAACGGCGAGAGGGCGGCGGTGATCGACTATTTGCGGGAACGCGAGCTTGTCACGCATGTCTACAAGGAAAAGACGATGCCGGTGCAGCTTGCCGACGGGCGGCGGGTTCCGGCGCTGACCTATGTGATCGACCGCGCCCATGTGCAGTATGCCGGAGCGCTGAGCGCTCCGGAGGCTGCGGCGATCGTCGCCGTCTCGTCGGGAAAGTCGGGTCCGAACAGCGAATACGTGTTCAACACGCTTGCCCACCTCAAGGAGATGGGCATTCGCGACCATTGGCTGGAAGAGGTCGTGGCGACCCTTAACGCATAATGTCCGGGATCAGGCTCGGTTTAGCCGCGGCCCATCGCCTTCAGTTCGGCAAGGCGCTGCTTTGCCGTCGGCGGCAGCGGCAGATGCGGGTTGTTTCTGACCGTCTCGATCAGAAGCTCGTCGCTTGCCGTCTCGGTCACCTCGATCAGCCTGGCGAGGAACTCGTCCGGATCGAGGCCCGCCTCGATCGGCGGCAGCACGCGAACCTTGAAATGGCCGGGGAAACGCAGAAACTTGCGGCGCGGCCAGAACAGGCCTGGATGCATGGCGACGGGCACAACAGGCACGTTGAGGTCACGGTAAAGTCGGGCGATGCCATATTTATAGTGCGGCGGTGCGCCGGGCGGCCTGCGGGTGCCTTCGGGATAGATGATCAGTTCTCGGCCGGACGCCATTTCCTGCTTGGTCCGATCCATGACTTCGGTCATGGCCCGGCCACGCGCGGCACGGTTCACCGGCACCATGCGCTGCTTGCGGACGTACCAGCCGAAGAGCGGGATCCAGGTCAGTTCGCGCTTGAGAATGAAGAAGGGATCGTTGAGCCAGGGCAGGAGCGCATAGACATCCCAGAACGACTGGTGCTTGGGCGCGAAGATGTAGCCGCTCTTGGGGATGTTCTCCAAGCCCTCGATCTCGAAGGTCGTGCCGACAATCTTTTTGAACAGCCAATGATTGCTGCGCGCCCAGTTCTTCGGAACGAACCAGGCCTTCTTCCGCGACACCAGAAAATAGGCCGGCGTGAAGACAATCATCTGCAGGATCAGATTGACGTAGAAGACCAGATTGAAAAGGACCGAACGCAGGACGATCATCAGCAGGCTCTCGAGGCGAGTTCAGGGATATCCAGCCCGTGGGCCGATGGATCGCTGCGTACACGAATAAACGCCGAAGGAAAACCGCCCGTCGTCACTTTGCTGATTAAGGGGTGGCAGCGATTATTCTTCGGCCGGTGTCGCACGCGAGGGAACGGTGCGCAATCCGCTCGCCGGGCGGGCACCGGCCATATCGCGCACGGAGGCGACGGAATACTTGCCGAACTCCAGCAGGATCGATTTCAGCACCATCGGATTGCGCAGCCAGTTCGTCGTCTTGAGGTCGGAGTTGACGACAGGATAGGCGATGAATTCGGTCTCCGGGCGGGCGCGACGCAACTCGAGCAGGCTTCGCGGCATATGGTAGTTGTTGGTCACAACAAGTACGCGCTTGTAGCCGTGATCGCTGATCCATTGGCTCGCCTCGGTCGCATTGCCGATCGTGTCGATCGCCTCGTGGCCGATGTCGACGCAGCATTTGAAGAGATCGGCCGAGCTTTGGGTGTTGCGCCGGATCTGGCTGCCGGTGGTCGCCGGGTGGACGCCCGAAATCAGCAGCCTTTTGCCGGCCCCGGATTTCAAGAGGTCGACCGCCTGATCGATGCGCTGGAAGCCGCCGGTCAAGACGACGATCGCTTCCGCCTTCGGGTCTTCCGGCGGTTGCATGGACGCGACGGTATCGGCGAAATTGAGGAAGGCCGCGACCACGATCGCGAACGGCACAAGCAGAATGAAAAAGGTCCGGCGGAGAATTTTGCGCAAGGGACTACGGGGTCGGCGTTCCTGCTCGGCCCCGCCTTGCCATTTGCCTCCTCCGGCCATCCCGCTCCCGCGAAGTCCTTGCGCCATCATGATTCTCTTCAGATAGCGCCAGATTGCGGCAAGGAATGGATCGAATAAAGGTGAAACATCTGGGCGTCAGCTTTGGTAGGTATCCGTACGTCCGGGATCAGAGCGGATCAGGTCGATCTCGTAGATCGTGCGCGTTACCGTGAGCCGAGCCGTCAGCGTCGTCAACACCGCAATGACGATCATGATGGCAAGAATACCGAGATAGCCACTGTAACCGATGGTGAACGTGCCGAAGAGGGCGGTGGCCTGGTCCGTTTCCGGCGTCGCCAATGTGCGCGATTGCCAGTAGCCAGCAAGCGCGAAGAACAGCGCCGCCAGCAGCCCGCCGGCGCCGGCCCCCTTGAGGCTTATTCTGAGGAAATGCTTCTGGAACTCCGATGCCACGAATCCTGCCTCGGCGCCGACGAAATGCAGCACTTCGACGATATGGCGGTTTCCGGACAGTGCGCCGCGCGTGGCGAAGATGACGGTCAGCACCATGGTCGAGAAAACGAGGATCAGCACGCCGGTCCCGATCATTGCCGTGGTGTTTGCCATCGCCACCAGGCGGTCGACCCAGGTACGGTGATCGTCGAGGAAGGCCTGCGGGATGATCTCGGTCAGCGCCTTGCGCATGGCTGCGAAATCGGGCGGATTGTTTTCATCGATGGTGATGATGACGAGGCGGGGAACGGGCAATTCGTCGAGATCGAGGCCTTCGCCGAGCCAGGGCTCAAGCAGGCGGGCCGTTGCTGCGCGGTCGACGATGTTGCCACCTGTCGCTCCGCTGAAGGTCAGGGCCAGATCTCGCGCATCGGCAAGCGCCTTTTCCATATCGAGACCGTCGTCCGGTTTGATCTGGATGGTGATCTCGCGGGAAATCTGGCTCTGCCAGCTTTGGGCCGTGGCGCGCACCATGCTGACACCGCCGAGCGTGAGGCAGGCGAGGAACGACATGATCGCGATCACGCACATCAGCGCGTGACCGGACACGTTCGTCGACGGCACGATCGGCCCCATCGGGCGCACGCGCATCTCCGTGCGGCGCGGCTGCTGCTGCGGTTCCGGTTGCTGCTCCGGCACCTCATGGGTGCGTTTGGTGCGGCCCTCACTCATAGATATCGAGCCGCCCTTGCGAAAGGATCATGCGCCGCGCCTCGACCTGATCCATCAGCGACAGATCGTGGGTGGCAATGACGACGGCGGTGCCGAGCCGGTTGAGTTCGAGGAAGAGGTTCAGCAAGCGGCGGGCCATCGGCGGGTCGACGTTGCCGGTCGGCTCGTCCGCAAGCAGGATTTCGGGGCGGTCAATCAGCGCGCGGGCGATTGCCGCGCGTTGCTTCTCGCCGCCGGAAAGTACGGGCGGCAGCACATTGATGCGCTCGCCAAGCCCAACCCATTTCAACAGTTCGAGCACGTCGGCGCGGTAGCTCGATTCGTCCTTGCCGCGCACGCGCAGCGGAAGCGCAACGTTCTCATAGGTGGTCAGATGATCGAGCAGGCGGAAGTCCTGGAAAACGATGCCGACGCGCCGGCGCAGCATGGGGAACTCTTCGCGCGGGATCGACGAAATGTTGCGGTCGAACATGCGGATCAGACCGCGCGTCGGCTGCAGCGAGAGGAAGAGCAGGCGCAACAGCGTCGTCTTGCCGGCGCCGGAGGGGCCGGTGAGGAATTGGAACGACCGGCGCGGAATGTCGAAGGTCAGGTCCCGGAGAATTTCCGGCCCCATGCCATAACGCAATCCGACGTTCTCAAAATGAATCAATGGGTACCCATCTCTCTCACGACCCGTGCGGTTCTGCTTGGGGACGGCTATCTGCGCATAGGACGCCAAGCGCCGAAAGGCAAAACCGCCAGCGGAATCATGGTTAAGCAGCGGTTAATTTTTCATGAAAAGACGCCGCTTTCACGGCCTCTTTCCGAAGCATTAACCATTTCGGTTTACGTGTCGGAAAGATTTGATGCAATGCCCTGATTCTTGCACCGCCAGGGATCGGCGCATTGCCCGATGGTTTCGCATGGATGGCAGGTCCGTCCGCGATCCAGGAGGAAAAGGCGATGCAGGCATTCCGCACGAAATCGGCTGGAGCCGCGGCCTATGCCGATCTGCTGCCACCGGACCGCGGTCCACGCGAAGCTGCACCCGCGCCGCGCCGCGTCGACTATGTCGACGCCGAATTCGAGACCGTTTCGGCGACGGCCCGCCGCAATCCCTATCCCGTTTTCAATGACAATCGGCGGCACACTCGACGCCACGGCCCGACATTGACGGTCGTTCGCGACGAGAAGGCCGCCCTCAGGCGCCTGTTGTCTCTCGCCGAGACTTGGTTGCGCGCCATGCCGGCACGCCGGTTCGCCGCGCTTGTCGCAGCTTTCGCCCTTGCGGCGTTTGCGGCTATCATCGTCCTTTCGACCGGTGACGGGGTCGAAAGCGAGCCATTGGCGATCACCGACGTCACTGCGTCGCTCGATTATTCCGGCGGCATGCGGGTACTTTCGGTCTACGGCTCCATCGACAATTCCTCTTCCGCCCTGCAGCGACTGCCGTTGGTCGTGGTGGATGTGGTCAGCAATGGCCGCAAGGTTACGGCGACGCGATTGATGCCGGAGGGTGCCGCCATCGCACCCGGCGAGAGCCGCCGCTTCGTGACCAGGCTCCCATATGCAGGTGGAAAAATGCCCGAGGTGAAGGTTTCCTTCGCCGAAAACGGTGTCTCCGTGCGCTGATTGTGCTAAGCGGGCGCAAAAGGGAAGGCGTTTGTCTTCCGGATGAAACGCTGGAGAAACCGCATGCCCGTCGTTCGCGGAAAGAATATCGAGCCCCTTTATACGGCAGAGACGATCGCCGCACGCAACACCGAGCTTGCCGACATGATCGTCGAGGGTCCGCACAAGGACCTTCTGGTGATCGCGGTGCTCAAGGGCTCGTTCATCTTTGCCGCGGACCTGATCCGCGCCATGCACAACACCGGCCTGGCACCGGAAGTCGAGTTCATCACGCTGTCGAGCTACGGGCTCGGCACGGTCTCCCAGGGCGTAAAGATCATCAAGGACATCGATAGCGACGTGCATGGCCGCGACGTGCTCCTGATCGACGATATCCTGGAATCCGGGCGCACCCTGCGTTTTGCGAAGGAACTGATGTACGAGCGCGGCGCGCGCAACGTCACCATTGCGGTGCTGCTCGACAAGCGCGTCAAGCGCAAGGTCGAGCTCGAGGCCGACTATGTTGGCTTCGAATGCCCTGATCATTTCGTCGTCGGCTACGGCATGGACGTGGCTTACGCGTTCCGAGAACTGCCCTTCGTTGGCGTCGTCACCGGCGACGCCGAGTAGAGACGAGAATGTGCAGCGCTGCGGCGTTTGAGATCGCGGCGCTGTAATGACCTCCAGGCCGCGTTCAGCGCTCGAAGCAGGGCCGCTGTAAAACGCGCATTCCGAAATCCAGCCGCCCGGCGTTTACCGAACACAAAGAAAAAGCTGGTTGTTTGGGGTCGTGTCGCGTTTCGCCCCCTGGGATGCCACGTGCCGCTGCGGACTGCCTCACGATTCTTGTGAGTGTTGCCGTATCCATTGGAATGGGCCGGCCTCTTCGCGAGAGAGCCGTGCCGTTGCAGCGAACGCGGGAGGCCATGATGGCGAAGATCCTGATTACCGAGGACGAGGATGCATTGCGCTCCTTCGTCGCCCGGGCCTTGAGGCTCGATGGACATGAGACCGTGGAGGCTGGAGACGGCGCAGATGGGCTTGCCTGCCTGCAGACCGAGAATTTCGATCTGCTGCTGTCAGATATCCGCATGCCCGTCATGGACGGCATCGAATTGACGCATCAGGCGTCCGCAGCCTTTCCGGCGATGAAGATCCTGCTGATGACCGGTTACGCCGAACAGCGCGAGCGGGCCGACGATCTCGCCGACAAGATCGTCGACGTCATCTCCAAGCCCTTTTCCCTGCCTGACATCCGCAAGGCGGTGGCCCTGGCGCTCGCTGCCTGACGGGTCCCCCTCCATCGCCCGATCGTGGGCGAGGCATTGATTGTTTGGCGATCTGACAAATTGAATACGGCCCTGGCGCGTTTCCGCTCCAGGGCCGTCGTCGTTTCCGGCTCTTTTGGCCGAGGGTCAGCGCATGTCGAGCAGGCGTTCGAGATACTGGCGCTCGGCCTCGGGCGACAGCGTGTTGCCAAGGCGGCGGCGGATTTCGTCGAGAATCTCACGCGCCCGCTGGGTGTCGATTTCATCGGGAACTTTCACCTGGTCGCCGAAGTCCGGACCGGCATTCTGCTGGCGTCGACCGAGCGGGTCGCGACCATTCTGGCCGTATTGCGGGACGCCCTGACCGGGTCCTTGTCCCTGGGCCTGCATCTGGTTCATCATGTCCTGGGCGCCGTCACGCAGCGCCTGCAGTGCGCGGCCCTGGCTGCCGACGGCCGGTTCGCCCTGGCCCTTGCCAAGGGAGCCGGAGGCGCCTTCCATTTCGCGCTTGGCGTCGCCGAACCCCTTGCCGGGCTTGATGCCAAGGCTCTCCAGACCCTTCTGCAGTTCGCCGAGTTGCTTGCCCAACGCATCCTGCTGCTGCTTCAGCTGCTTCAGCGCTTCCTTCAGTTGCTCGGCGGTCATGTCGTCGAGCGGGCTGGGCTGGCCGTTCTCGTCACCACGCTGGCCCGGATCCTGCGGCATGTCCTGACCATAAAGCTCGTTGTCCTCGCCCTGCAGCGGGTCGCCGCGCTGCATGCGGTCTCGCTGCGCCTGGTCGAGCTTGAACGTCTCGTCCATCAGCTTTTGCTGCTCCTGCATCAGCTGGCCGAGCTTGTCCATCTGCTCGCGCATGGCGTTGTTCTGTTCGCCCATCTGTTGCTGGCCGCGGTTGGCCTGCAGGTTGTTCATCAGACGCTGAAGCTCCGACAGCATCTGACGGGCCTGGTCGCGCGCACCCGATCGCGCCAGGTTCTCGATCTGGTTCATCATCCTGTCCAGATCCTGTTGGCGCAGAACATTGTTCTGATCCGGATTGGCGGCCATGCGCGGGTTTTTCGCGGCCTCCTTGGCCAGCGCCTGCATATATTCCTGCATGGCCTCGCGCAGTTCCTTCATCAGCTTGGCGATTTCCTCGTCGGGCGCATTGCGATCAAGCGCATCCGACAACGCCTGTTGCGCATCGCGCAGACGTCGGTCGGCGAGCGACAGATCGCCATCCTCGATGCCTAGCGCGATTTCCCAGAGATGCTTGGCGGCGTCGCGCAGCATGTCGTCGTTGCGCGCCAGCGCCATGCGCGAACGTGCCGATTTCAGGAGCAGGAAATGGGTGAGGTTGGGGATCGTTTCCTCGGCGAAGCTGGCGATCGCGTCATTGAGGTCGATCGCCCGCGGCAGGTCGTTGGCGTTGAGTGCAAAGACCTGTCGCTGTTCGGCAACGGCGCCCGCCAGCGGATTGAAGAATTGCCGCGCCGGAAGGATCATGTCCTGCGGCACGCTTCTCCCCTCCTGACCGGCGGCATCGCGGGCAACGAGGGTGACGCGAACGCGCTTGCCGGCCAGCGGATGTTCGCTGAGGTTGCGGCTGGTCGTGCCCTTGGCCTCGCGGGCGTTGCGGCGCGGCAGGTCGAGACGATACTCGGGAAGCGGATAGAGCGGCCGTGCGTCCTTCGCCTGTTCGTCCAAAGGCTTGATCTCAGCCCAGGCCTGAGCGATGCCGTAGTCGTCGCTCGCCAGGAAGGCGATGTCGAGCGAGGCATTTGGGGTGGGCTTTGGCAGGCCGTCAAAGGCGATCTGAGGCACGCTGTCGGGGGTGATCTTGAACGTCCACTTCTGGCCACCGACGGAGAGTTCGCCGTCCTTTACGATCTTGTAGAGGTGATTGCGCACGGCATTGTCGGGCGCCTTCTGGGCGGCCGGTTCCGCTGACGCAGTCTTTTCGTCCGGCTTTTCCCCGGCGGTCGGGATGACGATCGCGTCGGCCGATCCGTGTTCCGAATAGCGGACGGCTTCTTCCGTGGCGGCGCCAGTGACGCGCACGGTCAGATCGCTGAACTGCGGAATGGTAATCGCCGCCGTTTCGTCAGATGGGGACGCGACGCCCTGGCGGCCCGTGAGGAAGACGGGCGCACGCCCGGTATAGGCGGGCGGTGTAACCCAGGCATCGACCCGGATGTCGGCGACTTCGCTTGCTGGCTGCGGCAGGTGGAAGGCGTCCGAGAGAAGCCCCGCCCGGTTGGAATAGGAATAGGCGAAAGCGACGCAGGCGATCAGAACCGGCAGCGCCCGCAGCGCGAAAGGGTCGTGGCGGGCAATGTCGGGACGCGGCAGGCCCGTGTCGAGGGCACGGATCATCCCCGCCATGCGCGTCTGATGTTCGCGCCACAGCGCCTCGCCGAAGGCGCCGCCGGTTGCCGGAATGTCGTCCTGAACACGGATCGCCTGGTGGGGAAGGGCGTTGCGCTCTTCCAGCATCCGATCGGCATCGACGTTCCCAGGTAATCTCAACCGGGTCAGCGGAACGAGGGAGGCGATGAAGGCGACGAGAAAGCCCAGAAGCAGGGCGGCATGCAGCCAAAGCGGAGCAATGCGGAAGAGGCCGAGCCAGGCGGCCGACAGAAACAGGAGCACGATCGAAGCGGGAACGAGGGCGCGCGGCAAAACCTGCTCGGCGATCAACACCCCCCGCGCGACAAACCTTTTCAGCGCCAGCGTTCTGGCAAACGACTTCGGTTGTGGCGTTTCATCCTGCCGGAATTGCGTCATCCGCCCAAGTTCCCTTTCGGTCGCTCATGACCGCTCGTGACCGACCTATTGAATGATCAGGATAACATCGTTTGTGGCGAAGACGAGGGCGACAACAAAATCGTGATCGCCCGCGCGGCGATCCACAGATCATCGTCCGATCCGAAAGACTGCTCAGTCGAGCCAGTCCGGAACCGAATCAAGCCCGATCAGGTCATCGTAGCTTTGGCGCGGCCGGATCACGTGGAAGCGATCGCCCTTGACCAGCACTTCCGGGATCAGCAGCCGGCTGTTGTAGGTGCTCGCCTGGACAGCGCCATAGGCGCCGGCAGAACTGATGGCGAAGAGATCGCCCGGCTTCGGCATGGCCATTTCGCGGTCAAGCGCCAGATAGTCGCCGGTCTCGCACACCGGGCCGACGACGTCGGCCTTGATGCGGGGCGCATTGGCGGCTGAAATGCGAACCGGCCTGATCTCGTGATAGGCCTCGTAGAGCGTCGGGCGGATCAGGTCGTTCATGGCGCCGTCGACAATGACGAAGGTCTTGTCGCCGCCATCCTTGACGTAGATGACCTCGGTCACGAGGATGCCGGCGTTGCCGACGATCAGCCGGCCCGGCTCGGTGACGATCTTGCAGCCGAGCGACTGCAGCTGGCTCTTGACGATTTCGGCATAGGCATCGGGCAGCGGCGGCGGATTGTTGTCTTCCTTGTAGGGAATGCCGAGACCGCCGCCGATATCGACGTGATCGATCGCGTGGCCGTCGCTGCGTAGCGTGTCGACCAGTTCGCGCAGCAGCTTGAAAGCGTCGTCGAAGGGCTGCAGCTCGGTGATCTGGCTGCCGATATGCATATCGATGCCGGTGACCTGGATGCCGGGCAGTGTCGCGGCATGGGCGTAGACGGCGCGGGCACGCTCCCACGAAATGCCGAACTTGTTTTCCTTCTTGCCGGTCGAGATCTTCGAGTGGGTGCGCGCGTCGACATCCGGGTTGATGCGGAAGGAGACGTGAGCACGCTTGCCGGCGCGAACGGCGCGCTGGTTCAGGACCTCGAGTTCCGGTTCGGACTCGACGTTGAAGCAGTAGATGCCGGCCTCGAGCGCCAGGTCCATTTCCTGCGGGGTCTTGCCGACGCCGGAGAACATGATGCGGCTTGCCGGAATGCCGGCGGCCAGCGCGCGGCGCAACTCACCGCCCGACACCACATCGACGCCGGCGCCAAGGCGCGCAAGCGTCTTCAGCACGGCCTGGTTCGAATTGGCCTTCATGGCGTAGCAGACCATCGCATCGACGTCGGCAAAGGCCTTGGAGAAGACCTTGTAGTGCCGCTCGAGCGTCGCCGTCGAGTAACAGTAGAAGGGCGTTCCGACGGCGCGGGCGATGTCGGTCACCGGCACGTCTTCGGCGTAGAGAATTCCGTCGCGGTATTCGAAATGGTTCACGGGGCGTGGCTCGGCTTAGAGGAGGGGATCGAGCAGGAAAGGGCGGTCGTCAGCCTGTTCTTTCTTTTCGACAGTTCCGGCAGGGGCCAGGGTGTTGATCGGCGCCGTCGAGCCGGGTCGGTCGAGGTCGCCCTTGCGTCCACAACCGACAAGAACCAGCCCGGGGATCGCCAGAAGAAGCGCAAACCGGGCCGCCTTCGTGAATGTCATCGTGATTTTCCTTCGCGGGGACTGATGCTGGTGCGATGTCTTATCGATTTTTCCGGCGCTTGTGCACCCTGATTCTGCGACGGGATTCAGCCCCTTGCGCTCAGGCACGTCGTTGCCCCGAAACCGCAACGCGGTCTCGGGGGACAAGCATCAGTTGCGCGCGCGCCACCAGGCGATCTGCTTGCGAACCTCGTTCGGTGCGGTGCCGCCGAAGGACGTGCGACTGGCGACCGAGGCCTCGACGGTCAGCACGTCGAACACCTTGGCGGTGATCGAAGGATGGATCGACTGCAGGTCTTCAAGCGAGAGGTCGGCGAGGTCGCAGGCCTTCTGTTCCGCAAGGGCGACGGCGCGGCCGGTGACATGGTGGGCGTCGCGGAAGGGCAGGCCGGCCTCGCGTACCAGCCAGTCAGCAAGGTCGGTCGCTGTCGAATAGCCGGAACCGGCAGCCGCCTTCATCCGGTCGGCCCGAATGGTCATGTCGCGCACCATGCCGGTCATCGCGGCAACGGCGAGTTCGAGGCTCTCGGCCGCGTCGAAGACCTGTTCCTTGTCTTCCTGCATGTCCTTGGAATAGGCGAGCGGCAGGCCCTTCATGACGGTCAGAAGCGCGATCAGCGAGCCGTTGATGCGGCCGGTCTTGGCGCGCACCAGCTCGGCGGCATCGGGGTTCTTCTTCTGCGGCATGATCGAGGAGCCGGTCGAAAACGCGTCGGACAGACGAATGAAGCCGAACTGCGGCGTCGACCAGATGACGATCTCTTCGGCAAGGCGCGACATGTGCGTGGCGGCGATTGCGGCAATCGACAGGAATTCGAGCGCGAAGTCGCGGTCCGAAACTGTGTCGATCGAATTGCGGGTGGGGCCGGCAAAGCCGAGTGCGCTCGCGGTCATGTGCCGATCGATCGGGAAGCCGGTGCCGGCAAGGGCGGCCGCGCCGATCGGGCTTTCATCCATGTGCTCGATGGCGTGGCGCACGCGCGAGCGGTCGCGGCCGAACATCTCGACATAGGCCATGCAGTGATGGCCGAAGGTGACGGGCTGGGCCGTCTGCAGATGGGTGAAGCCCGGCATGACGGTCTCGGCATGTTCCTCGGCGCGGTCGAGGAAGGCGGCGATCAGGCCGGTCAGCGCCTTTTCGGTCCTCTGCAGCTCTTCCTTGACCCACAGACGGAAATCGAGCGCCACCTGGTCGTTACGCGAGCGGGCCGTGTGCAGCCGGCCGGCGGCCGGGCCGATCAGGGTCGCAAGCCGGGCCTCGATGTTCATGTGGATGTCTTCGAGGCGGCGAGAGAATTCGAACTGGCCGCTTTCGATCTCTGACAGGATCGTGTTGAGACCGTGAACGATCTTGTCTTTGTCCTCGGCCGAAATGATGCCTTGATGCGCCAGCATGGTCGCATGCGCTATTGAGCCGCGGATGTCCTGAGCATAGAGCTTCTTGTCGAAGCCGATCGAGGCATTTATCTCCTCCATGATCGCGTCCGGACCCGAGGCGAAGCGACCGCCCCACATCTGGTTGGAGGTTTTTGTCTCGGAATTGCCGTCAGCCATGAAGAATGCCCGCCTTGGAGAATGAAATGCCCGACCAGAAGAAATCCCCCCCGGCCGTGAAATTGTTCGCGCTCGCCGCCTTGTTCGGCGTGATCATCGGTGCGGCTGCGGTATACGTGAAGGAGACGGGGTCTGGCAATGCCGAGCCGACCGAAACGGCAGCTGCCGTCTGCCCGTTGACGGGCGAAAAGGTCGCCTCGCTGACGCCGTTCATGAAGGGCCAGGTGGCGGCGATGTCGCCGGCCGCCTCGCCACGCCCGATCGCACTCGATTTCAACGACCCGGACGGCAAGCCGACGACGGTTGCCGCCTTTGCCGGCAAGACGATGCTTGTCAATCTCTGGGCCACCTGGTGTGGCCCCTGCCGCGAGGAAATGCCTGCCCTCAACGCGCTGCAGAAGTCCCTCGGCAGCGACAAGTTCGAGGTGGTCGCGATCAACATCGACGTCGGCGACGACGAGAAGCCGAAGGCCTTCCTCGACGAGACCGCCGTGCACGACCTGCGCTACTATCGCGATGCGTCAATGGGCGTCTTCAACAATCTGAAGAAGGAAGGCCTTGCCTTCGGCCTGCCGGCAACCTTGCTGCTCGACGACAAGGGATGCCTGATCGGCTCGATGAATGGCCCGGCGGCCTGGGACAGCGACGATGCCAAAGCGCTGATCAAAGCGGCCACGGGCGGGTAGGCGTCACTCTCCGTGGGTTGTGGTGCGGTTGTCGCGCAACAGGTGCCACTGCACCTTGTGGGGGGTGAAATGCTCTGCCGCTGCACGTTCCCACAACGGCGTGGGATGGTCACCAACGATGAAGATGTCGGTCGGCGGCAGGTTCGGGTCTGTGGCAATAGACGCGACGCCGTCAAAAACGTCAGCCCACAGCTCGGTCAGCTCGCAGACTTTCGTATTGGCAATTTCAGCTGCGTCACTGCCGCATTTGAAATTGCCTCCCTGCTTAGGCACGTAAGGTATATGGGAATTTAGTGTCAGCCAGTATAGGAGTTTCCGCTCAGCCGGGTTTGTCGTCAGCCGGTCGCGGACGGCACTTGCAATGTCGTTGTCGCACAGACCCGTGAAAACGCTGCCGCAGCGCTGGTGAAACCTATTGCTGTCGGTCGCAAGGCCTTCAAGGAAGTGCGATTCGAGAAAACCGATTCTTGGATACCACTTGTCCCGTTCGAACATCCTCTGCGAAAAGCCGTGATAGGAGATTGTTCGATAGCCCCGATCAGCCATGGCGGCCGGAAAGCAGTCGTAGCTGGTCCGGCGAAGATAATCGGTGTGATCGCCCCATTGTCCGCAGAGTTCGCGGGATTCAGCGCCCGTAGTCGAACCCTCGAAGTTGCTGAGGCCACTTGAAAGTTCATAGCGCCCGGTATCCAGTGCTGGCTGCAGACGCCGTGAAAGAATTGCAGTGTGCTCAGGGCTGGAGAATGCGCCAAGCCCTTCCACCATTACGAACAACAAGTTGCGACCACCATTCGCTACAGCGGCGGCGTCGATACCATTGATCGAGAGTGCGCTTTCAAATGAGTCAGCAGGTTGCTTCAGGAAAGGGCGATTGATATGGCGCTCCAACATCACCACGCTGAAAGCGACGAGAGCCCCTGGCAGTAGCGATGCGCCTCGCAATACCTGTCGATTGTGATTCACGAGGCAGGCGATTGCAACGCCATTCGCGATAAAGAGGCTGATCACGACGACGTAAAATACGGAAGAGGTGAGATCCAGCGATGCCATGTAGCGCACCGACTGGATTGCAGCGCCGAGCGGCAGGTGGAACGCTACCATAACCACGAGGCCGAAATCGATGAGGGCAATGAGCGGGAATAGCAGGTAGGCCAACGTAGGTTTGGCGCGCAGCGCGAATAGGCCTCCAATCAAGTAAAGGAATGGCGAAAGCGGTCGTGCGGCCACATAGAACGGCAAGACCAGCAGCATCATCAGATTAGGCGCTAGGCCGAGGATGAGCGCCAAGCGCCACGCCCTCGCACTCCAAAGTGAGGGGAATGACCGTGCCGCCATTGAGGATATCGCTTGCGAAATCATATTCTCTCCCACGTGACTAGGAGAGGGCGTAACAGAACTGTCTTTAAGCTAAGTTACCAGTATGGCGAGCAAATTCCTTGTCGCGCAAGATGTAGGGTTGTGGATCCCGCGGAGATTGGACGTTCTTACTTGAACAGAATCCTATGTTCGAGACCTAGCGGGTCGGCACCGGCACGTCGCCGCGGTAGTCGTAGAAGCCGCGGCCGGACTTGCGGCCGAGCCAACCAGCTTCGACGTATTTTACCAGGAGCGGGCAGGGGCGGTATTTCGAGTCCGCCAAGCCGTCGTGCAGGACCTGCATGATCGACAGGCAGGTGTCGAGACCGATGAAGTCGGCGAGCTGCAGCGGACCCATCGGGTGGTTGGCGCCGAGCTTCATGGCGGTGTCGATCGCCTCGACCGTGCCGACGCCCTCATAGAGGGTGTAGATCGCCTCGTTGATCATCGGCAGCAGGATGCGGTTGACGATGAAGGCCGGGAAGTCTTCGGCGACCGTGACGGTCTTGTCGAGCGTGCCGACAAATTCCTTGGCGGCCTTGAACGTGCCTTCGTCCGTGGCGATGCCGCGCACGAGCTCGACCAGCTTCATCACCGGAACCGGGTTCATGAAGTGGATGCCCATGAACTTTTCCGGACGGTCGGTCGCAGATGCAAGGCGGGTGATCGACAGCGAAGAGGTGTTGGTCGCAAGCAGCGCTTCCGGCTTCATGATCGGGCATACCTGGCCGTAGATCTTGCGCTTGATGGTTTCGTCCTCGGTGACGGCCTCGATGACGAGGTCCACCTGTGACAGGTCGTTGATGTCGGACGAGCCCTTGATCAGCGCCAGCGCGCTCTTGCGAGCCTCGTCGGTCATCTTGCCTGATGACACCTGGCGGGCAAGGTTGCCGTTGACGGTGGCGAGGCCCGCCTCGATGCGATCAGCGGCAAGATCGTAGATCTGCACCTTGTATCCGGCCATCGCCGAAACATGCGCAATGCCGCAGCCCATTTGCCCGGCACCAATAACTCCGACCGTCTTGATCATCGCGGCGAACATCCATCTTCAAGAATTTTGGCGGCCGTGCCGCCGTCACATACGAAAATACCGGGCCGGTCTGGCCGGCCCGGTAGATTGTTAATGCCAAGTCCGCGCTTTTGCCAGCCCTTTTCCTTGAGGCTCGGGAAGTGCGGTTGGCGAATGGTTACAGCGCCTTTTCGAGCTCCGGCAGGGCTTCGAACAGGTCGGCGACGAGGCCGTAGTCGGCAACCTGGAAGATCGGCGCCTCCTCGTCCTTGTTGATGGCGACGATGACCTTCGAGTCCTTCATGCCGGCCAGATGCTGGATCGCACCGGAGATGCCGCAGGCAATGTAGAGATCGGGGGCGACCACCTTGCCGGTCTGGCCGACCTGCCAGTCGTTTGGGGCATATCCGGCGTCGACCGCCGCGCGCGATGCACCGACGGCTGCACCGAGCTTGTCGGCAACCGGCAGGATCACTTCCTTGAATTTTTCCGACGAGCCGAGTGCACGGCCACCCGAGATGATGATCTTGGCCGAGGTCAGCTCCGGACGATCCGACGACGACAGCGCGTCGGCAACGAAGGTCGACAGACCCGGATTGGCCGCAGCCGCGATCGTCTCGAGCGAAGCCGAGCCACCTTCGGCAGCGGAGGCGAACGAGGCGGTGCGCACGGTGATGACCTTTTTCGCTTCCGTCGTCTGCACCGTCTGGATGGCGTTGCCGGCATAGATCGGACGCTTGAAGGTATCGGACGAGACCACCTCGGTGATTTCGGAAACCTGGGCAACATCGAGAAGCGCTGCAACCCGCGGCAGGACGTTCTTGCCGACCGAAGTGGCAGCAGCAAGGATGGTGTCGTAATTGCCCGACAGCGAAACGATCAGCGCCGCCAAGGGTTCGGCCAGAT
>NZ_MOAI01000049.1:0-33373 GCF_001976035.1 Ensifer sp. 1H6 | reverse complement strand
GTATCTACGTGCAGGACAAAGTCTATGATGCCTTCTCCGACAAGCTGGCGGCGGCCGTTGCCAAGCTGAAGATCGGCAATGGTCTCGACCAGGGCGTCATCCTCGGCCCGCTGATCGACAAGGCGGCGCTGGAGAAGGTGGAAGAGCATATCGCCGATGCCACCGCCAAGGGCGCGCGCGTGATCCAGGGCGGCAAACGCCATGCGCTCGGCGGCACCTTCTTCGAAGCAACGGTTCTGGCCGATGTCACCCAGGCGATGGCAGTCGCCCGCGAGGAAACCTTCGGCCCGGTCGCGCCGCTGTTCCGCTTCAAGGACGAGGCCGATGTCGTCGAACAGGCCAATGACACCGAGTTCGGGCTGGCCTCCTATTTCTATGCCAAGGATTTGGCGCGGGTGTTCCGTGTGGCCGAGGCGCTGGAATACGGTATGGTCGGCGTCAACACCGGGCTGATCTCCACCGCGGAAGCGCCGTTCGGCGGCGTCAAGCTCTCGGGCCTCGGCCGCGAAGGTTCGAAGTATGGGATCGAGGAGTTCACCGAGATCAAATATGTCTGCCTCGGCGGCATATAATGAATGCCCCAGTGGAGGGGCACGCACCACATTGGCTATCCAGGGAGGAATTGAGCAATGCCTACGATATTACCCAAGCGAGAACGAATGCCCGAACTTACTACAATCGAGCGGCTGTTGATCCTGCTCGGCACGGCAAACATCTGGTATGCCTGCTACGCCCACGTTGGCAATTGATGGTTAGGACGAATGAGCGGCTTCTCACGGCCGGCACCTGCGGATGATCCGGTCCCTGCGTTGATCGAAGCAAGACGTTAAGGAGGCGGCTGTCATGCCGCGAGTGGCCCGGCGTCCCTTCTTTCGCGATCCGCACGTTTTTTGGGCGGCTGTGGGTCGATAGTGGGCGGGGTCTTGGCAACATCACGATTTGCTTGTCGATGGTTGTTGACCCGATCAGCTTCGCCTAGCCCGCATCCATCGACGCTTGGCTGAGACAAATGTTGAAAGGTTCGCCCGCGACAAACCAATCGTTGGGTGGATTTTCAACGAACATCACGGTTGTTGCGGCTGGCGCCACCCCGCCTATCCATTCGAACGCGTCGGTGATGGCCTTCGCGAGTTCTGCCTTTTTCTCCGGATTCCGGCCGGAAATAACTCGACCCTGACGATCGGCATTGTCGAGACCTCAATTGTCCATAGGCCAGGTATCGGAGACGCGGTATCCACCCTGGAAGGGATCGGCTGGATCGACCATCAGCTGTTTCGTTCCGATGATCCAGGCACGGCCCGAGAGTATCGGCCTGATTGCGGGTATGCCGTTGATCTCAAGCTCTTCATCGATACTGCAATGAAATTCGCTGTTGAGCATCGAGGTGCCCACAAACCTGTCGCCGACCTTCATCAACCCCTTGGCGTGGAGGACGGCCATGCGTGCGGAGCAACCGGTGCCACAGGGGGAGCGATCGACCTTGCCTGGCCGGATTGCAACGGCATTCTTGCCATGCAGAACACTGTCCTTCACGATCACCGGATCGGTCATTTGACAGAAGGAGATTCCGCTCCAGTCGTTTACAGGGTGCTTGAAGCCGATCTGTTGGTTGGCGGCTTCCGTGATCTTGACGCCCATGCGCGCAATGTCACGCGCCTCGTCGGGACTGAGGCTCAGGCCGAGCGAAGCGGCATCGACGATGACGAAACTGTCTCCGCCATAGGCGATATCGACGGTCATCGTGCCCAGCCCTTCTACTTCGAGCTTGACGTCAAGTTTGTCGGCAAAGGAGGGCACGTTGCGCACGCGGATGCGCTCGGCCTTGCCGTTTCGGCACTCGGCTTCGACGTCGATCAGGCCGCCCGGCGCTTCCAGGACCAGGCGTGTAATCGGTTCCTGCATCGGGATGATGCCGGTGTCGAGCAGGACCGTCGAGACGCACATCGAGTTCGAGCCCGACATCGGTGGCGTGTCGGCGGGTTCCATGATGATCCAGCCCATCTGCGCCTTCGGATCCTTGGGCGGCACCAGCAGGTTGACGTGCCGGAAGACACCACCGCGCGGTTCGTTGAGCACGAAGTCGCGAAGAGTTTCGTCCTCGGCGATCCAGCGCGACTGGTCCCAAATAGTTGCACCCGGAGGAGGAGCGACGCCGCCGACGATGACGTCACCGACTTCGCCTTCCGCATGGCAGCTGACGATGTGGACGATCTTGGAAGAGCGCACTGTGAAAGTTCCTTGATTGCGGACGGGACGGGTTCAAATGGACTTCAGGAAGGCGGCCGTTTCCGGCTTCTGGGCGTTCTCGAAGATCTGCTCCGGCGAGCCTATCTCGTGGATGCGCCCCTCGCGGAAGAAGGCGACGCGATCCGACACTTCGCGCGCGAAGCGCATCTCGTGGGTGACCACGATCATCGTCATACCCTCCTTCGACAGCATGCGCATCGTATCGAGCACTTCACCTACAAGCTGCGGATCGAGAGCCGAAGTGACCTCGTCGAACAGCATGTAGTCGGGTGACATCGCAAGCGCTCTGGCGATTGCCATTCGTTGCTGCTGACCGCCGGACAGCCGCGAAGGGAATACGCCCAGCTTCTCCTTCAACCCGACATGCGACAGTTGCTCTATCGCGATCGCTTCAGCTTCTTGCCTGGATTTCCCAAGAACCTTCCTGGGCGCAAGTGTAACGTTCTCCAGCACAGTCAGGTGAGGGAATGCATTCCACTGTTGAAACACGATCCCGATACGGCGGCGCAGTTTGTTAAGGTCCGTGGTCTTGGCGTGAACCTCCACGCCATCAACCGCAATGCGTCCGCGCTGGATCCCTTCGAGGCCGTTGATGCACATCAACATCGTTGACTTGCCGGATCCCGAACCGCCGATCATCGACAGAACTTCGCCCTTCTTCACCGTCAGATCCACGCCTTGCAGCACCTGCAGCGAGCCGAATTGTTTGTGTACGTTCTCAATGGCGATCATTGCGTGCCCCACTTTTTTTCAAGTTGATTTCCGAGCCGGGCGATTGGAAAGCTCATTACGAAGTAGATCAGCCCGGTAATGCCCAAGATCAGCAATGGCTCCTGGACGCGCGACGTTACGATCTGCGAGCTCCGCAGAAGTTCGACGATGCCGATCCACAGGACGAGCGCTGTGTCTTTCATCACGCCGAGCGTCAGCCCTATCCAGCTCGGGAAGACGACCCTGGTGGCAATCGGCAGTGTGATGGACTTCATTTCCTGCAGCCAGCTGAGACCAAGAGATCTCGCCGCCCGGCGTGTCGTCTGAGGGACGGCGCCGACGCCGCTTCTGACGATCTCGGTACAGAAGGCGGAGGCGTAGATTCCCAAACATACGCAGCCGACAGTGAAGGTCGGCCAGTTCAGCTTGAGCATGCTGTTGAACGAATTGAACAACACGAGCTGAATGAGGAGCGGTACGGACCGGAAAACGTCAAGGACGGCGCCTAGCGTGTTGCCGATCCACCCGGGAGCACCTGCTCTGACGAGGCCGAATAGGACACCCAGAACCGTCCCGATCACGACGGACACCAGGGTAATTGCGAGCGTGGTTACCGCTCCGGAAAGCAGGAACTGAAAATCGCCCCATGTAAATGATCCACCGAAATACATCGTGACCTCCTAGTATCGGAACAAGCGCCAAGCCACGATGCGTGCTGACACCGTGAAGGCCTTGGAAATGAGGTAGTAGAGGCAAGCCGCGACGAAGAAGTACTCGAAGGTTCTGTAGGTCACGACGTTGAGTTCCTGGGTGACGCCTGTGAGATCTGTGGTCAGGCCGACGATGACCCCCAGGGAGCTCATCAGAATGGACCACACCATCTGGTTGGTCATGGCGTGGAAAACCGCGCGCAGCATCTGCGGGATCACGATATGCCACAGGGTCTGGACGGCACCCAGCCCGAGGGAACGCGCCGCGCGCGTCTGCGTCTCCGGAACGGCAGAAAAACCGCCGCGGAACGTCTCTGCAAGGTAACCGGCGTTGTTGAAGGTGATGCCGAGCAATAGCGCAGCATAGGAGCTGACCTGCAGCCCAAGCGAACCCAGACCGAAATAGAGCATGTAGACCTGGAAGAGCGCCGGGGTGTTTCTCGCAGTCTCGATCCAGACATCGGCCGGCCAGGACAGGTATTTTTTCCCCGACCGTTTGCCGAGTGCCAGGAAAATAGCGAGAACTGTTCCGATCAACATGGCCAGGCCAGCGATCTCGATCGTCTCCAGGGCGCCCCACAGCATCTCTGGAAGCGCGCGCAGGACCGGCCTCCACTGGAATTGATAGTCCATTTGTATCTCATTCTCTTTAAGCGCCCGCCGGCCGTAGCCCTGCGCACGAAGAGGAATTTGCGAGCACCGCGCAGCCTCGGAGCGCCGGATTGACCCTGCGTCCATCGACGATGCTGTCAGTCGCTCGGTTGACGGAAACGCATGCGCGCCTCCTGTGGCGCCCGATCGATTGGGACCGGACGCCATCTCCCGATGAGGCGGATTCCGGTTATCGGTAGGCGCCGGGAACGGTGAGATCCGGGGCCGCGCCGGCATCCTCGCCAATCCACTTCTTGTAGAGTTCCGCGTAGCGGCCGGAGCGAACCTGGCGGTTCAGGAACAGGTTGACATAGTTGAGCCAGCCCTGCTCCTGGCGCTTGACGATCAGCGCGCAATAGTCGGCATCAACCGGCGCGACGCCGACGACCTTCAGGCCCGGATATTTGCCGGACTCGATGATCGCTGCAGCAATGGTCGACGTAGTGTAGGTTGCGTCGATGCGCTTTTGTCCAAGCGCCAGGAACGTGTCCGACTGGCTTTGGAACGTGAGCATCTGCGATTTTGGATCGTCCATCTTCTTGATCTCGTCAGCGAGGGCAAGTGTTTCATAGGCGCCAGCCGGGCCACCGACCGTGTGTCCCTTAATGTCGTCCGGTCCTTTGATGCCAGAATCCTCGCGTGCCAGCACGATCGTCTCGAACACGAAATAGGGGATGGAAAAGCCAACGGTTTTCGCGCGTTCCAGCGTATCGGAAGCGACAGCGACGGCCACGTCGGCCCGTCCCGACAGGATCGCGGGGATGCGGTCGTTTTCCGGCGTGTCGACGATCTCGACTTCGACGCCCAGTGCCTTGCCGAGGTCGTTGCAGTAGTCGACGTCGAAACCGATCGGATTGTTATCGGCATCACGCGAGCCGTTGGGCGGGAAGTCGAGCTGCACCGCGCAGCGAAGCTTGCCTGCGCCGATGACGTCGTCGAGCTGGTCAGCATGGGCAGCCGAGCCGCACATCGCGGCAGCGGCAAGAGCCATAAGCGGGATCATTTTCTTCATTTTCAGTTCCTCTCTTGCTTTGGTTTCGTTTTCGCATATCGCCTATCGTATACGCTTCTTCGGCACCTCTCGCCGCACGCACTAAAGGCAGCAAAGAAGCTATTTTAGATATCGTATACGATAGCGAGGTTAGCCCGCAGTGTCTGCGGTGGTTATCTCGCGTGCCACGCGGCAAGCCGCGAGATCCCAAGCCGCGCAGCCGACGCTTTTAAAGAAGATCGGCCCTGCGACATTCGCCGTCCCCTTCAGAACGTCGGCGAGGGAAATCACACCCGACCAGTCGATACCGGCCTGAATGAGATCGCCAGCCTCGTGCCTCGCGCCGGCAGGATCGTCGACGATCAGAGTGCTTGCCAATACCGTCTCCCTCCCCACTTCGGCTGCGTCCGGCGTGAAGGCCCCTACCCCCACGACAAGCCGACCCTGCCTCGCCACTTCCGTATAGACGGGCGTCTTGCTGGTGGTCAGCGTAACGACGACGTCGACGCGAGACCAATCTCGGTCCGTAAAGGGCATGATGGAGCAAGCAGAATGCCTCGCGCAGAATAGCGCCTCCTCCTCCCGGGAAATTCCGGCAACGACCAGATCGACACCGGGATAGAACGACGAGAGTGCCTGCACATGCGTCGACGCTTGCTTTCCGGTGCCAATGATCGCGACGGCCTTCGGCGGCGTTTTGCGAAGCCGGCTGATGGCCAAGAGCGTTATCGCCGCCGTTCTCCGGCCCGTGACGGTCGGGCCGTCGAGGGCGAACAGGGAGATACCGGTGACGGCGTCATAGGCAACGACTTCCCCGTTGATCGTCGCAAGACTGCGGGAAAAATTCGACGGGCACACATTGACCAGCTTGTGGCTGGCTATGTCCTCAGCACTGGCGGGCATGGAGAGCATGACACCGCCCGCCGCCAGAGGAATGACCAACCGTTCCGGACTGACGATCTTTCCGTCGGCGTATTCGGTCACGGTTTTTTCCAGCTCCCCGACGAGCAAATCGAAGGGAAGCAGCCTCTCCGTCTCAGTTGCATCGAACCTTTGGATCATCATCAGCTCACCAGAAAACCGAACTTAAGCGGATCGGCTTCGTCGATCACCCAATTGGCAAAGCCGCAAATGTAAGCACTGCCCTCCACCTCCGGGACAACCGCATCGAAATCCCCGACCTTGGTTTCGGACAACACGCGCCCCTTGAAGATCGTGCCGATGATCGATTCATTGACGAGCGTATCGGCGGCGGTCATCTCACCACGAAGATAGAGCTGCGCAACGCGGCCCGCCGTGCCCGACCCGGTGGGAGAACGATCGACGGCGCGATCGGCATAGACGCAGCAATTGGCCTGCGTCGAACCCGCATGACGAGGGTCGCCATAGACCATCACGCCGTAGACGTTATTGAATTCCGGGATCTCCGGATGCACGAACGGCATCTTGGCATTTGCAGCAGCCTTGATCTCATATCCAAGCTGCATGACGCGCTGCGCATCGAATTCGCGGATTTCGACGCCGTGCTTGCGGCCATCGACGTAAAAATACGTCGCACCGCCGTAGGCCACATCGCCGGTCACTTCGCCGAAGGTCGGCGTGTGGACGGTCACGTCACGGCTGAAAATGAACGACGGCACGTTGACGAAGCGAACGGAACCGGTGCGCTCACCATCCCACTGCACATAGGCTTCGATAAAGCCGCAGGGCGCATCGATGCCAACCTTCGTCTCCGGCGCCTTCCGCTCGATCCAGCCCAGTTCCACGGCCGCGGTCGCCAGAGCAATGACGCCGTGACCGCAATGCGGGCTGTAGCCCATGTTGTTGAGGAAGATCACGCCGAAGTCGGCTCCGGGGTGGACCGGCTCGGTCAGATATCCACCGTAGAGATCCTTGTGCCCGCGGGGCTCCAGCAGCACGGCGCGCCGATAGTGATCGGCGTTCTGTTCGAGCCAGGCAATGCGCTCGACAATCGTCTTGCCTGGAATCTTGGGCAGCCCCTGAGTGACCAGGCGAAAAGTTTCGCCGCAGGTGTGCAGCTCGACTGTTGTTAGTAACCGATCGAATTTCATGTTTCTCCCTCTCACCGACGACTAAATTGCTGTCGTCAATTTTAACTTTCAGATATCGTATACGATCTACTATACCTGTCAAGGCAGTTTTATCAGCCTGCAGGCGAGATCTTCAGCTCCGTGGCGAATTGGTGGAAAATCGCTCCAAGCTGAATGCGGAGAGGTCAGGAACCGGACGTCCCGCAAGCACCGCGGCCACGGCCTCCCCGACTCCCAATGCATGCTTGAATCCATGCCCCGAACAGGCGGATACCAAAAACAGCCCCGGAATATCCGGATGCCAATCGAGCAGAAACCCGTCATCAGGCGTCGAAGTGTAGAAGCACGTTTCCGACATCCGCAGCACCGGGGAAACGCCCCCGAAGAATGGCTGGACGTGGCGCTGGAAAAACCGATCGCTAGAACCGGAGGCGAGCGGATCAACGTCGGTGTCCGCGACAAAAAACTTGATCCCATCGCCCGATCCTTCGAGCGGAAAGACCGTCGCGCAAGCACCACCAACACCCTGGCGGAACCACATCAAGGTCGGAAACCTGCCCGCTTGATAGGCGGCCGTATCGAGCGCTTTGAACGTAAACGTCCTTTGCCGGCTGACGGACAGCAGAGGGCCAAACTGTCCACCAAGGAGTTCTCCCATCCATCGACCTGCAGCGACGACGACCTGTCGGGCGCGGATCCGTACCCCCTCGGTCTCTATTTCCACGCCGCCCTCGACGGGCGTGACCCGCCTGACGGCGGAATTTTGCAAAACCGCCGCGCCAGCCTGTTTGGCAAGCGCGATCTGCAGGTTCAACAGCGGTTCGGGGCGAATGAAGCCGGCACCGGGCTCAAAATAGCCCGCGTCCTCGTCCGCCACGCCGATAAACTGCGGATAGCGCTTCCTCAAGTCCCCGGACGACAGGACCTGGTGCGCGATGCCATTGTCCTCGGCAGTCCGAACGGTGTCGCTCAGAAAACTACTGGAACTGTCCGCGGCCTGCGATCCAATGATCAGCGTTCCGGTGCGTTGCATCAGGTCGGCATCGTATCGGCGCTCGAAGTCACGCAGAAGCTCATTCGTGCGCCGGACAAAATGAAGATAGGCGGGGCCTTCGGCGACTGCCTCTCTCGTCACCTTGTAGCCGCCATGACTTGCACCGTGGCGATGCGGAGGGCTGTATGTGTCGATACCAACGACTTTCCGACCCGACTGGGACAGGAAGTGCAGTGTCGATGCGCCCATCACGCCAAGCCCGATCACGGCGTAGTCGGCTTCGAGAACGGTTTGAACGGTGGTCATGGAATGCCTCGAAACTCTGCTCGCATCATCTCAGGACGACTGGCGCATGAAGAAAAGGCCGGGCAGATTGGCCGTGAACCCCCACTTTTCGTAGAAGGGCAGCATGTCCTCGAGGCAGTAGAGTTCGCGATGCTTGACGCGCGCGAGGACGGGATCCGTCATGACGGTCTCCATCAGCAGACGGCCGAGCCCAGTGTTCCGCCACGTATCCTTGACGATGATATCGAAGATCATCGCTTTGTAGACGCCGTCCGTCATGGCACGCGCGAAGGCGACAAGTTCCCCGTTCAGCGGATCGAGATAGGCGAAAATCGGTCCTGCGTGCTTCAGAAGCCTTTCGACATCCGCTTTCTGGCGGCCCTTGGTCCACCATTCCTGCTGAAAGAGGTCCACCAGTTGGTCCATTTGCTCTGGCGCCAGATCTCGCCGAAGTTCAAGTCTGTTTTTATCGAGCGTCATGTTGCGGCCTTCCTGTTTGAGCCAATCGTTTTGGGGTTTCACGGCTCTTCGCCCGCCAGCATTCGAAGCCCCTGCAGTTTGTCCTGTGCGATCGGGATACCGAACCGTTCGGCCACCGAACGGTTCGCAAACCGTCGTGCGCCTGGCAACCGGTCTTGGCCGGCATCGATCAGCTGAGTGCAGAGATGGGCAAGACGCGCTTCAAAGTTCGTCGAACCGCCCCAATTCCCATCGATCACGATCAGGAGCTGTCCCGCCTTCGGGGTCTGCGCACCCGGGAAGCCGGTGAAGTCATTTTCGAACGAGAACTGTCCGCTCGTGATCGCTCCAGCGAGAATCTCTACGAACAAGGCGATCGACGAGCCCTTGTAGCCGCCGAAGGTGTTCAATGCCCCGCCGGCTAAAATCGCGAGAGGGTCAGTGGTGTGGTTGCCTTCGCGGTCAACCCCTGTTCCATCTGGAACCGGTTTTCCAGCGAGGGCATGCAGCCGGATCTCGCCGTTCGCCATCACGCTGGTGGCCTGGTCGACGACCAGCGGCTCTGCATTCTCCACCGGCACGGCAAACGCAATGGGGTTGGTTCCGTAGACCGCCTGCCGGCCACCATGAGGCACCACATTCGCAAGCCCGTTGACCGCGGTGATGGCCATGTGGCCCGAAAGCGCGAAGGGTTCGACATCCGGCCACAACGCGCTGAAATGATGGGAATTGCGGATCGCGGCAACGGCTATGCCCGTCTCCCGAACGGCGCTTCTGATCAACGGGTCCGCAGCAGCAAGCGACCGCTGGGCAAAACCGTTGCGCGCATCGATCCGGATGAAAGATGGCCCGAATCGCGTTACATCCGGGACTGCCAGACCATCCACCCATCCCGATTTTAGCGAATCGACATAACCGGGCATGCGGAAAATGCCATGGCTGAGCGCACCGTCCCTTTCGCATGCGGCGCAGTTTTCCGCGAGGATATCGGCAGTCTCCGCGGCTGTGCCATTGTTGACGAAAATCGCTCTCAGGAGCGATTTCAGCTCGTGAAAGCTGATGCGCGTGTCTCGGGTTTCCTTCTTCTTAATCATCGGCGAGGAACCTTCTTAGGCAATTCTCGAGAAGGCGCGAGACATTGTTGTCGTACTTGTTGTGCGAAAGGCTCCCGCAGAATGTGATTGAGCCGACGGCAAACAGACCGCCGCCCGTTTCAGACTTCCCGTAGACGATATTGGCGCTTATGCCGCCATGTTCCCGCGCCGTCCCCTCGAACACGCCCGGCAGGAGAAGTTCTTCGAACGTCGTGTGGAACGACGGTCCATGGCCTTCCGAGAAGGCGACGACGGTCGCGAAATCGGGGGTGCCGAGATCAGTCGCGGCCTGATCGATCTCGAAACCGGCAGCGCCACCGCCGGACAATCCGAAGTCGCCGATACGCTCATTGGGCGAAATACCTTCGAAAAGAAATGCAAGATCGTCCCGGTAGGAGGCGGCGGTGCGAACGTAGTACGAGCCTTCGAATCCGCCCTCGGCTGTAAAGCCAACTCCCGCCACTTTCTGGGGCGCAATTCCATTGCGCCGCCACAGGCCGCCATACTCTCCGTCAAGCTGGTGGTAGTATTCGCCCGGCTGGCTCGCCCATACCCGCATACCGCCCTCGGCACGCCGAACCTCGATCAGATGGGGCATGTCGTCGTTGCGACCGATCTTCCAATAAAAACCGTTCCCACCGAGGTACATGAGGTTGCCGCCGGCTTCCCGGTAGCCGATCAGCGCCTCCATGGTGCGCTGCGTGTGGTACTCGGGATGGGTCCCCGTCAGGACCACGTCATAGGGTGACAAGGCGGGGAGGCCATCCCGATCAAGGTCCTCATCAGTTATGACATCGAAGGCGAAACCCTTTTCCTCGAGCCAATCCGTCAAATGCGAATCCGCCGGGAAGTGGCGCATGCCCGAACCGTTCGGATCGAAGTAGATGAGATATTGAGGACGCATCGTCAGCACGGGGCGATGGCGCGACGACAGGCTCACGCCGGTTCCGTCGGGATGGCGGCTGTAGGTGGAATATCCATAGGCCCTCACTTGGTCGGGATTGTGCGGATAGGCCTTCCAGGCGGCGACCCTTTCCGCGAGTTCGCCGGCAAAATTACCGCGAGCGAAGTTCGCATAGGCCATGTAGGTGAATGTCGGCGCCAGGAATACGATCCTCTGCCGTTCTGTTCTTTCCCACGGGACGACATAGAACGGGATCGTGTCCTTGCCGACACCGTTGTCGATCTCAAGTCCATACACCCCCGAGCGCATTCCCTCGGGCACGTCGATCCGGATTGTCGATTCCCAACCACAATCGCTGAGGTCATCGGAATGAAAGCTGATCGCCGCATATTCATCCGGTGCCTGCTTCCAATCCTGATTCCGGCCGGACCATTCCGACGATCTGACCGCGCGGGTCGGCATGTTGATCAGGAAAAGCCATCTCCCCTTCCCCTTCTTGTCTTCCACCCGGGTGTCGCGCGCGTCTCCACCGAAATTCCAGCTGGCGATGACCTCCCACGCCGGTTCTTCTGCCGATCCCTTTACACTCAGCGCTGGGCCTTCGAGAGAACCATTGAAGGCCTGCTCAGGGTGTCCCCGCCACAAAGCGGCAAAGCAGATATGATCGGCGCCGGCCAGTGCCCGGCTCGTGACGTGCGAAAAGCTGACATGTTTTGCGTCACCGCCCCAATGCGAATCCCTCGAGACGGTAACCGAGAAGCCGTCCAGATCGAAAGCCACTTCGAGGCGAGACCAATGATCCTTGGCCAGGCCGACACCGATATCAAAGGTTTGGTCCATTCCCAGCTGCTGGAGAAACAGCATGTTGCCCCGGATAACCACGGCCACTCCTGCAGTCCCATCGGCATTCTGCACGGAAAAGAGGGTCTGCGCGAAATCGGAATGGAACGTCGGCTTTACCATCAGCGCGACCTTGATCGCGGCACGATCGCGTAAGTCTGGAATGGCGCCGAACGCGCAGGAGCCGAGATAGGCCCGTTGTTCCGAGGCAGGATATCGTGCGGCAAGGCCGAAATCGGCCGCCTCAATCTTGATGCCAGGCCGGCCGGGTTCGGATCGCAGCTGATCAAACGAAATGCACGCGCAACGACAGAACGGTTGTCGTGTGAGGAGACTTTGAACTCCAAAGTACCGCCGGGCGCGGCGCTCAGCGGCGTAACGTAGCCAATCAGTCCCGGTATTTTTTGCCCGCTCATCGCTCACAGTCCCGTATTGCACGCCTCATATAGAATATCGTATACGATTACGAGTCAAGACAGGCAAACTCATATCGTATATAAGCTACGTTATGCGATACGCCTCGCTTGCGGGCGACTGCCGATCATGGAGTGACCATTGCCGCTAAAAGCCCAGAACTTGCCATCCCTCGGCAGCACGCCGCCAACTTCCGATATTATCGCCAAATATATCCGCGAGGCGATTGTCACCGGCGTCCTGGATGAAGACGAACCCATCCGCCAGGATGACATCGCCAAGCTATTTGACGTCAGCAAAATCCCTGTTCGGGAAGCCCTCAAGCGGCTGGAAGCCGAAGGCCTCGTCGAGTTTCAACGCAATCGCGGCGCCGTCGTAACGAGCATCACCGAACCGGAGATTGCTGAAATCTTTGAAGTCAGAGGGATGCTGGAAGCAAATGCGCTGAAACTCTCGATCCCTCGGATGACCGAGCGCACGTTCCAGCGCGCCGAAGAGTATTGCGATGAATTCGCGCGCGAGACCGACGTCGCGCGATGGGCGGAACTGAACTGGCAGTTCCACTCGTGTCTCTATGAGGACGCCGACAAGCCTTTCCTGCTCAATCTCATCCGGTCCGTGAACGATCGGATCGAACGTTACCTCCGCATTCAGTTGACCCTGTCAGGTGGGACGGGAGTGGATGACCGAGAGCATCGGCAAATACTTGCCGCGTGCCGGGAGCGAGATGTGGCAATGGCGACGGAACTGCTCGTTGCCCACATCACCAAGGCGTGCGAGTCCCTCTTGAGCAATCTTCCGAAAGTGAGGGGCCGCAAATAACTGTTGGCCATGGCTGATGAGGTGGACCAATTGGCTCCCATCACTCGCCGGCAGCTCGGGAAAATAATGAGCGCACCAGGCGCCGGCAGCAACGCTGCCACAGCCCGTTCGCGCGCGGCTTGACCGGTTAAAAGCCTCGTCTCGGAGGATCAGCATCGCGACGGCTAACGGCCGGGGTCCGGGAAGCCTAGGCCCGGCAAGCCGCTCCGCTCGACCGCGGCATCGCACCGAAGGCATTCAGGCTCTCCGTCACCTGCCCGCCCGGACCAGCGACCGGGCGATGTCGATGATGTCGTCGCGGGCGGCGGTCGGATCGTCTTTGGACCAGGCAACTCCAAGACCGATGCGGAAGTCGATACCCCTCACCTTCCTGAGCTCGAAATTGCGGTTGGGAAGATCCAGCGTCCATTCCGGCGCAAAGCCGATGCCAAGACCGGCCGACACCAGTGACACCAGTGAGAAGGTGTCGTCACAAGTGTAGGCGACGCTGTTCGACAGATCGTGCTCCTCGAACTTTTCAGCAAAGTAGCGCTCGGTGAAGGACAGGTTTTGACGCGAGAACGAGATGATCTTCTCACCCTTCAGATCCTCGATGCCGATCTCGCCTCTAGCAAGCAGCGCGCTGTTCTTCTCCACCGCCAGAAGGTAGCGCTCGTGCGCAATCGAGAAGAACCGGAGCGAGCCGATGTTTTCGACCGGGCGGATGAAGCCGAGATTGATCTGGCCGTTCTCCAGCCCGCGGATGATGTCGTTGGTCGAGCCGCTGGATATATGCAGCTCGATGTCGGGATACTTGCGGCCAATGCGGGCCAGGAACGCCGGCAGCAGACCGATCGTTGCCGGATAGACCGTGCCGATCCGGATCTTGCGCCTCGCCTTGCCGGCAACCGAGCGCACCACCTCGGCCGACAGATCGACATCGCCCAATATCCGCACACAGCGATCGTAGTAGATCTCCCCTGCCCTGGTCAGTTCGACCTTTCTCGTCGAGCGCTCCAGCAGGCGAACGCCGAGTTCCTTTTCCAGCGACTGGATCTGACAGCTCAAGGCCGGCTGGGCGATATGCACCCGGGCTGCCGCCCGACCGAAATGCAGCTCCTCGGCAACCGCCACGAAATAGCTCAGCTGGCGAAGTTCCATAGCGGCCCTCACAAAGCAGCATCGCCGCCCCACGCCAATGATGCGCGTATGAGGCGAACGAAAATTGATCGCCTGCAACTTTTAACATCTTTTCGTATAGAATAGCCAGTTATTTAATTCGACGCGCAATGGTCATGTGACGCCATGACACCGCGCGAGCTCTTGGCCTGGAATGTTCGGAAATTGAGGGTCAAGCGTGGCCTCTCACAAGAACGCCTTGCGCTTGAGGCGCAGCTGGAACGCGTGTCAATCTCCCAACTTGAGCGCAAGCAGGTCAATCTCGGCGTCGACTCTCTGGGGAAGATAGCAACGGTGCTCGAATGTGAGGTTTTCGAACTGTTCAATCTGCCGCAGGAGGGCGAGGAAGAACCTTCAAACCTCCCCCGTGGACGCAAGGGATAAGACCGAGCATTTCGACCCGGGTTTCAGTCGATACATTATGCGATCCTAGACGCACAAAACAGGAGCACTCGCTGCGACGGGCCGGTCGATCAGCGTCTCCCATGCCCGCGCAATGGACCCCCGGTGTACGGATTGTGCGCTCCCGACGTTAGGCCAATCCGCCTCGGTCGACCAACCTCCGGTAGCCACGGCCATGTCTGCCATCTTCATTCGCGGCGCCGAACCGCCCAGAAGAAAGGTTTCGCCTACCCCGAAAATGCGGGAAGCGGACCGGGTGTCCCGCTCCGCTTCGCTAACCTGACAGGGACTCGAACCCGGTGGCACCAAAAATCCATTGCCACGAGAGCCAGGGGGTTTACTTATACAACGAAAATCGACTTCGGGCCACTCCTTAGACAGTGCGCGTCAGATTGTTCTGGTCGATGAGCGGCCAGGATGGCGTCACCTTCCAGTTGCGGATGCCGGCCGGCCCCTCAATCAGGTTTTCGCGAAACACCCACAGGTGCGGATCCTCGCCGAACGGGACGACCGAGACCAGACGAATGCCCATCGTGGCCATGGAGATCCGGTTTTCCGCCACCAGGACCTGGTGCCCGATGAAGCCCCAAATGCGGATGCCCTGCGCAAAGTACCTAATGAAGTTCGGTCGGCTCGACAGCGCCATCTCGTTGCCTCGGATGCGCAGGGTGTCGACGTTGCCGATCATCATGCCGTAGCCGGCATAGGCTTCTGCGCTGGGCGCCATCAACTCCATCCGGTTGTCGTCGATCGACACCGATCTGGACCGGACGTTCGAGCTGCGCATATGGCTCACCGCCACCCGCACCCCCACCTGGAAAGCGCGGATCGCATTGCCCCGGATCGCGACATTGTCCATCCGGCGTCCGCCGCAGACGATGCCCTGCGCCCCCAGGCTGACCGAATTCTCCCCGAGGCCCTTAAGCCAGTTCTGAACCGAACCCAATCCGGCTCGGAGCTCCTTGTCCTCCAACACCTTCTTCGCCAAGGCATAGCTGAGCCCCAGGAGCTCGTCCGCGTTTGCGATCTTGGTGGCCGAGCCGCTGCGGGAAATCAGCGTGGTCCAGTCCTTCTGACTGAAGGCGCTGTCGAAGGCGACGACCTGTCCGTTCGCCTCAACCACAACCTGGCGCTGTGCACCCGACCCCCCGTCGAACCGCTGCACGACCGGATCGCTCGAGACGAGTAACGTGGTGCGCACCTTCGGATTGTCGAGCCCCTGATCGTTGGTACCGAACGAGTCCCCCACCCGCTTCAGCTGCTTGCGGAAGACCGGCATCCTGTCGGGGTCCTCAGCGACGGAGGCGACGAGACCCTGCGCCCAGCGGCTGAACGTGTCCTGGTTCCTGAGGTCCGCCGCCGCGGGCGGGTTCATGGCGACCAATTCGTCCCAGTCCTTCTGCGACACCGGACTGTTGAAGGTCATGCGCCATTCCTTGGCAGCAATTTCCTTGAAGCCGGTGCCCCGGCCGACATTGCCTTTCACGGGCCGGGAAATGAGGTGCTTTGCAGTCGTCGCCACCCAGACCTTGTCGGAGAGGAACGCGCCGATGTTGAGCGAGCCCTTGCCCGACTTGGCCGTCAGGAGATTGCTAGACACGTCGACGTCGACGGCGTCGGTCACGACGATCCCCTCCTGAAGGTTGCCGACCGTCAGGCTGTTGCCGGTGATCCGCACCGATTGCGTGACCCTCAGGGTCTTCAGCGTCTCGCTGTAGCCCCGGACCGTCACGCAGGCGCGCTCCGTCGAGGTGCCGCCGCCGCAACTGAGGGTGCAGCCATGGACCTCGACCTCGTCGCAGTGACCGAAGTCCAGCGTGCCCTGACGGTGCGTCTTCAGGCCGGCGTCGACGGCGGTATTCCCGTCGGGAGTTGCGAGTTCCAACCCGCTTACCGCGACGCTGGCGCATGCCTCGAAGGCGAGCGCAGCCTCGGTGCGGTTGGCCACGATCCGGACGGTCCCGGGCCCGGCGCCGCTGATCCGGATATGACCCAGACCGCTCATACGCACGGTGCGCGCGGTGGTGTAGGTACCGCGGGCGAAACAGATCGAAGCGTTCTCGCTCGGCTGCAGCCCCTCCAGTCGCGCCACCCAGTCCTCGCCCGGCTGAATGACAATGGTGGTGCAGCCGGAATGCTGGAGCCCCGCCAGCGCCTCAATGGCCTTCTGCACCGTATTGGCTTGGCCGAGTGCGGGCGTGTTGGCCGGATCGAAGCTGATGTGGGTCGCACGCGAAAGCGTGGCGTTGAAGGCGATCGGCGCATGGGTCGGGGTTCCCGCCGCATCCAGCCGCTGGGCAACGGCACGCTGGACCTGGACCGTACTATCGAGGTTCCAGTTGACCGACGCCACCCCGGTGTCATCGGTGGTGGCCTGCTGGGTCGGTTGGCCGTTGCCGAACCGCCCGGCGCCCTCCACCACGGTGAAGCGGATCGTCTCGCCCTTGACCGGCTTGTGACCGCGCACAACGGCCACGGAGAGTTCCTTTGGCAGGGATACCAAGGCGGCGACATTCAGCGGATCGTCGAGGGCTTCCTGCCCGTCACCGCCGGCGTAAAGCACCTGTTTGGCCTTGATGATCGGCGGGAAAAGCGGCCGGCAATCTTCAGTCACCGTCCAGGCGCCGGCTCCGTCGAGCGTCAGCCAGGCCAGCGCGGCATAGTTGCGCCGCGGTCCCTCGGCAGGCTTCGACATCGGTTCGCCCGTGGCGGGGTTGCGTGGCCACTCAATATCCCCAGACACGGCGCGCCCCGGAATGTTCCAGTGATCACCGCTTTGGTACTGGCCGACCCCGAAGCGGACCTGGACGCCATTCTCCAGATCGACCCAATCGGCCGTCGCATTGTCCAATTGCACCGGAAGCCCGCCTTCCCAGCGGGTCACGAATGCCGCGGCCGGAAGCTTGGCGGTGTCGGGAAGTCCGTTGCTGAGCAGCGGCGCGAGCGTCAGCGGATCGCGCAATTCGGCGAGCGAAACGCGCTGCCCGATCACCTCGTCGATTCGTGCAAAGAAGCCCGGCGCCTGGCCGTAGATCGCCGCCTGATCGCGGATTTCGATCCAGTCGCCGGCCTTCAGGGCCGTCATCTCATCGCGGCCGATGCTTTCCACCACCAGCACGCCCGCATCGATCTCGCGATATCGGGTCCGGTAAATGGCGTTCTCGCGCGACCATTTGTAGAACGCCGTGGTTTCGTCGCCGCTCCGATGGATTTCGACGCGGAAGAGCAGGTTGTCGAGGCTGCGGTACCCCGCGGCAGGCGGCAGGGTGCAGGCTCCGGCGCTTAGGTCCGAGAGCTCGGCCCGCGCGCGCATCTCGCCCGGCGCATGCTCAGCCAGGACGGGATCGAACCCCATGGACAGCGCCGGGCAGGTGAGATCGGCCGCCTGATATCCAAGCGCCAGCAGAGCCGTGCGCGAGACCAGCACGACCTGCCAGATCGTCCGATCGCGATAGGCGGTGTCAGGCCCGTCGAAAGCCACTTCACGCAACAGCGGATCGTCAAGCGCGGTCACGGCGAGATCTGTGGACTTGAGCACGGCCAGGTAATCACCGGCCACATCGGGAAGCGGCACACCGGCACCGTAAGGCTGGCGCGAATAATTTGCCGGCCGGAACGCGACGGTTACCGCGTCGCCAAGGGCGGGCGTGGTCCGGAAGGTCCGTACACCGTTGGCATCCTGGGCGAAATTGCGCACTTTGACGAAGCCGGTCAGGCCGGCCGGGTCAGTGCTCAGCACGTCGTCATCCGCCAGCTGCAGACCATCGTCGATCCGCCAGAGCGCGTTTCCGCCGGTGCCTGACTGACGCGTCAGCGTATAGGCGGTGGGCCAGCGCACCACATGGCGCACACCCGCCACGTATCCGGTGCCCGGGGTGATCACCAGCGTTCCGGTTCCTGCATCCGGGAGCAGTCCGAAGCCCGCATCCTCCTCCGGAAAGCCCGCGGGCCCGATGATATCGGCCGCGGCCTCCCGATCGGAGGCGCGCAGGATGTCGCCCTGTTCGTTCCAGTCGGCATCGGCAAACAGGCGGCCCTGCTGCATCCTCACAAGGCTGAAATCCTTGGCACGATCGAAGGTCTTTCTCGAAATATCGCCGGTCATGGCAGGCCTCCTAAGTCATGTAGATGAAGCCCGGGACAAGGCCGAATGGCGCGAATTCCTCGACGGCATCGCGAATGTTGGCACGGCGGGCGGGATCGCGGTTGGCATAACCCACACCCATTTCCATGCCATCCTCGGCCCCTTCGAGGATGGCGATGGGGGTGCGTAGGCTCAGAAGTCCGAATTCAGGATCCTGGAAACGGGTCGAGACAAAGACCGGGCGCGGCTTGGGATCGTCGCTGGCACGCGGCATGCAGCGGTAGCGGCGCGGTAAAACAGAAGTCTCGTCGGCATAGCAGAAGCGGACGCAGCCAGTCTGCCGATGTTCGACCGTGATCCGCCCGGTCAGGATGCTGTTTTCCGCCTGCAGGCTGCGGCAGTTGGTGCGGCCAAAGACGGTGCTGCCGCTGCAGCTCATGTCCATCAAGGGTACGCGCAGGACCATGACGCCGGCCCCGGCCCCACCGCCGCCGGCGATCTGATCCTCGCCGATGATCGACCGGGTGATCTCGATTCCGCCCGTCGCCTGCGGCAGGTCCACCTTGCCGACAATGCAGCGGTCCATCACCAAGCTCATCCTCGCGTTCTCGGTGGTGGCGCGCACTGAACGGTCCAGTGCCGCGCCCGAGGCTCCGATCGTGCAATTGTAAAGCCTGAGTGCCCCCAGATCGCCTCCAGGCCGGGCCGTAAGATTGCCACTGATCACCAGACCGTCGATCACCAATGAGCCAGCCGGGTCATCGGCGGCATCCGCCGCGTCAATCATCACCGGCGCCAGAACCAGCGGGCGGCGGTGCATCGGTGACAGCTGGCCCGGAATGCGGCGTCGCACTCCGCCCGGCTCCTCCACCATCGGCCAAGCCGCGGCAACGATGGCGAGCGTCGCGCCTTTCGGCAGCGTGATTGCATGGGTCGCGTTCAGCGCCTCGGCATAGGTGGCGTTGTCCATCACCGCGATGATCCCGCGCGCGCCCTCGGCGGTCTGGGCGTTCCAGCGGTCCACCGCGTCGCGCAGGCTGGCGACCACCGGCCCACCCTGGAGCGGGTCGTCGGTCACATGGCTTGCCACCTTGGTCACGCCGATCTGCCAGGGCGGCGCTTCGCCGGGGATGACGAGGTCGGGAAGCCATTTCTCGCGGCTGGACCGCCGGTCATAGGCGCCGCCGCCGATGTCGAAGGGCTGGCCCGTTGCAAAGCCGGTCTCGACCGCCTTGCCCTCGTCCGTGGCGTGCAACGAGATCCGGCCCAGTTCGGGGTCGACCATCACCTCGCCGGCAGTGGCGGGCCGCCGCCACGTGCCGTTCCCGGCCTTTTCCAGATTGCAGCAGAAGAGCTTTTCAGGCGGCACCTCTGCGCCGTCCAGACGCACCCGGAATGGCGGGCTTTTCTCGAACCAGCGGCCCGGAGTGACGCCCTCGCCGCGGGCGGCGTTGAGCGAAGCGAAGACCTCGTCGCGGGTCAGCGGCGCGGGCACCGTGCGCCGGGTCATCCGCGCGGCCACGCTTAGGTCGGCCGCCGGACGGTTGACCAGCGGCATGTCGCGGCCCAACGGATCAAAGGTCACAAGCCCGGGGTCGGCGCATCGGGGCGCGGCACTGCGCCGCCCAGATATCCTGCGCCCGGATTTTCCACCGGCCAGATTGGCGCCGCCACGTTCCGCCAGATGAACAGCCCCAGGTGCGGGATGTTGTAGCGCCCGGCAAAGCCGCCCGGTTGCCCCGCGGCGGGCGAATGCGCCATCGTCGAGAACGGCGACCGGCTAGCGCGGCCGCGCGCGGTGTCACGCAGGTCGGCAAAGGCAGGTGCGTCCGGCCGAACATGATTCATGTGCTGCGAGGTGGCAAGCCGCTGGAAGAACTCCACCGCCACCACCGACCATCCGGACACCTCGCGCGCCACCTGCTCGACCGCCGCGGCAGTGCCTTTGGCCTGCCGGTTGCGCAGCACGTTGGCAATGTATCCGCGCAGAAGCCCTGCCTGATCGGTGCCGATCTCGCGCATCGGACGCGCCCCGACCAGCGCGGCGATATAGGGCAGCGCCCAGGGCTCGCAGGTCTCGACGAACCAGTCGTCGTAGAGCTGGTCGATATCGCGCTCCAAGATGGCCAGCTCCTGCGCCATGATCTCCATTAGCGCCTGAAGCGGGCGACCCTGCTCGGCATCGCGGGTGCGGAAATGGCTGGGCAGCCGCTCGAACAGGTTGCCGGGTGCGCGGTTATACATTTGCGACCTCCATGATCGTCAGGCTGACAGCTGACGGCAGCACGGTCAGCAATTGCGCCGGGGCAAAGTCGTCGCGATGCCCGCGCTGGCCCGGCCCGGTGGCGGGAAGCGACGGCAGCACCGAGGACAGCTCCACGGCAACGGAGCCGGTGGCAGAGCCGTCGAGGAGCACCTCGAGCGCGTCGAGATCGACCGATACGACACCGGCCGCCCGATGCAGCGCCGCAATGACCTCGGCCGCGCTGACCGATTGCGCGAGCTTGCGCGCGTCATAGCCGAAAAGCGCCTCGATCTGCTGGCGCGCCCAGAGCGTTACATCCTCGGAGCGGTAGGCTGGATCGGGATAGATCTTGGCCGTCAGGGCAAAGAACCGGCGCGCATAGGGTTGCAGGATCAGTGGGCGCGAGGGGTCGCGCGCCTTGGCCATCGCATCGGCAAGGTTTGACATCAGCGGATCGCTCGCGGTCAGCTCGGCATCCGCCTCGGGTGCCACGGTGACGTGGATCACCTTGTTCTGTCCCGACCACAGCTCGCGCGCCTGTGCCTTGCCGACGCCGGCAAAGCTGCGCGCGAAATCGGCGTAGTCGGTGAGCGAAACGATACGTCCGAGGGTCTTCACCGTGCCCGGAGCGGTCTCGCGCGCGCTTTCGAGCGTCTCGGGATCGGCCGAGCCCGTCGCTGGCGACGGATTGACGACCGCGCGAACGCCCAAGGGTCGGGTCTTGAGCTGACTGATCGCCTCTTCCGGCACTTCGCCGGCAAGGCCGATTCCGCTTCGATACTCCGCCTTCACGTTCAGCGACCCCGTTGGCAGGCGGCGCCCCGTCTTGCCGTCGCCAAACCGTACATGCGCCTTGCCGTCGTCGGACTGGCGAACCTCGTAGACGGGATCCTCTGGCCCGGCATTGCCGAGCGCAGCCGTTTCCTGCCAGAGCGCGCCATCGACGCGGACCTTCAGTGTCGAGGCCCGACCGGTCTCGTTGGCCGCAGAGACGTAAGTCAGTGGCGGTTTCTTCAGCGTGAAGGTCTGGAAGGTCAGTCGCGCGTCGCCGTTCCCCAAGTCTTCGGCCACGGCCTCGCCATGCGTCGCCAGCGCCACATTTGCATTGATGCGCACGGTCGTGCGGTCATAGGGCCAGGCGGTTTCGCCAGCCAAAAGCAGACGCGTAATGCCGTCGATATGCTGTACCTCGTCGATGATATGGGTCTCGCGGCCGGTGATTCCCTCCGCATCGTTACGCGCGCCCGAAAGCGACACGGGACGTCCGCGTTCGAGATCGAGGTAGAGCCGGTCCAGCTCGACCGAAGTCGACTTGTGTGGCAGCTCCGGCGATAGCGGCACACCGGCAAGCGGAAGGTGCGTGCTGACCGCATGGATCTGAGAACCCCGGAACAGGAAGGAATTATAGATGTTGGTCGAACCGACGTCGCCGAGATCCAGGGTCCCGTCGTTGGCCGTGCGCAAGCCCACACCGGTCGATTTGCCGGTGATTGCGTAATCCGCCCGCGATTCTGCCGCCGCGTGGGTGACCCGCAGGCCGAGGGAGCCGCCCGAAGCGTTCTCGATGATCGCCCAGCCGTTGGGCTGCAACTCCTTCAGTTCGCGGTCGAGGTAGACGTGGGAGAGTCCGTGACTGATGTACGTCTCGCCCTTTCCGTTCATCCAGATCGTGTTGCCTGTGCCGCCGTCCCAGTCATAGGTGTAGGGGCCCTTGTCTTTGTTCCCATCGCTGTCGGTGCCATAGTTCACGGTGGCGTGGAGCGGCGCGGTGTTGCCGAAGAACCCGGAGCTGTCGCGCATGACATGAAGGCCGAGCGCCGGTACTTCGCCGTTATCCTTTTCAGGCGGCGGCAGAACCAACAGACGCACCAGCGTCATGATCTTGGCGCGCTGCCAGGATTGGGATTGCACCAGCGCCGAGAGCCCGTCGCCCGACCAGGTCTTGCCGCGCACATGCGTTTCAATTGCCTGGGTGCCGAGCGCGATACGCGTCGAAGGCATGATGCCGATCAGCAGTTTCGCCAGCCGGAAGGGCGGCGCGCGGCGCACCTTCTCAGGCGCGGTGCCGCTGCGCGTCAGCACGACTTTCGTCAGACCGAAGGCCCGGTCCTCGGTGACCGAAATGACGCGCATCGGCATGGCGGTGACCGGCGCTCCATCCTCGACCGCCTGCGCCACCGCCAGCATCCTGGTACCCTTACGCAGGTTGAGCCCCACCCCCGCCAGGCAGACCTCGTTCACCGGCAGCGCGTAGAGCACCGGGTCGATCTCAGCATTCGTCTCGTGGTCCTCGATCCGCTTGCTGAGCGCCGCCGGCAGATCGAGCCGCCGGGTCATCGGATGGTAGTGCTCCAGGTCCCCTTCGGCCGCGATGGTGACGAGGTCGGGATCGGCCAGCGTGGCATCGTCGAAGGAATTGTCCAGATCGAAAAGGTAGAGCGTGCCGTTGGCGGCGTCCTCGTCCTGCCCGAGATTGTTGTAGAGCACCAGGTTCTGAGGACGCTCGGTTCGGGCGTGAATGTCGTTCCATTCGGCGCGCGCGGTGATTTCCTCGACCGTTTCGAAGATCTGGGGCAGCTTGCCCTTCTCGTGGGGGATCGACATCGCTTGCACGCCGGTGCCGATCCGAACCACGCGGTAGGGGTTGTCCGAATCCTCAACCGAAAACGCCAGATGCGCGCTGGACGCCACGCCGGGAGCCAGCTCGTAACCGATCATCCGCGCCAGTTCGAGCACGGACCGGCGCTGGGTGGCGGTGCCAATAAACCCCTCGTTGGCGATGCGCTCCGAATAGAACGACACCACGTCGCAGGCCATGGCCCAGGCATCCAGCAGGCTGATCGTCGGATCCCGCAGATCGCGCGTCCGCAGCGCCTCGAGCGGCTGAAGCTCGGTACCTGTCTCGGGGTCCGTCACCCCATGCCGCGGCAGAAGGCGCAGCATCCGCGCCAGCGCCTCCGGCTGGGTGGTGATCCGGTAATCCACCTGCGAAAGCCCGGCGCGGTTGGCGGGGCGATGCGGGCCGAGGTCGGTGCCGCCGCAGGGCGAGATCTTGTCGCGCGTCGCCATGATCAGCGCCCTCCTTCCACAATGAAGCGGACCCGGCCGTTCTCGGGACGGCTGGGATCGTTGTCGAGCCGGGCGATCTCGGCGCTGGCGATCGGCAGGATCGCCGCAGCGGCGTAGTCGACCCCGGGCTGATCCATCCGGGCGAAGCGGCCCACCGCTGTGTTGTTTTCGTCGGTAGTGCCAATAAAGGATACACCATCGACCCGCATCGCCCGGGCAATCATCGGCGACAGCGCCACGTCCGCCCCGAATTCCAGGACATCGGGATGGAAGAGTCCCTGCGTTCCATCCGGCAGATCACGGTCAGAAAAGAGCGCCAGGAGGTCGCGGTTGATGTCCGATGCATAGGCATCCGGCGCAGCGCAGACAAAGAGGATGATGTCGAGCGGCACGAAGACCGGCGAGACGATTTCCAGATCGTGGCCGGCCAGCCGGTGATCTTCGATGAAGGCGCGCAACTCGGCCTCCACCGCGGCATCCACCTCGCCGCCGCCGACCAGGTCGAGCGCCAGCGTGACCGTATGCCAGCTGCCGGTCCAACGGCGGCGGCCGAAGGCTCGGGCGACGCGGGGATGGCGGGCGGCAACCTCGGCGTAGTCGGCCGCAGTGACCGCACGGCGCGATACGCGGAAGGCCTGCGGAGCGGCGACATGCACGGCCGTGCGCGGTTCGGCCACGGTGCCGCCGGCCGCGGGTACGAGATTGTCCAGCGCGACGATGCCGCTGCCGTCGCCGGTCACCACATGGGCGATCGCGCCGGCCCCGATGTTGCCGCGCAAGCCGCCGCCGTGACGGATGCGCGCGACGAAGGCGGCACCCTCGGTCGGGCGGCGGCCCAGCACCCCGTCGCCGAAGCGTACATAGGCCGCCCCCGGCGCGGTGCCCGGCTCGACCACCACATGTGGCGCGAAACGTTCCGACGTCAAAAGATCCGGCACCGTCGTCCAGATCTCGCCATCTCCGACGAGTGCTACCTGCGCCACCGGTTCGGCCATCGGCGACAGCAACGAGGCTGCCGAGGCCCTGCGTGCACCCTCCGGATCGAAAGGCGCCGCGCGCACGACCTGCTCGGCCGCCAGCCGGTAGCGCAGCACCTGACCCGGTCCGTCATCCGGCAGAAGGCCACCGGCAGGGAACGTTTCCAGCAAGATCTCGTCCTCGGGCGCGGGGGCGCCGTGATCCACGGTGCGGCCTTCGTCGATCAGCAGAACGTTGCCACGCGCCACCGACATCGGCGCGCCATTGAGCGTCCCGATGGGCATAGCGAACCTCAGCGCGTCCTCGGCGAACCAGCGCACCTCGGTCAGGGCAAGGCCGAAGATCGGGTCGCTGGCCAGCGTGGGATCTTCCGACAGGCGCACGACCTGACGGTGGGTCGGATCGGGCGGATCCTCGGCGCTGCCGCCAAAGGGAATGCGCTCCTCCAGGACCAGAAGGTCGCCGGCCGCCAGGTCGAGATCGCCGGGGGCTTTGGTCAGAAAAGCCGAGGTTGCGCCCTTGGTGAGACAGCAGCCCTCGTCGCCCCAATCGTGGAACCCCACATCGTTGCGCGCCACGCGCAGGGACTTCAGCGGTTCCAACGCCTCGAACACGACCGACCCACGGCGGATCATGTCTTCGAACAGCTCGGTGTCCGGTGCCAGAACGGCCGGCGGCGCCTGTCCCCGGGCCTCGGGGCGGGTCAGGAGCCGCGTGCCGCGCGCAATCACATCCGGCGCGCCGTCCCGGTCGAGGCCTGCCGTCACCGCGACGGCCGTCCGCGCATTGCTGCCCTCCCCCGGGCGATAGCCCAGCAGCCGCGCGTGGCGCACCAGCGACTGTCGAAAGCGTGTGCGCTCGAAGAACGCCTCTGTACCCATGGCGTCCTGAAACCAGCTCGCCTTGTCGGCGGCATCGGCCAGCACCTCGACCAGCGTCACGCCCAGGTCCGCCGGATTGCGCTCGGTCCAGTCGGCCATGGTGGCGGACATGCGGTCGAGCATCATCGTGCGAAAACCAGAGAAATCGCGGGTAAGGTAGTCGGTCGGCGGCCCCTGAGGGCGCGCGGAAGCGGGCAGCGCGGGGTCGACGCAATCAAAATCCGAGGGGCATTCGACCTTGAAGGAGAAGTTCACGCTCGCCAGCTGGCGATCCATATTGGCGGGCGGCGCGGCGTTCACCGGCCCTTGCCGCAGCGACAGCACGTAGGGCGAGAAATCCCCGGCCTGGTCCAGCGTCAGCCGCTGGGTCAGCCCATCCGATTGCAGCGCCAACGACAGCACTTTGATGCCCTTAATCCGCGTTCCGCCGGTGACGGCGAAATTGTCCTCGTTCAAGGCCGCGACGCCGTCGGGCTTGAGGAAAGTGACGTCGAGCAGTTTCTGCGCCATACCCGCCGGTGCGCCGCTGTCCAGCACCTCGACGAAGTCGATGCCGTTGATCTCAAGCCCGCCGCCCATGTCGGCGTTGCTGTCCAGAACCCTCTGGCGGCGCAGCGACGTGCCGCAATGGCATCTGCACTCCGTCATATCGCGCCCTCCACCACGGCGCGGCGTACCTCGTCGTCGCCGAGCCGGCTGTAGACCACCGTGACCCGCAACTGGTTGTCCACCGCCTCAGCCCGCACGCCGCGCAGTTCGATCACCTCAACCAGCCATTGCTGAAGCGCGCCCTGGACCAGGTGCTGGACCGCGGCGGCAATCTCGGGCGCGTTCTCGGAGAACAGCATCTCGTGCAGCCCGGCACCAAACTCGGGCCGGTTCAGGCGCTCGCCCCGGCGAGTGAACAGCACCTGTTCGATCATGTCGCGGATCTGCTGGTCGCGGTCAGCCTCGGCCGTGGTTCCGGCGGCCGAGATCCTGTAGGGGAACGAAAACCAGGTCATATTGCCAGGACCTTGGTCTGCGGCGAGGACCAGACCACCGGACCGTTGGGGATCTGGCCGCTTTTGCACAGGTCGCCGGGATTGAGCAGCAGAACCGGCGTGCCGCCCGATTGCACCTTGGTGGCAGCCTTGGTGAACTCGGCAACGAGGCAGGGCTGGGGTTTGGGCTCGGGCGTGGTGAAAGGGCAGCCGGCGATCGTGCCCTTGTCGCCCATAAGAGCCGCGGGCGTCCCGTCGATCAGGAGCTTCGAGCCGGTCGCCGCGATCGTGACCGGGATGGAATGCGGGCAGGTGGCGACGGTTCCCTGCGTGACGATTGGCGTGGTCATGGCAGCACCTTCAAATTTCCGTTGTTGATCGTGACGCCATCGGCGCCAAGCTTGACCGTCGCGCCGGAAAAGCTCAGCTCCATGGCGTCGCCCGGCCTTCAGTACGGCCTCGCCCGTGGCCGTGGTCACGCTGAGCGTGAGTCCCGCCAAGCCCGGCGCGTCGAGCACCTCCAGCGTGAAATTGTCCCCCGCCCAGACCCGCGTCAGCGCCTGCGTCGGCCCCATCGCGGCCGGCGTGTCTCCGGCGTCCCAGAACCCGCCCGACCAGATCGGATAGTCCGGATCTCCACGCTCGAACTCGACCCAGACATTGGCTCCAGACGGCGGGATGGCGAAGAAGCCAACGCCCGGCCCAGCGCCGGGCAGACATGGCATGGCCCAAGCGAGCGTGCCATCCCCCATAACGTCCGCCACGCTGACCTGAACCCGACCAAGGCCCAGCGGGTCGATGTTGAGCTCAACCTTGCCGCGGTACTTGCCGAAGAATTTTTCGTCCTCGCAGCTCATATCGGCGATACCTCCGGTGCGACCGCGGGCAGGATCGGGTAGAGCCCGTCGCGCTGAAGTGCGAACGTCTGGGTGTAGGATCCGGGCTTGAGGACGTGCCTGACTTCGGACACCGTATAGGTTCCGTTGTAGATCATCCCTAGGCCGCGGATCGCGACCGCGTAGTAGGGTTTGAGCACCGCGTTGTAGCGCGTGTTATCGATGGTGCCGGTGACCTCCAGCACCCTCTCGGCCGGCTCGTTCACCTCGGCCATCAGACGCGCGAGTACCTGCGCGGTATTGAGGCCCGAGGTCTCGATCTCCTTGGTCTTGGTATTGCCGATCTGCGTCAGCGCTTCGGACAGGGCCGACATCGGCGTGTTGGTCGAGGTGGGGATTTCCAGTGGCACGACCTGCCCGGTCGACCGGTCATGCACCTTGGCGCGCGCGGCCGTCAGGGCCTCGCCGTCGTGGTTGACCGTGACATCGTAGGCATCCGACATCGGCCCCAGGTTGACCGAGATCGGCTTCTGCGGCAGCCCCGGGCGCGGCACTGGGCCGAAGTAGAGCTGGCTGATCCCGGGCACCGGGCCGGGATCGATGAACACCTTGTAGCCGTGGCGCTTGGCCATCTTCTTGGCATAGGCGAGGTCCGTACAGGTCTGCTGCGGCGTGCGGTCGACCGGGATTGGCGGGTCGATCACCGGCGGCGGCATGATCACCGGGATCACGCCATAGGTGGCGTATTGCAGCGCCATGGCATTCATGATGACGGTTTCGTCCTGGGCCGGGTGTTGGACGCGTTTCTGCTCGCGGTCCATGACGAAGGTCAGGTCGCGGCCCAGCATCAGGTACTTACCTTCATTCGAGCCTTCGCCGGGAATGTACTGGGTCTTGGTCACCACTCCGTCGAAGATCGGCGTCGGCACCACCCCGTTCCAGACGACGACCACCACCCGCGCGCCACGCTGGAACCGCGGATCATCCACGAACGGCGGACCAAACGCGCCAAGCGGACCCTCACGCCCGGCCAGCAGCGTGATCTTGAAGCCCGAGTCCTTCTTCATCGCCTGGCGCACTTCGATCTCTTCGATCGCCTCCATCGCCTCAAGCGGCGCCGGCAGCACGACGGCCTCCTTGCCCAGAAGCAGCGTGGCGCGAATGCCGAGGATGTTGCCGAAGGCGCTCACGTGGTCCTGCCTCCCCTCGCATCAGGCATCGGAATGGCCAGTGGAGTACCGGGTACCTCGGTCAGTTGGTCGGGATGCGCGGCGGAATTGGCGTTGGCGATCATCCACCAGGCGGTCGCCTGGCCATAGGTCTGTGCGGCGATGATATCGGCGCGGTCGCTGTCGGTGATGCGATGCTGACGCGCCACGGTGTGGTCTTCAGGATGCGGCAGGATCGGCGGAACGATGTGGCGCACCATGCGGCCGTCGGGCCGGGTGAACTCGACCTCCGTGGCGGTGGCGTATCGGCTTGTCGCTGTGATCATCGCTCAGATCTCCAGATTGCCCGCCACATCGGCGATGTTGTTGACGCTGGCGACGGTCGCCAGCGTCTCTTTGACCACCTGGTGGGTCAGGAAGGCCCAATAGCCCGGGTTGGTCATCGACAGATCGTTGTAGGTCAGCACCTTCATCGAGACCGCGACATCGGCGCGGATCGGGTTCAGCGCCGGATCGTGCGCGGTCTCGGTGATCGAAAGGCTTTCGATCTTGACCGGCACCACCCGCTTCCAGCCGTAGATGAACAGCGTCAGCGGCGCGGCGGGCGGCACCACTTCCATGGTGCCTGCCAGCATCAGCGCCTGGTTGATCGCGACGGCGATGGTTTTGGGGTAGACCATCATCTCGATCGCGGCGAGGTAACCCGAGATGCCACCGCCAAGCGGTCCGTTCTCGCCCTCTTCCATCTGGTCGATCAGGTCCATCTTGAGGTTGGCGCTGATCGTCTCGGAGGGAGGCCCGGCCAACCGCAGCGGCTCGGCCCTACCGCCGCCCGCCTGGCTGTAGTTCGGCGCGATCGACCGGGTGATCTGTTCGGGGTTGTACTGGAAGATCGCCACCGAAGAGAGCGGGTTGAAGAGGTCGAGGCCGACGAGGGCGCCCTTCTGGACCTGAGGGGAGATGGTGAGACCGGTCATCGCTGGCTCCGATCCGGCGCGTCGGCCGTGAAATCACTGAAATGCATCTTTGGGATCCGTCTCATCTGTCAGCACTCAGCTTTGCAATGAACCAATCGTGACCCGCTGGGTTGATCTCGATTTCCTCACCATTCTTCGTCAGGACATAGGGGCCGTCCGGCAGGTACTTGATCCAGTCGCCCGATTTCAGACGCCCCACCTCGATGACCTTGATCTTGATCGGCAGCGGCCCGAAGGTCCGCAAATCCGACATCTGGACGTAGAGGTAGACGTCGAACAGGGTCTTGGCGTTGCCCGGCCCGTGCGCAAAGCCGCCGCTGGGTCCGGGCAGGATGGTGTGATAGGCCGTCACCGTTTCGGTCTGTCCGGCGATTTGACCGCGGCGGATCGACTGGGCCGACTGCCCGCCGGATCCGCCCTGAGCATCGCTGCCGCCGGTCGATCCGCTGCCCGGCTTCTGCCCTGGCGCCTTGTCCTCGGGTTTTTCCTTTGCCTGGTCAGGGGGGGCCGCGTCGGGGGCGGGTTTCTTGTCTGCCGGTGGGCTGCCTTTGGCCGGCGGCGGATTGATGCTCTCAGGCGGATCCCAGACTTCGGGGGTACCTGGAGGAGGAGGCGCTTCGGGTTCGAGCAGCTTGCGGAACTCTTCCGGCAGCTTGCTGCGGTCGACCTTGCCGGAGCTGTCGACGACCCCGGTACCCAGACGGCCATGATCGCGGATTTCCTTCTCGGTCGCTCGGCGCTCGTTCATGCTTGGCGGGAAGCCGGGCGGCGGCTTTGACAGATCGCTGCCACCGCGTCCGCTGCCCGGATTGTCGATGTCCTCGCACGGAACCTCGGACGCATCAGGCAGATCGGGCGCATCGCCGATATGATCGCAAAGCAGAGGTTTCACCTCGGGCGGCAGGACCTCCTTGAGGTTTTTGCGGATCGTCTCGGCGATTTCCTTCGGCAGGTTCTGGATGATCGCCCGGCCGAGGATGAACTCCTTGATCAAATCCTGCGCGACACAGGAGCCCAGCAGGTGCGACAGAAGATACTCGCTGGGCGAGACGTCGAAGAGCGAAAGGATGTAGTCGACACCGGCAACAACACAGGAAATTCCCACTGTCTCAAGCCCGCCAGCCACACAGGAGGCCATGCGGGCGACATTGAAAACATGCCGGGCGATACTGATCAAAGTCTTGGCAGCTTCCCAGGTGTCCATCACGGTTTCATAGATACTGCCGAACCGGGTCTTGATCGCTTCGGCCGCCTCTTCGACCTTGGCTTCGATCTTTTCTGAGATTTCCTGGTACTTCTTGATGATGTCGCCTTCGACCGTATCGGTGTAGTTGCTGAAGTCGGCGCCGATCATCGACTTCATCACCGACTTGAACCCCTCCTCGACGCAGTCGACCAGATAGGCGCCAACCTGCGGCAGCATGATCTTGATGATGGCTCCGAAGATCACGCCTCCGACCTTCATGATCGCCTTGCCGATCTTCCCGCCACTGGTGCGCTTCTTCGCACCGGTCAGGAACGCTTCGAACTTGGTCTTCAGCCGGTGGTAGATGTTGAGCGCCTTGATGAACGTCGCACCGAAGGTCTTGCGCATTGCCCCGAGCATCCGCCCGGAGCGTCCTTCCATAAGCTCGGCGCGGTTGTATTCGGATTGCGCTGCGGTCAGCGCGGTCGTGTTCTGCACGGGCCGCGAGCCGTCCGGCCCGGTGCCGCCCAGAAGCTTGACCGTGTTCTGGATCGCGGTATCAAAGGCCAGCTTGGCGATGTCCGCTTTTCCGGTCCCCGTCTTGATGTTGGTGTAATCGGCGAAGGTCCTGGTGAAGGTCTTCTGCTTCTCCTTCCAGGTGTTGTATTGCGCCTGGAACGGATCCTCCTGCGGCGGCAGCGGCTTCTTCGGCTTCTTGGGCTGGACATGGGGCGCAGCATGGCGCAGCGGCATCACCAGCTTCTTGCCCGTCGGCGACGCGATCATCTGATCATAGAGCGTCTGGCTGGCATTGGTCAGCTTGTCGCGCCGGTTGGACCGAGACGTGCTGTCGTCCTGCTCCTTGATCTGGTCCGGCCAGAAGACATACTCCCACAGAAATTTGGCGCCGCTCTTCTGCCGGTAATAGGACTTCCCGGTATAGGTGAACCCGGTGACGTTCTCGTACTTGTCATGACCCAGGATCGTCTTGCTATACTTGCTGAGGCGCAGCTTCAACGCGCTTTCCAGAGGGATGAAATCGCCGGTACTGGCCGAGCTGGTCATCTTCGCAGCCGTGAAGTTGGTCTTGGCCAGCGAATTGTTCCGCGACGACCCGGTCCAGGAGCCGGCAGGCGCGGTGCCGTTCTTGACGGCCTCGCTCTGTTCCACCGTCTTGTTGTAGTGCCGGGCGGCCTCCTTGAATCCGGTGGCGTAATCGTCGACCTGTTTTTCCGCACCGCTCATGCGATCCTTGTCGCCGGCAAATTTCACGTCGCCGATCTCGTAGCTGTTGGGCGCATCAGCTGCGGATCGGATGAAGTCGGTGGTTCCCCAGCGCGGGCTCGATTCGCTGCTGTATTTCTCGTAGCCTCCTCCCGGCCTCAGGGTGGCTCCGCCGATGTGAAGCGCCTTTTTCGCGTGGTAGCCGAGGCTCTTGGCTACGATGTTCTTGCCGCCGTCCGACACGACATACCACGGCAGGGCGGTCGGGCTGCCGGTGCCAGTACCGGTTCCGGTGCCAGTTCCGGTGCCAGTGCCAGTATAAGGCGCGAACCGAAGACCCCAGAGCTTATTGGGATCAGAGAGAACCAGGTCGGCATAGCCGAACCCGTCTTCCACAGCGCCCTTGTCGCGCTGCGCGTTGGGCACTGAGACCTCGCCCATGAGTTTGGCGTTCTTCTTGACCGCGTCGGCAACAACAAGGTCGTGGGTGCTGGCGGTCTTGTTGGGATCCTCTCCGAAGTAGAGCGTTTCGCTGATGATTTCGGAGGGTACGCGGCGCACCCTTGGGCGCACCTCACCCGGCTGGGTCTGTTGCAGGACGTGCGCCAACTCGTGCGCCATGGTAAAGGACGGCGCTTCCGCCTCGTTTCGCCCCAGCCAGACATGATTGCGGAAGGTAAAGGCGCGCGACGAGATGCTGTCATTCAGCGCGTCCGAGGCGCTGCCGCGGTGGATGCGCACGGCCGAAAGGTCGCGGCCCATGCGGCTTTCGAAGAAGTCGCGGGTTTGATGCGAGAGGGCGCTGCCGCCGGACTCGAGCCGACCGGCCGAAGCGGCGATGTGTTCGGTACCCGCGGCGGCGCCGGGCCGCATCCGCGGCATCTCGGCCAGGTCGTGCAACGTTTCGCGTTCAAGCAGCGGCGCCGGCGCGCGCTGCACCGTCGCCCCGGCCCGGCGCGGCATGACCGGCATCTCCTCGTCGGCGGCGCTGCAGGCGGCGCATTTGCG
>NZ_MOAI01000048.1:0-35021 GCF_001976035.1 Ensifer sp. 1H6 | reverse complement strand
CGGGATAGAAAGTTACGTCGTCGATCCAGCCTCGATAGCAACCTCGCGCAGGCGCCGGCGAGCGAAGACGGACAAATTGGATGGTGAGGCGCTGGTCCGAGCGCTGTTGGCTTTCAAACGCGGAGAGCCGCGGGTGTGCGCCATGGTCAATGCGCCAAGCCCCGAGGAAGAAGATCGCCGTCGCCTTTGCCGGGAGCGCAAGGTTCTGATCGCCGAGCGCGTCAAACATGTCAATCGCATTAAAGGCCTGCTCTTCGGTCAGGGCATCAGTGGTTACGAGCCGCTGCGCAAGAACCGGCGCAAGCAACTGGACGAGCTTCACACGGGTGATGGCCGTCCTTTGCCGACCCACCTCAAAACTCAAATAAGCCGTGAACTTGATCGCCTTGAATTGTTGCTAGAGCAAATTACAGCGGTGGAGAACGAGCGCGATACGCTCCTGGCGGCGCAAAAGAACAGCGTGGCGGCAACGCTGATCCCAACTGGGGCGATGTTGTGCGAAGTCAAAGGCATTGGTCTGGAATTCGCGGCTGTTCTCTGGACCGAAGGGCTGTTTCGCCATTTTGACAACCGGCGACAGGTTGCTGCGTACGCGGGGCTGGCACCGACACCCTGGCAGAGTGGAACCATCGATCACGAGCAAGGCGTCTCGAAGGCGGGCAACCCGCGCCTGCGTACCACGATGATCCAACTGTCGTGGTTGTGGTTGCGCCATCAGCCGCAATCAGCGTTGAGCCAGTGGTTTACGGCCCGCGTGCAATCCAGCGGTGGGCGCGCGAAGAAGAGCGCGATCGTGGCGCTGGCACGCAAATTGTTGGTTGCTCTATGGAAATATGTGATCGCCGGCGTTGTCATCGAGGGCGCGGTGTTAAAGACGGCCTGACAATGCACACAAGCCACATTCTCTAATCTTCCAGGAGCGATCAATCCTGGCGGATCCAGGGGGACGAACCGATCCGCGACATGGCTTCAAACGCCGCTACTAAGAATGGTCTCGTCCTCCTGAGCCTTTGCCGCAACGCAAGCGGAATGATGGTGCAGCCGCTCGGCGCGGCGACCGAATGTGAGTTTGAACCGGCAATGGAAACAGGCCCGTTCACGCGAACAGGCTCAGCCTTGGATGCCGAAAGAGCGACCGAAGGAAACATGCGATGGACCTTTAAAAGTTCTTGACCCGAAGTTCCCCATGTGAGCCGCGGTGAGCCGAACATCCGGTCAAGACCGTTTGCCGCCCGTGCAACTGCGCAACCGGTTACAATATCCCCCAACCGCGGTAACGCCCCCTGCCGGTCATTTCCTTGGCCCCAAGTTCGCGGACAAGATTGAGCGCGCCCCGCTGGGTGACGCCGACATGACGCGCCACCAGCCCGGCGGAAACGATCGGCCGAGACAGCAGAAGCTCGATCAGGCCTGGCAGGCTGCTATTTGAGCGACGGTCGCGCACGCGCATTTCCATCTGGGTCTTGGCGAGAAACAGTCGATCCAACTCCTTGAGGCCAAGTTCGCCGGTGAGGACTAGAGCCTCCAGAAACGCCCTCAGCCGAACCTCCTGATCTCTTGCACGACGCCGTTCGTGGCGAATTGTCTTCAGGCCCGTATGGAAGCTGATGAGATGCGACGTCACTTTACCACGCGCGCGCAGGTAGGCGCCAACGAGCAACCCTCCCAGCCAATGCTGCCTGCGAAGCGGCTCGATCTGCTCCCAGGCATCGAAGAGCATCGCCGCGCCAAGGCAGGCCGGCATTCGGTCCGCAGCCGCAATCAGGGATCGCCACGCCTCGAGCCGCGCGCCCTCGTCCCATTCGTCATCGAAAAGCAGCCCCAACTGTCCCTTGGGCTCTGAGGCGGACGGGCGCTCTGTCCCCCCAAATCCGCTGTCACCGACTTCATCCGCCTGTTCATCGAGCAGACGTTGCGATCGCGCGATCGCAGCATCGATCTCCGCGAACTCGAGGGAAAGCGGATTGTCGTCGTCATCGCCGTCAGCGATGACATTATCGTCATCCGCCGTCCCCGGCGGAACGCCTCGGTCCATCTCGATCGACGGTGTCTCGCCGCCGACTTGTTCGCCGCGAAGGACCGCCAGACCGGCGGACGATAGCGCCCAATCAGGGTCGGACAACCAGATCCTCCGGCGCGCACGCAAGACTGCATGCGCGATCGTCAACTCGTGTGTCGGCGCACGGGCATCCATATGCGCATCATGCAGCACCAGATCCTCGACATGGACCAACTCGCCGGCAACCCAGAGGGCACCGGCCGCATCGAAGAACTGACCACGCTCGCGAAAGCCTTCGGCGACGGGATGGCGGACGGCACGCTCATCCAGCCGCGCCAACCGATCTTCAGCTTCGATCGTTGCGGAAAACAGCGTCTGCAGCACTAATTCCGGGATTTGGTATCGCATTACAATCACACGCTATTTCTGGCAAACGGAAGGAAAACGGACAGTTTTCTTCCGACACACATGACATGCCGTTTTAGCGGATACCGGGATGTTTGTCGTCGGGTTTCTGCGTTGACCAGTACGGAAGGCTAGAATGGCCTTCTTAGCGCTTCAAATGAGCGCAAACCGGATTCGAATCGACGAATTCGACCATCACATTGTACGCTCTTGAGGGCCATTCGCAACGCAGGAAGGCCAGCATTGCCAACATAGCAGCATTTCCTTTCCATTCGGCTAACGTCTCGAAAGACGTCGTGAAGGGATTTTGGTCATCGAAGTCGACAGGTCAGGCCGGACAGGCTTGCGGACGGATAGCGGTTCGAGCTGGGGATGCCAGACGAACGCCTGCGTGTTGACAGCTGTCAACACGCGTCTATGCGACAGGTGGCCCCTGCCCTTCTCTGGGCCGAAAAGGCATTGCGCAACCTATCACGCAGGCGCTTTCTCGCTCTGGCGAAACTAACTCGCCTTAGCATCGCGATGGGCATTGCGCCCACGCAGCAGCTTGCGTTCGTTCATGCTGCCGAATGTGTAGGAGCGATACTTTCCGACAAAACGGCCCGTCACGCGTTGACAGCTGTCAACATCGGCCCCGCCAGAGGGTAACAACAAACTCAGGCCAACGACCAATCACATCTATCGACGGTTTATAAGGCAACCCTCCGGCATGTCCGGAGCCTCAATGCATTAGAACTTTGCCGGATCGCGTTTCGCCCCGTCACACCCCGAGCGCGTGGGGAAAATCACCCAATGCAATGCCTGACAGAATAATGCTCGTCTGAAGGTGCGGTTGGGCAGCTTCATGCCTGCACGGCCTCAGGACGCGGTTGAGGTTGTGACCGCTTGCGGGTGTAGACACCTTGCAGCCTCAGCGTTTGTGCCATCTTTCTGCCGGGGAGGACAGGAGCCGGTGGGGCAGACCTTGATCAGAAGTCCGCGAACTGGACGACCCTCTCGTCGATAGAGGTTAAGTGTACGGATCTGCAGCGGGCTGGTGGTTGTGGTATTTTCCATTCGAATGGCCTGACGTGAAACCGTTGACAGCTTGTCAACTCACCAAGGGACCGATCTAACGTTGCCCGTCGCAAGCCGGTACTCAGCGCCGCGCACGCTGCAATTTGGCAGGGATCGGGATCAGCTGCTGCGAGGTGTTGGACCCGGCAAACTCGATCTCAACATCCTGCACAGGTCGGCCACCAGTCCGCCTCATTGGACATTGATTGCCGAATGAGGCGCACAACTAGCCGCAGTTGACAGCTGTCAACGTCCGTCGAAACAGCCGCGTTGTTCTAGCTCAGCTGGCTAGCGCCATACTGCCGGGATTGGCACGCAACAACGCCATGACCATCGGCCCAACCACGAACTCCTGTCGCATAGATCGCCGCGTCAGGTCCCGCAGGTAACCACCGGCAGACGCGATGTGCGGCGAGCGCTGCAGGATACATGCGAGCACCGTCGCGGCCGCTTCTGGGCCAAGCACCCGGCACGCTTCATCATGCGCTCCCTGACTGACATTGAGCATGGAACGGACCACAGCGGCAGCTATCATCAGATCACGCCAGGACTGCACCTTCCCGCCAGGACCATAGTCGACGATATCAGGGCAGGCTTTCAGCACGGTTGATAGCGGGAAGGTTTGCGGAGGTCGATGCGTTTTACCCCGGGTTACCTCCGGTGTTTCGGTCTGGGAGGCCGCGTCTGTTGCAATTGCCGTCCGATTGCTTACCTGCACAACGGCCATGCTGTCGGACGTTTGGCGTGAGTTCGAAAACGTCACAGCTTCACTTCCAAAGCCCGGTTCAGATTCAATAGAAGAGTCTGGATGTGAACTCTGTATGTGGCAGCCATTTTGGCTATCATTGGTGTCCGAATTTTCAAGATTTACCAGTTTTTCCAATTGGTTGAGCACTTCCGCGCGCAACGCGTCCAGTTGCTTGAGAACAGGCTCGATTTCAGCGAGGCCAGGTTTCCGCGGAAGGGTGTCGACGGCGAGAAGATAACGGCTTTGAAGGTCGTCCCAGTTGGAAGTTTGGTCGGTTTCGCGCAACACGTCTATGAGCTTGGTCAGATCGCGACGGCAAAGGCTGAGACGCTCACGGGCAAGCTGCGCCTCCTGTCGGGCCAGAGCGACTGCGGCTGCGGCCGTTTGCAATTCATGGGCGCGTGCAAGCAGCGGTGACAGATCGAACCCGAAGGCGTCGCCGATGGCGCCCTTTGTATCTCTACGGGCGTAACGCTTGCCATTTGGGCTATCCTTGCGAAGGATAAGGCCGGCCTCCACCAATGTTGCCAGGTGGCGACGCAGTGTGGTGCCTGCCATGCCATGGGTGCGCAGGGCCAATTGGTTGTTTGATGGAAACACCACCAACCCCTTGCCTGACGTCAGCTCGACCTTAGGGTAGAAGCTGAGCAGCGCATTGAGTACGGCCAAAGCACGGTCGGACACGCCGACGACAGCCTTGGCTTCACAGACGGTCCGAAACAGTTTCCATTTATCGATCGGCTGCTGCGAATCGATTTCGCTCGCGATGACTTGGCTTGCGAACATGCCAAGCGTCATCGCGCGCCGCCCAAAGGGCGTCGTCACATTTCCACGCTCCATCTCTCTTCACCTTTTCAAAGGCAAAAGAAGTCCGTTCGCCGAAACGACGTTAAAAACGCTTGACAGTGATTCGCGGAAATGGGATTCTCTAGTTGCTACACGAGAGAAGGGTTTCCGCTGCGCTAGTCGTTCGGAAGCCTTTTTCTTTTGCTCTGTTAGTCTCCTGTTTCCTCTTGATATTCGAGGTACAGAGATTTGAGCCTCTGCCTCACGAAATCTGCAAAACCGGGCGCGACCTTCTTGTTGAAGGAAAGCGTCGTTTCGCTGTTTGTTTCTCGAATGCGCACCGGGCGCGTATCATTTGGCGCCACCCAAGGAACTGCCTGGCTCCGGGCCTTCACAGTGCTCAGGAAGGAAAACAGCGTCTCAAACCGTTGATCGCTCTCCCTTGCCAGGAATTCAGTGCGCCCTAAGAACGCGTTGGTCTTGATGAGCGCATCGTCGTTCTCAACAAGCTCTGCAAGCTCCGCCCAGCGCCGCCGTCCGATGGCCGGCGCGGCACCGATTGCCTCGATCACATCGATGGGTAGCCGGCGCACGATCGCAATCATCTTCGACAGGGCCGCCTTGTCGACGCCAAGCGATGACATGATGACGTCACGCGAGAATTCGCGGTCTTCGAGACGGGTGGCGAACAGCGACCGCTCGATGAAGGACAAGTCCGTCCGAGCGTTGTTTTCCTGCCCTTGCGAAATCACCAGCTGTTCGTCGCTGAGGTCGCGGACGACAGCTCTGACCTTGCTGCCAAGCTCACGCGTGGCGGCAAGACGACGATGGCCGTAAGCGACCTGATAACGACCGTCCTCGTTGGGATGCGGGCGCACGAGGATCGGCACCTGTTGTCCGTGATCCCGGATCTGTTCGAGCAGCGAGCGTTCGACATCGGCCGCGACGCCGAGGCGATCGACGACGAAGGAAACGTCAACCAGATCCGGGTCGAGCTCTATCACCGCCAGGCCTTCTGCAAGCTGGCGTTCAAGTTCTTGAGCTCGCTCCACCTTCTGCGTGATGTTCGACAGAGACCGGGTGATGCCGCCGATCGGGCCGTGTGGTCGCTGGCCGGGATCGAGGCCGATGATCGGCCGTCCGGCCAGCGGACGATTATCCTCGCCATCTGCAGCATGACTGTCTGAAACACCGATCAGGTTCTTGCGGGCCATGGGTTACTTCCTTCCCCACACCTTGCGCAGGAGGTCCTCGATCTCGCCATTGACGAGCGTCAGGGAATCCATCGCGCGGTCATAGGTGCCGCGGACAAACTGCGAGCGTTCCACCTCATATAGCGTTTGCTTGGTCACGCCGGCGTCGGAAACGGCCGTCGATTTGACCATGGCGTTGTGCAGCATGCGATTGCCGAAGATGGAGCGCATGAAACCGGTCATCTGGCTTTGCGGACCGTCATTGGGTTCAAACCGGGTGACGAGGTAGCGCATCCAGTCATAGCTGGTCCGGCCGCCGGCGTTCTCGACGACGCGCATCAATTCGCTGGTCATCGAGAGAAACTGGGACATGGACATGACATCGAGCATCTGCGGGTGCACGGTGATCAGCACCGATGTCGCCGCGCACAGCGCCGACATGGTGAGAAAGCCAAGCTGCGGCGGGCAATCGATGATGACGATGTCGTAAAAGCTCTCGATATCGGCCAGCACGTCGCCGATACGCGCAAAGAACATGGTTTCCGCCGAACCGCTGGTCATGGCCTTCGGCGTTTCGTGCTCGAATTCCATCAGTTCGAGGTTGCCGGGGATCAAATGCAGATTGGGCAAATGGGTGGAACGGACAATCTCTGCGATCGGGCGAGGGTTCTCATAGCGAATGGCGCCATAGATCGTTTCCGCCTCGCCAACGTCCAGTTCCGGCTGGTGACCGAACAGGGCCGAAAGTGAAGCCTGCGGATCAAGATCGATCGCCAGCGTGCGGTAACCGCGAAGTGCGAGGTATTGCGCAAGATGCGCCGAGGTCGTCGTCTTCGCCGATCCGCCCTTGAAGTTCATGACCGAGATGACCTGCAGCCGCTCGTCGCCGCGGCGATGCGGAATGTATTTTCCCGACTTGCCACCTTCGTCGAGAACACGTCGAATGCGCTCGATATCCGAGATCGCATACATGCGGCGTCCATTCGGCAACGGCTCGGGCCCATGGCCCTCCGAGGCGATCTGGCGCAGGTAGCCTTCGGCGATCCCGATAAAGGCGGCCGCCTCGGCCGGACTGAAAAGTCGCAACGTCTTTTGCGCTTGCGGCGGGAAGATTTTCTTCTGATGCTGCTGGAGTTGGTGCGCAAGTTCCATGGCATCGGCAGCCAGGAGCGTTGGCAAATGCTCCTGTACATCGAGGCCGTGGATTTTCTGCTGCAACATCGAGTTCTCCAAAAACTGCGCAAATATTGTCTTATCGAGGCAATATGCGCAGATGCACTATGATCCGATTCGGCCTGAATGTACAAATGGATAGCCGAATGGCCGTGTTGCCGGCTCAAGCAACGGAGGGCGCGCAATGGCGCCAGTTGTCCGCGGACAACTCGTGCGACGGCCGACCAGGTTGTTAACATGTCGGCCCGATTCCAACCAGCAACTACAGCTCCCCGCGAACGGCGCGCGCACCTGTTTTGCAGCCGAGGGGGAGAAGAACGCTGCCTTGATGCTCCATCGCAAACTGTGGCTATTAAATATGGATTTAGTCGACTATTGACAGCGAGTTGAATTGTGGCAAGATCGTGGTGCGATGACGATGATGTCAGGTGGACTGGAAGGGATGCAGCATGTTCTATCTCGGCGGGATGACACTTGGTTACCTCGAGCCGCCAGCGCCGAAGGCCGTCGTGCAGTCGGTAAAGCCGCGCATTGAATTGACGCCACACGAACCGGCTGACGATCGTGAGCGCGAGCGCGATCAGGAATGGGCCCGCGCCTTCCTGACGCCCTGGCATCTGTTTTATTGATACGACCCTGGTTGCCCAAAATGTGCGGTGGCCAATGCAGCCGTCGCACAGGGTCCGGCCCGAACGCCGCTTTGCCGCTGGACCTTCTTTTGATTGCGTCTCCTCGTTGCGAAACAGGGAGCTTATGACGCGCCCAAAATGATTGGCCGTCAACGTTGACAGCTGTCAACCGCCCGCGCTCTTCTTGTCCAAGAAGCGATATCGAGCCAACTCGGCGGCAACGGCTGAACGCTCGGCTTCGAACAATGCCGAACACGAAAATAAAGCCATAAATTACAATAAGTTAGTATGGTGGAGGCCGGCGCCGGAATGGGCGAGCCGCGGGGCAGTTATCGCCCAGCTTGGGGTGGACGCCGCCGAAGTGAGGCTGATCTCGGCAAGCGTCATTGGTGCTGCCGTTAGCTGTGTCGCGAGGATTTGCGTCCGCGGTTGGAAGTGCGTGCGCCGCTTACATAAGCTGCAGCCACCCGTCGCGTAACCCGAGGGCCGAGGAAGCTTTGGCGAAAAAGCGGGAAAGGGCGAGGGGAGGGCTGTCGCGGCGCCGGGAAATGTTTAAGCTTGCCGGCAACAGCAAACCATTGAGGGTGCCGACATTCCGAGCGATCAGCCAGCCGACGAAGTGGGCAACCAGCCCCAGTCGCTTTCGTTGCACCAGAGAATCCTCGGGGATGTGGAAGGTTACATTCTTTCCGGCGCGTGGCCACCTGGACATCGCATCCCGTTCGAGCATGAATTGACCGAGCAATATGGCTGTTCGCGCATGACCGTGAACAAGGCGCTGACCGAACTGGTCAAACGCGGACTGATCGAGCGGCGGCGCAAGTCGGGGAGCTACGTCACTTTCCCGCATGTGCAGTCGGCGGTGATGGAAATCCACGATGTCAAGCTGGAGGTTCAGTCCCTTGGACTGGATTACAGTTTTCACCTGGATGAACGCAGCATCCGCAAGGCCGAGGGCAGCGATGCCGGTCGGCTCGACCTGCCGCCGTCTGCAAGACTGCTCGAAGTGAGTTGCCGGCATTTCGCCGGCGGTCGCCCCTTCTGTTTCGAGGAGCGGCTTATCAGCCTGGCGGCTGTTCCCGAAGCCGAGACAGAGCTTTTCGAGACGTCAGCGCCCGGTTCCTGGCTGCTCGGAAAGGTGCCGTGGAGTACGGCCGAACATCGCATCCGGGCCGTGGCGGCAGGACGCAACGCGGCGCAGGCGCTCGACATTTCGACAGGCGCCGCTTGTCTCGTCATCGAGCGGCGCACCTGGAGCGGTCGCGCCCCGGTCACCCATGTGCGATTGACTTATCCGGGTGATCGACATGAATTGGTGGCGCAATTTGCGCCGAGCCCGCTCGGTTAGATCGAGCGCCGCACGGTTGCCGCGACACGACGCGCTGTCTCACGCCGCTGGGTCGGCTCGCCGTTTGCGTTTCTTGCCGACGGCATTTGAAATTTTCTGGTGAAGCGCGTGATCGTGCGCATCTCGCGCATGCTGCTTCAGGAGTTCCGTCAGTCGTTCCAGCTCATGTTCCTTAAGTCTCTCGATCCCGATATATTCGTTTTCGGCCGAGCTGGTCAGGATCAGTTCGTCGAGTTTGGCCTGAAGGGCGGCGCTGTCGCGGTTCTGAGAGTTCTGAAGGACGAAGACCATCAGGAATGTAATGATCGTCGTCGCCGTGTTCACCACCAATTGCCAGGTCTCGGAAAAATCGAAGATCGGACCTGTGGCCGCCCACAGGAGAACGGCACCGACTGCGAATGCGAATGTGCCTGGCTTGCCGGACTGTTTCGAAACGGCATTGGCAAATCGGGAAAAGGCATCGATCTTGCCGGACATCTGAGCACCTGAACGGCTTTCAACTGTTCTTTAACAGGCAAGTCACGAAGAAAGTTCCGCTCAGTGTCACAGCGGCCAGAATAGCAAGACGGGAATGATCTGCGGATGAAGGAACATGAAAAACCGTGGGAGCCGCTGTTGCCCGAAGACATCGCGGTACTCTTCGCGCCCGCACCCTTTCCCTGGTGGATCGCTGGTGGGTATGCGATCGAGCATTTCGTCGGTCGCCCTTTTCGCAGTCACGGCGACATCGATATCCTCGTGCTGCAGAGAGACAGCGCGCACGTTCGTTCCTTTCTTCGGCAATGGGATTGCTGGGCTGCGGATCCGCCGGGGCATTTGCGCCGGTGGAGCGAAACGGAAAGCCTGCCGAAAACGGTAAACGATGTCTGGTGCCGTGGCGAGCGGCAAGGGCCATGGCGCTTTCAACTGATGTTCGACCACAGTAATGGGGAAAGCTGGCGTTCGCGCCGAAATCCTCTGGTGACCCGGCCGATCAGCGCGATGGCGGCTGGCGGGGATCCACCGTTCCTCGCTGTTGAGGTCCAGTTGTTCTACAAGGCAAAAACGCCCCGACAAAAAGACGAGTTCGATTTCGGGGCCTGCCTACCGCTATTGAGTGCGTTGCAGCGCGACTGGTTGCGGCAATCGATCGTGACTGCTTATGGTACGCTGCACCCCTGGCTCACGGCGCTCGACATGCTACAGCGCCGCGCGTCTTATTTAGACGCGCAAAGGTTGCTGTAGCACTTTGAATTACTGCATGTTTCCTTAAATCGGATACGATTTAAGGAAACATGCAGTAGAAAACACGTTGACCCACGAGCCACGTCGACCAAAAGACGCTGGCGCAGCATAAAAGTCAGCATTTCATTGGCGGATACGCCGGATGGTGTCGAGATGGAAAAGACGATGTTGTTTGATGGGCCAGAGAATGCGCCGGTGACCATCTTGCTGGCGCATGGTGCCGGCGCGCCGATGGATTCGGCTTCGATGACCGCATCGGCCAAAGCGCTGGCTGCCGAAGGCTTTCGTGTGGCCCGGTTCGAATTCGACTACATGGCGGGGCGTCGATCAGGCGGCCGCAAACCGCCACCGCGCGCCGAAACGCTCAATCCGGAGTTCAGGGCCGCCGTGGCGTCTCTTGGTGCGGTCGGCCCGTTGCTAATCGGCGGCAAATCGATGGGTGGGCGTGTCGCCAGCATGATTGCTGACGAGCTCTATGCCGAAGGCAAAATCATCGGCCTGCTTTGCCTCGGCTATCCGTTCCATCCTCCAGCAAAGCCCGATCAGCTGCGCACCAAACACCTCGGGGAGTTGAAGACGCCGACGCTGATCTGCCAGGGCACGCGCGACGAATTCGGCACGCGCGAGGAGGTCCCCGGATACCCCCTGTCCGGTGCAATAGAAATCCTTTGGCTCGAAGATGGCGACCACGATCTCAAACCACGCAAGACGATCTCCGGCTATTCCGCTGCAGATCATCTGAAAACGATGGCGCAGACCGTCGCGCGTTGGGTCGGCGAGCGGTTGCCTTAAACGGTCGCGCCCGCCCGATTAGCAAAAACCAAGACTCTGCACCGATCATTCCGCCGCCTGAGCGGTGCCGGACGAAAATGCGAAGACGTCAATCGGATCGTCGAGGCCCTTCACGGGAAAGGCGCCCAAATGCTCCATGTCGCGCGTGCGTCCCGCCAATTCGACGAAGGCGCGTGACAGCAGCACCGGGCGCTTCGCCTGCTTTGTCAGGTTCTCTAGGCGCGAAGCGATATTGACGGCCGGTCCGATCACTGTGAAGTCGAGCCGCCGGCGAGAGCCGATGTTGCCGTACATCACATCGCCGACGTTGACCCCGATGCCGTAGCCGAGGGCCTCGCGCCCCCTTGCCAGATTTTCCTGGTTCAGGGTAGCGATCGCGACCTCCGCCTCGCCGATTGCCTGCAGCAGGTTTTCGCAGGCCCGCGGATTGCTAAGCGGGAAGATCGCCAGCAGGCCATCGCCCATGAATTTCAGGATCTCGCCACCATGCCGCTCGATCGGCTCGGACATGGCATCGAAGTAACCGTTGAGTAACTCGATCACATCATCGCGCGGCCAGAGGTCGGATAGTTTGGTGAAGTCGCGAAGGTCGCAGATCAGGATCGCGGCGCTGACGGTCACGCCGCTCCCCCGTGTCGTCGCACCGGCAAGGATCTGCTCGCTTGCATGCGGCCCGACATAGGTTTCGAGCAGCGTTCGCGCCATCCGGTTCTTCAGCCGGATTTCGCTGACAAGGGCCAGAACCGGCAACAGACTGGTGAGAACCTCGAGATGAACAGTCTCGAAGCCGCCCTCGCGATCACTGGCGAAGGTCACCACGTGGCGCTTGCCGAGCGTGTGTTCCAGCGGCAAGGCGACGTAGTCGGTGAAGCCGTCGGCACGGAGTTCTTCATAGAGCGAGTTCGGCACCTCATCGTCGATTGCCGCCTCGAGATTCTTGCGAACCTGGCTGGCGCCGTTGTTGACGGCATAGAGCGGGCTGTTGAGATACTGCGTCGTGTCTTCGACACCATAATCGAACATGCGGATATCCGCCTCCGTCAGGCCCTTGCGCCAAAGGATGCGGGCGCCGAGCCACTGCGGGTGATGGATCCGGAAATGCAGGGTGGCCCGCGCGAGCGGAACGCCGGCCTGGACCAGTCGTTCGCACAGATCCACGAAAATATTGTCGATGAAGCGCTGGTCACGGGTCTCCATGATCAGCCAGTCGAGAATTCCCTTGCTGTCGATGGGACGGGCGCCGCTGTCGTGCAGCGGTCCGGCCATTGCCTCGGATGAAGTCTGCATCGCAATTCTCCACTCTGTTCTGACGGCCTTGCTGCTCTCGAAGCGGAAGCTCCGGAGAACGCTGACCTCGAAACGCCGAGACATATGTGGACCATCGGCCGACCGTTGATAAGGGCCAAGGCGAAAAGTGATCTGAAAAGTTGCAAAGCCGTTGACGCCTTGTTCGACCGACCGACTGCCGCCCGGTGCTGTTCAGGCGGAGGTGGTCGAAAGCGCCGCGAGGTGATGCCCGTCGACCACCGGCAATTGCAGCCTGATCCGCGCGCCGGACCACGAACCGTAGAGGATATCGATACGTCCGCCATGCAGCCGGGCGATTTCGCGGGCCAGATTGAGCCCGAGGCCAGCGCCGCTCGAACGCGGGCGCAGGCGGTAGAAGGGTTCGAAGACACGGTCTCGCTCGTCCTCAGGAATACCGGGACCCTCGTCATGGATCTCGATCCCGCCGCGGGCGTCGACCAGTACGGTGATCGTTCCGCGATTGGCGCCATGCTCGACGGCGTTGCGCAGGAGATTGGCGACCGCCTGCTCGATTTGCTGAACATGAATGCTGACCGGCACTGGCCGCGTCGCATTCGTCTCGAAGGCCAGTTCGTAGCCGGCCTCGAAGGCGAGCGGCGCGAAGTCGGCGGCAAACGTTTTGGCGAGCGCCACAAGGTCGACGACGTCGCGGGTGCCGCTGCCGTGCTCAAGCACCTGGCGTTCCAGAAGCTGTTGGGCCAGATGCGACAGCCGCTCGATATCTTTCCTTAGCCGCGCACTCTGCGGATCTTCCTGCAGCAATTCGGCGCGGGTGCGAAGGATGGCGATCGGCGTGCGCAATTCATGGGCCGCGTCTGTCAGGAACCGATTGCGTTGGTCGTAACCCTCGTCCAGACGAGAAAGCGCGTTGTTGAAGGCATGCACCATCGGCGCGATTTCCGTCGGCACCTGGGCGGTTTCGAGCTGCACCGCGCGATTGTCGATATCGATCCGCCCGGCCTGATCGGCTGTCGCAACGAGACCGGCAAGCGAGCGGCGCACAACGGCCGGCGTGGTGACCAACGTGGCGACGCCCATCACCAGGATGATCGGCAGCAGCAGGCAAAGGATAAGCAGCGCCAGGACCGGCAGCACGCGAAGCCAGTCCGGATTGCCATTGGCATCCTTTGCCATCTCGGCGTTCACGTTGATCTCGACTTCGAGCCCATCGTTCTCGTCGCGCGACGAGATCGAGGAGGCAAGGATCTGCACTCGGCCGACATCGGTGTCGACATTGGCAAGGGCGGCTTCCGGTCGAAGGTCGCCCTGATCGAACCGCAGCGTCGCGCGGCCGATATTCTTCAACAGCTCTCCACCAGCCGCTTCATAGGCGGCCGGAACGCTGCCTTGCTCGACCACATGCCCGTCGGCATCGCGGATGATGAACCAGAGATTGGGGAAGTCTTCCCGGAACGCACGAAGCTCCTCGGTGTCGCGCACAATGAGGCCGCCGCTCTTGTCGCGCGCCACCGCCTCGGACAGGTGCTTGATGGCCGCCTCGTTGTCGATGATCAGCCGAGGCTGGGCGATCGTCAGGATCGCAGCCAGCAGGGCGATAAAGGCGACGAACGTCGCCGCCTGCAGCAGGATCAGGCGGCGCACCAGGACCCATTGAAGCGAGCGAGGTTTTCTCATGCCGTTGCGCGCAGGAGATAGCCGAGGTTGCGGATTGCCCTGATCTCGACGCCGGCTGCGACCTCTTCGAGCTTTCGTCGCAGCCGCGAAAGGTGGGAATCGAGCGCGTTGGAATCGATCTCGTCTTCCATGGCATAGACGGAATCTTCCAGCGTTGCGCGCAGGACCGTGCGGCCCGGGCGGCGCATCAGCGCCTCCAACGCCAGCCTTTCCCGCCGCAGAAGGTCGAGCGGCTTGTCGTCGACGACCGCTTCGCGATGGCGGAAATCATAGGTCAGGCGGCCAACCATGATCTGGTCGGACTTGAGCGTGACGGGACGGCGACCAAGTGCACGAAGGCGCGCCATCAGTTCCTCGACCGCAAACGGTTTGGCGAGATAGTCGTCGGCACCGCCATCGAGACCGGCGACGCGGTCGTTGATGGCGCCGAGCGCCGTCAACATCATGATCGGCGCTTCGACGCGCAGCGCGCGCAGCTTCGGAATGAGGCTGAGGCCCTCGCCGTCAGGAAGGCGGCGATCGAGTACGATTACGTCGTAGGACCAGAGCTCGACCACGGCCTCGGCGTCGGCGAGCGTCGAAACATGATCGACGATCACCTGCCGACGCTCGAGCGCGGCCTTCAGGGCCGACGCCATTTCGGGCTCGTCCTCTAGCAGCAGGATGCGCATGCCGATCTCTCCTGAATGCGGTTCCGAAAGCGCCGGAGCCGCGGTGTCGAATGCATCATTTCTCAAATCGGGGGCGAGTTGAAGCGCTCACTCGCATTCGAGCTTCGGTTGACGGAAGTTCGTCACATACCAGCGGCCGCCCTGCTGTCGGGCGTAGAATGTATAGAAGCACTCCTGCTCCTCGACATAGCCCGGCGTTACGGTCTCTTCATAGCGCTGGCCGCGCCGCGTGTCGCGAATCTCACCGCTCGTCGAGCCGGAAACGACGTTGGTGGAGATCTTGCGCCATTGGTAGGCGCGCTGATCCCATCCGAGGTCAAGAACGGCGGTCGGCGGTCCGTAGTCGATGACGACCGATTCCACCGGCTGGCCGATATAGTTCTTCATCACGGTGGAGGCGCAGCCGGTCAGAATCAGGGCTGCGGTGATAGCGATGGCGGCGAAGGTGCCGCGCGCTTTGCAAAAGGGCATGTTCGATCCCGGGTTCGAATTGTCTACCCCGGAGCTAATCTGCCAAGATTACATAGACATTGCGGTCCTATTCGATAGCTTCCCCGACACTTCGACCGGTGTCAGGCGGCGCGGTCTGCAGAAGCGACGACGTCGTCGCCGATACTGGCATAGACCAGCCCCGGTTGAACGATCCATTCGCCCTTGCGCAGCGACTGTACGTCCGGACCTCCGGCAGCGTTGCGCGCGGCGACGCCGACGAACTGGTATCGAAGCCCGCCGCCGTCGGTCGCTATTTCGCGGATTGGCCGTCCGGCGAGGTATCCGACGACCTGCCCTTCGAAACGCACATTCGCCAGAATGAAATACTCGGTGGGCAATCTCCGGCTCTGTTTTGGCGCAAGCCTGAATGCGTTTCTCATCTTCATCGTCTGATACTCGTCATAGGATCTGTCGTTTGCTCCTTGAGGCATCGCTGCTGGCCGTGACGCCGCAAAGGAAAGGGGGCCGGCGTCTCAAGCCACCCGAAAGCGGCGCAAGCATGGCAGTGGCGTTCGAGCGCTGCCTCGGCCGATATTTCATTGCCGCACCGACTGATCACGCGTCGGGGCGCGGCAACACTTAGCCCAAGCGTGCATAGAAAATCGCTTGGGAAGAGGGAGTTTGGGAATAAGGAAACCGTAAAGCGCGGTGCTGCATACCATCCGTGTCAACGGGCCAAGTGGCCTCGTGGCCTTGGCGCGCGACGTTGACGGGACGCCATCAGGGCTGTTTGCGGCGCTGGTGTCGCCGCACATGTCTTTGCGCGACATGATACGGCCGGCATCGCTCAACAGATTCGATCGGACGTGCATTAGGATTGCTGGACGCAGAAGATCGCGAAGTTGAGAATGAACAGCACAAGAAGGCTCGCGAGAAAGCTTCCGAGGGAGACGAGCGCCCTTTCGCCGGCGGCTTTGCCACGGTGCTTTTGGGAGAAGATCGTGATGATCGCAACGCCCAGGGATATGCCGGCGACAACCGGCATGGACATCAGCTGCATCGTGAATCCTGTTTGGCGGTGCGGAACCTATCGGGCGCGCGCGGTGATCTTGAACGGACCGCCGTGGATGGGACCTACGGAATTCATCCGTTCACCGGCCGGCCGGTGGTCCGACCGCGGATACGCAGAGCGCCTTCGAGTGCATCCTTGACCTGCATCGCGCGGCGAAGCCCCGGAGACTGGGTCTCGCCCGCGGCCTCGATCGCGTTCTGTGCGTGGGAGATGGCGATACTGATTTCGGCATCGCTGACCGAACGGTCGAGCGCCAGCGCCTGGGCGGCTGCCTCATTTTCCATTGACATCATGTCACTCCATTCAATCACCCAGCATCGGGTGAGGAGCGTGTACTTAGGTGAAGCTGTGCGCGTCCCCAAGTGCATCGGGCGGCCCGATTCAAGCTATGCTTAATGAACCTTTAACGCGCGCGGTGAACTGCCGAAGATCGACGGAGTCGGGCCACGCAGCCTCATGGCCGTCACATGCGTTCGCCGGGCAGTTGGCTGGCTTGCCCTACCCAGTCGGTGAACTGCTCTTCATCGAGTTGGTCGTCTTCGCGAATGTCGAGGTAGCGAACCTCCTTGTGCTTCGACTGGCCGGGCGGCATCGGATTGAGAGACGAGCCGCGGAAGAACGCCACCTTGACGTACTTCGTGAAGACATGGATGCCGAGGAACCAGCCCTCACCCTCAATGCCATAGAGCGGAGAGTTCCATTTGACGGCCTTGTAGACGCCGGGGACTGTGCGTTCGATCAGCGCGTCGAGGCGCCGGCCGACATCGCTCTTCCAGCCCGGCATCGCGGTGATATAGGCCTGGACGGGGGCGTCGCCATAGCCCTTGGCGATCTGCGGGTTGCCACCGGACAGCAGGGGCACGTCGCCGGCCTGAGCCGGTGCCGCGGCGCGTGGTTTGTCTGCCTTTGCCGCCGCCGGCTTCTTGGATGTCTTGCTGGCCATCGCGCTTTCTCCTATCCGGCGGTGCGTCGCCCGCTAAGGTAAGGCAGCACGAACATGTAGAGACCGGTGGGCACGAGAATGGCGAGTGGGAACAGGGGTAGGAAATAGACCCATTCGGCGGGCTGCTTGCCTACGCCCAAGGCGATGAAGATGGCGGCGACCACCACTGCGAAGACAAGCGACGTCCAGCGGTGAATTTGACGAATCCAGTTGTTCCAGTTCATTGGCACCTCCTCACAATACCAGCCGCAACGGATCGGGCGATCCGCGTGGCGCGAACTCAAAGAATAGGGTTGGTCTTCAGTCCATCCGGCCCAGGACCGCCTCGAGCGCCGAAAGGAATCTCGGCCATCCGGCCGTTGCACCCTGATAGTACGGCTGCTGATCTGGCCGGAAACCGGACTGCTCCATGCGCAGCCGGGTACCGGCGCCCGTCGGGGTGAGCGTCCAGGTCACGAGGCTCTTCAGATCCTTGGTGTCCCAGCTATAGGATAGCGATTTGTTGGGTTCGACCGCCTGCACCTGACAGTCGACGGCGCCCCAGTCGGCAGTCAGATTGAAGCGGTGCCCACGGTCTGGCTTGAAATTGTTCTTCATCAGCCACTCCTCGATCAGGTGAGGCTGGGTGAGCGCGCGCCAGATCTTCTCCGCCGGATAGGGTACCTCCCGTTCGACGATGACGGTGAGCGTTTCGGTTGATGTTTCGGTCATTGGTCCATCCTTTTGAGCAAATCTTCGAGGTCGTCGAAGCGGTTGTGCCAGAACCCGGCCATCTGGTTTGCCCAGCCGATCAACGGGTCAAGCGCGCCGTGCTGCGCGCTATAGTGGGTCAGGCGGCCTTCGTGCCGATCTTGCACCAGGCCGGCGCGCTTCAGGATCCCGAGATGTTTGGAAACGGCCGGCTGCGATATCCCGGCGTGCGCCGTAAGTGCCCCGACCGTCTGGTCGCCGTCGCGGCACAGCCGCTCAAAGAGCGCCCGTCGCGTCGGATCGGCAAGGGTTTTGAACAGGATCTCGTGCGGCTGTGGCGTCACAATTCAATAACTCGTTGGCTATGGATTGGATCAATAACCGCCGAGCTATGGGTAGTCAAGCCCGGTTCTGACGTCGTCGACGTTAGGTACAGCGGCAAACCTTGCGGAAGTCCGTGGCGTTGGAACCCTTCGTGCTCGAGGGCCTCAGGGCCTGCCATCCGTAAACTGCACAAGATCCCAAAGGTTGCCGTAGAGATCCTTGAAGACCGCGACGGTCCCGTAGGGTGCATCCTTGGGTTCCCTGACGAATTCGACGCCGCGTGCCACCAGATCGGCGTAGTCGCGCACAAAGTCATCGGTCCGCAGGAAGAGAAAGACGCGGCCACCCGCCTGGTCGCCGATATAGTTTTCCTGGTGGGGACTGGAAGCGCGGGCGAGTAGCAAGGAGGTGCTGCCGTCGCCGACCGGTTTGACGACGACCCAGCGCTTGTCCTGTTCCGGTTGATAGCTGTCCTCGACCAAGGCGAACTTCAGCTTGTTCACATAGAAATCGATCGCTTCGTCATAGTCTCGAACAACAATAGCGATGAGTGCGAGCGTCTGGTTCATTTTACCCTCTGTCCTGTGCTGGAAGTGCGCGGCGTTGCCGGCGTCAGTTTGATCGAGCATCGGCCAGCGTTCTGTGGAAAGCCACCATCGGTGATCGGCGCGGCCGGGCATGAGGCAGCAGACGGCGTCTAATCTGTCGGATCTACGATGTTGCAATCTTTGCTGGCGGTACCCAGCTAACACAAGCACTTTTGAGGTCGCGGGAGTCTTCGCATTGAGTTTGTCACATGAATTTTTCGGGCGTTCGCCCTTCGAATGGGTGCCGGTCGTCACGGGAGAGTCCGGAGATTTCGTCTATCAGCGCAGCGACGAACGAGCCTATGCCAAGGTCGCGACGGCGGCCCGGTCGGCCGAGCTTTCCGGAGAGCGCGATCGGCTCCTGTGGCTGCAGGGCAAAGGCATCCTGACGCCTGAAGTGACTGATTGGCACATTGCCGACGAAGGTGCCTGCCTGATCATTTCTGCAATCGAAGGCATCCCGGCAGTGGATCTTTCGGCTGCCGACCTACTCGAGGCCTGGCCGTCCATGGGCTGGCAACTCGGCTCTCTCCACGCGCTCGATGCCGGCCAATGCCCATTCGACCGCGGTCTGGCGCCCATGTTCGCGCGCGCCGCGGACGTGGTGGCCCGGGATGCCGTGAACGCCGATTTTCTTGCGGTCGATGATCAGGAGACACCCGCCCACGACCTTTTGGCGCGCGTGGAGCGCGAACTTGCGGTTCGCCTCGAGCAGGAAACGGGTGACAGGGTCGTCTGTCACGGTGATCCGTGCATGCCGAACTTCATGATCGACCCTCGAACCCTTCGCTGCAGCGGCATGATCGATCTCGGTCGTCTCGGAACGGCGGACCGCTACGCCGATCTGGCGCTGATGACAGCCAACGCCCGTGAAAGCTGGACGAGTCCGGATCAGGAGCAGCGGGCTTTTGCCATCCTGTTTGATACATTGGGAATTGTAGCACCCGATCGTGCGCGTCTCGATTTCTACCTGCGTCTCGATCCACTGACGTGGGGCTGATGGCGCCACCCGTCGATGGGCCGGTTCCAGCGTGAGCCTGATGGCTCGGCTATGATGTCTACGTCGCGTCCGCGCGGCAGGTCACGGGCACGACTTGCATCGTGCCCGTGTTGCGCTATGGCGACAACCGTCTTGCCCGCTGGGCTTGGCGGTTGCCTTCCACCTCAGTTGATCAGAACCGACGGGGCCCACCGAGGTGATCCCCACGCAGCGATCCAGGGATCGTCGGGCGGTTCGCCGATTTCGGGAAGCCCGATATCGCGGCGCATCCGGTTGGAGAGGCCGGTTGTCTGGTTGACCAGTCGGTGATGCCGCCAGGCTGCCCTGACGAGGCCGGCTGTTGTTCTCCAGATGCCAAATGTACGGCACAGTTCGTCGAGGGCTGCCGGCAGAGTGCCGGCGGCCGGAAATGATGTTTCACGCATGTGTTCATCCCGATGCTGCGACGCGATCGGGTCCTCTAAAAGTTGATTTGGGCTTGGACGCGAATGGTCTCGCGGTGGGCCGGTAGCGTTAGGTCAGTTGGGAAATGCCGAGCCGTCGAAGGTCAGCGTTTAGGCGCTTCGTGAACCCGATGGGTCGACGCAGGATGCGAGATGCATCCCGAGCACAGCAACGAATCCACCAGAAGTGCGCATATTAAAGAGAGTATATGTCATCTCACGCCTCCTATAGTGTGGGTTGCTGACAATGCAGCGTCGCATGAGAGTATTCTCTTCGCAAGTCGCAATTTCGAATTGCAAATATTGATGTGAGATATGTTGCTGAGTTGCAACACCGTTCTGTTGCCCGGGCATCGATACACCAGCGCACGCTGGCTCTGCCGTTCTATGAGACAAGGCAGCTGCCTGCAAAGACTGTCTCTGTGCTACGGCCGCTGGCGCCCGTCGCCTGGAGCGGTGATCGCGGAAGCGTTCCGCCGTTCTTCTCGCTGCCTTTGCTTGCCGAATTTCTTAGTGAAACCGGAAGGACGAGGCTCGTCTGGTCGGGTGTGCTTTTCCGGAGCGTGGCACCTGTTGGCCGATTGATGGCGACCGCATTTATCGGCCGGGACCCAAGGGGGATGATCCCTGCATTGGATGGCGACCGCTACCCGCGCCTAGACAGTGGCAGGCCAGGCCGGCTTCGCTGTTCGAGCGATGCCAGCCTGGCCGAGACCATGCATAGAAGTGTGAGCAAAGGCCGCCGATCCTCCTACCTGCGGTCGCCTAAGCGCGTCGCGATGTCAAAAATTCAGTCGCTGCGCTCTGAGCCTTGTCTTTCCATGTCGCGCAAAACTGCTGGGCTTTTTTGCGCGACATGCTTCTGAATTACTTCAGCTGGCCGGCAGCCTTTTCGATCGCGGCCGCTGCGCAGGCCTCATCGAGATTGCCACCAGGAGCGCCACCCACGCCGATTGCGCCAATCGTGACGTCACCGGCCTTGATCGGTACACCACCGGCGAGCACGAGAAAGCCTTCGATGTTGACCAGCTCGGCTGCGGCCGGGTTCTTGGCGACGTTCTCTGCCATTTTCGAGGTCGGTGTGCGCGAGGATGCGGACGTGAACGCCTTGGCGCGAGCCGCCTCAACCGTATGCGGTCCGGCGTTGTCGGCGCGCACGAGCGCGCGCAGCACGCCAGCGCGGTCGACCACTGCTGCCGTCACGTTGTACTTATCGGCGGCGCAGGCCTGGACCGCATTCGTGGCGATCTCGACGGCGAGGTTCGACGGGATATTCTTTTCGGTCAGCAGTTCGGCCTGGGCGGTGCCGCTGACGATGACGAGCGCGGAAGCCGTTGCGAGAAGGGTCTTGATCATGGCGTGGTTCCTGTCCTTTTTCCGGAGGAAGCGTTTCGCTTTTCCGAAACCAGAACTATCCAATCGGCCCCGCCTGCAGAATCCGCGATGGCACCACCTGGCATAGGTAGGACAACCTATGCCGGTCCCTTATCCGCGAGCGTTAGCCGCACGAACTCGGCCACCGAACTGGTGCCAAGCTTCTCGGCTATCTTCGCCCGGTGCGCATCGATGGTTCGTGCCGATATGTTGAGCGCTGCCGCAATCTCCTTGCTTGCCCAACCCAAGGCGACCATATCGAGAACCTCGCGCTCGCGTTCGGTCAGCCGTGCGAGCTGCAGTCGTGCCTCGCGCTTTTCGAGCCGTGCGTCGAAGCTGGCGAATGCCTGCTGCAGCGCCTCCACCAACACCTCGCCGTCCACCGGTTTGGTCAGGAAATCCTGGATACCCGCCTTGAACGCCCGTCGACAGGCAGCGACGTCGCCATGGCCGGTGATCATGATCGTCGGCCAATCAATGCCGCGCGCGGCCAGTTTCGCGTGCAGTTGCAGCCCCGAAACCAAGGGCATGCGCAGATCGACGATAAGGCATCCCGGCTTCTCCTCATCGATATGCGTCAGGAAAGTCTGGGGATCGCCAAATGTTTCGACATTGATGCCATAAGTGCTGAGCAGAAAGGCGATCGCTGTCCGTACCGCCTCATCGTCGTCGATCAGATAGACCCGGTATTTGCTCACTGCGGCTCCTGTTCCTGCGCACGTGGCAGCGTAATCGTAAACCACGCCCCGCCACCTGCAGCATTTTCCGCTTCTATTCGGCCGTCGACGCGCTCGATCAGGGTCGAACACAGCGAGAGCCCCAGGCCCATGCCATCGGGCTTGGTCGTAAAAAACGGTTGAAACAGCTTGGGAAAAGCATTTGGGGCGATCCCCGGTCCATTATCACGCACAATGATCTTTACCTCGTCACCAATGGCTCGTGTCTCGATTTCGACCTGCGCGTCTTTGGTCCCTGCGCCCTCCAGCGCGTCGGCCGCGTTGCGGATCAGATTGTGTAATACCTGCTCCAGCTCAATCGGATCGACGTCGGCTGCAAGCGGCTCCTTCGTCAGGTCGAGGCTAAACTGGATGCCGCGTCGCTGAAGATCGGAGCCGGTAAGCGCCGCGATTTCGGCAACGATACCATTGATCGCGCTGGTGACGGGCTCGGGCGTGCGGTTGGAGGCGTAGTCGCGCATCCGCCGCAGCATCTCTCCCGCACGTTTCGCCTCGCGGACATTGACTTCAAGCGCGTCTGAGATCAGCCCGATATCGGGCTTTTCCGTGCCGACCAGTCTGAGCGCCGCCTGGCTGCGGCTGAGCATTGCCGTCAAGGGCTGCGTCAGTTCATGCGCTATGCCTGACGCCAGTTCGCCCATGGCGTTGACACGCGAAGCATGAGCAAGCAGCGCCTGCCGCTCCTGCAAGAGCGCTCGGGCTTCGGCCTCTCGCGTCGACTTCTGGGATTTCTGGACGGCGGCGCGCTGGCGCAATGCGAACACCAGCGCGAAAGACGCCAGTCCGGCCATTGCCGCAAAGCCGATCAACGGTCTCAAAGGCAGGAGCGCCTCAGTCGGCATCGGCCGGTCGAGTGACAGCGAGATCCTTTGGCTCTCACTGTCGATCGTCGATTCGAAATGGGCGGGCGCGACGAAAGATGTGTTGCCACTGACGGCATCCTCGGCCGGCAGGTCGAGCAACAGCTGCTCGTTGAGCGTAAGCCTGACGTGCGCCCATCGCGGTTGTTCCTCCTGCTCCAGCAGATGGCGCGCGTCGATGGAAATCACCAGCGCGGTGTCCGAAGGCGCCTGTGCCCGCTTGGCCAGCAGATACCGGCCATTACTGCCGACATAGGCCCCTCCCTTGCCGCGCTGTTGTCGCGTGATTGCGTCGCGCAACGGGGAAAGATCTTCGCCCCCGCCGGAGGGGACTTCGAGCAACAGTTTAGGTGCACCGCCACTTTGTGCAGTTGCGGCGCCTTGCAGTCCGACCTTGTCATCGAGCGAAACAAGCGCGAGCCAGGCGATGCGCGGATAGAAGCGCGCAACACTTTCCATCACCTGCCGGGTGGCGTCCAATCGTGTGGGGTCCGTGTCGCTGGTCAATGCGATCAGGCTGGTCATGTGGGCGTCGTGCTGCGCGGCACGCTGGGATATCAAGCGGTGCAGGGTCCGGCCCGTCACCGCCAGTTCATCGGTCAGCCGCTGCCGCGACGCTTCGACGGAATAGAGCGCAAATGCCGAGACCGCAGCGAGCCACAACGCCACGCCGAACAACCAGGACTTCAAGAGGGCGTTGCTCACTCAAACTCAACCAAGGTCAATGATGACGTGGCTGGTTTGCTGCCGATGTCTTCGGCCTGATCCAACACGCGCAGCGTAAAATGAGCACTCAATTCAAACATGTCTCTGCTTCGCCGGCTACCGTATCCCAACCTGATGATCGACCCCAAAACGTTGGGGGCGTGAGACGTCATACCACACGCACGTGATGATGAAACCTGGCGGAACCTGACGCGCGGTGGCACACACCGCTGCAGCCCCACAGCGCCGCGCGTCATATTAGACGCGCAAAGGTCGCTGTAGCACTTTGAATTGCTGCGCGTGCCATGCAGCAGCCGCATGGCCGGCATGATTTGCTTATAGCCGCTGCGATTTCCATATGAGGTGCAACACCAGAATTCGAACGTGATACCAGCGCCGCGGCTCATCCTGCCGGGCGCGAAGGAGATAACATGGTCGGATCCCAAAAACGCTTGAAGACATGAGCATGCGCGAACGGTGCTGCATGCTCGAAACGGTCGCCGGTGCGCTCGATGCTGTCGCCGAAGAGGCCGAAGACCTGGGCGACGCTCGTTTTGCCGCCAACTCGAAGTGTGTTGCAGGTACGATCCGCGGATATGCCGACAACCTCGGAACGCAGGATCTCAAATCTGCCGAGCTTCTTCTCGAGCTGGGGATTACGCTCGTGCATCTGTCCTCGATGAGATCAACTGCTGCCGTGGCTGCTGTGATGACCCACACACCGGGAGCCTGCCACTAGAGGATTTCCAGGAAAAGCGCGAGCGGTTTTCCGTCCGGAAATGGGTAAAACATGGCGTTAGAGCGTTTCGCGGAAACGCTCTAGCCGTCCTGGCAATGCCGTCATTGGCATCGCCGAATTGGCGAAAGACACTGACGGTTTCAACGGTCGCTGCACCGGGCAGATTGGCGCGCAAGTCCCGCAAGGGTATCCGCGCGCTCGTTGCCAACGAGCCCGGAATGGCCCTTGCACCACGCGATAGCCAGTTGGGGATTGCGAGACAGCTGAAGATCGATCGCCATCCAAAGCCCGGCATTGGCTATTGTCCGGCTTCTGGCCTTCGCATTCGGGACAATCTTTTTCCATCCGTTGTTCTTCCAGATCTGGCGCCAGCTGTTGCAGCCATTTACCGCGTAAACGGAATCGGACCAGACGATTGCGCGTTCGCCTGAGACATTGCCGTTGACCCACAGCGCTGCCTTGAAGAGCGCGGTCAACTCCATTGTGTTGTCGGCGGAAGGTCGGGCGCCGCCAAACTCGGATGCTATTTCCGCGCCATTGCGATAGACGACGAATGCCCATCCGCCTTTGGCAGAGGTCGGTTCATACGAGCCGTCCGTAAAGACGTGAAGGCCCTCGGAAATGGGCAGTATCTCGGCGGTGTGATCGGGAGCACAGAGCTTGGTGAAAATGCCGTTCATCTTGCCATTTAATCCTGTCGCGTACATCTGCCTAACGTTTTACATTCTGAAGCGGGCTCAAGGTAGAAGCCGCCGTACGATCGATACGGGGTTGTGGAAGCGGATGCCGCTCGAAATAGGCTGGCGACGCCACGACCGCGATTGGGACGGGCCGAAAACGCAAGTTGGGCAGGAGCTGGAACGCCTGTCGTTCCAGCTCCTTACGGCGGTTACTCGGCGAAATGAGTCAGCCAGTGGCGCGGCTTGTTGTCCGCCAGCTGAGCGACCCGGTCGATCTCATTGCTCATCGCCCAGGCCATTGGCTGCTGGTGCAACGGCAACATGATCATTTCGTCCTTGACCATCTGGAGTGCCTTGGTCTGCAATTCGAGCCGCTTCGTTCGATCCATTTCGGTCGATGCCTGGATGATCAGCCTATCAATCTCTGGATAGCTCCAGCCACCCCAGTTGAAGACGCCCGCCTTGTCGCTCCTCGTCTCGATCATCTGGAGCAGGATCGAGTAGCTGTCGAGCATCGGCTCGTTCGCCCAGCCGATGAGGTAGACATCAGATAGACCCCCCGTGCGCTTGGGCGCCTGTGCAGCCGTCGGGCCTATGTCGAGCTGCGGCTTGAAACCGGCGCGGCTCAGCATGTTGACGATACTCTGGCAAAGCTCCTCCTCGTTGACATAGGCCTCGTTCGTGCAGACGAGGGTGAAGGGGAGATCGCTGGCGCCGGCTTCGGCGAGCAGCTTTTTTGACAATTCGGGATCGAACGGCACCACCATGTCCAGTGCTTCGGCATACCCGGGAATCTCAGGCGCAATGATCGTCCCCGCGATCCTCGACTTGCCGCGCATGACCCGCTTCTGAATGAGGTCCTTGTCCAGCGCATGGGCGACAGCCTGGCGGACACGCAGGTCGTTGAACTTGTTGTCGACGCCGTTGGCCAGATTCGGCTTGCGGTTGAAGCCGATCATGATGGTGCGCAGGTCGGTGCGCTCCATGACCTTCAGGTCCGGCTGCGCGACAAGGCGCGGAATATCCTGTGCAGGCGCATTCTCGGTGAAGTTGATCTCGCCCGACAACAGCGCGGCTACTCGCGTCGCTGCCGAGATGATCGGTGTGAACTCGATGCGATCGATGTTGGACTGCGACTCGTCCCACCACTCGGCGTTCTTGACGAGAACGGTTTTGCTGTCGGGCGCACGGCTCTCGAGCTCGAACGGACCCGTGCCGTTGGTGTGGTAGGTGGCGTAGCCTTCGATCCTTTTGCCGACATCCGTCGGCTTCAGCGAGTTGTTGTCGGTGAGCCAGGTAGCGTCGAAAATGTGGATATTCGTCAGGTCGTTCAGCAGCAGCGGGGAGGGTCCGACCAGTTCGATATCGACAGTGTGGTCGTCGACCTTCTTCGCCGACTTGTAGGCCGGAAGGTTGCCGCGGAGCGGGGACACCGGATCGCTGACCCGAGTGAGAGAGGCGATTACGTCGTCCGCGGTGAAGTCGGCGCCATCATGGAACTTCACGCCCTCGCGCAGATGGAACCGCCAGACCGTATCCGATAGGGTCTCCCAGGATATCGCCAGCGCCGGCTCGATCTTCAATTCGGCGTCAAAGCGGACAAGCCCCTCATAGACGTGATTGAGAAAAGACAGCGTGTAGCTGTCGCCATAAGAATAAGGGTCGAGCGAATAGATGTCGCGCGAAGCGCCCCATTTGAGCGTTTCCGCGTGGCCAGCCGCGGAAAGCGCAGCCGACATGACGGCCGCGAGGGTCAGTTTCTTGAGCATTCTGCAGTTCTCCCTGGTTGAGGTCACCTATCCCCTTGACGGGAATCTTTTTCGTAAAAGGCACGGACGGCTCGCAGGCGATACGTCGGATCGCCGGGTCAGCCAGTGGCGCGGCTTGTTGTCGGCGCGGACACGATCTGCTCAATCCTGACGGTCATCGCCCGAGACCACCGGCTGCCGCTACAGCGGGAACATGATCAACGCGTGCTCGCGCCACCGTTTCGATCGCCAGACGCTTTGGCGGTCGAGCTCCTTAGCCAGCGAGGTAATCAAGTTGTCAGCGTTGAAATCCGTATGGTTGCCAAACTCGCCACCTTGCGTAGCTTGAAACGCCAAATCTTGTTGTCGATAAGCTGCCAGTCGATTGTCAGCGCAAACACCATCTAAGACTGTCCCGTGCCAACCCTTCATCGACGTGGTTGAGGAACGTTCGATGCGGAATAGGGGTAGAGTGAGAAGATGCACGCCGATCGGCTCAGCGGAGCGTGTTGGGTGTGCGCCACTCGCAAAAAGCCCAGCGGATACGCTGTCGCGGCGGTCTTCCAAGGACCTTGCATCAACACTGCTCCTCCCTAGCTCGTGCCTGCTAATCGGGACCATCGCACACAGACAGCGTTTGTCAACGTAATTGTCGACAATATTGAGTACTATTTATAACGTATTTGTTGACAATCCGGGCGGCCGGTCTTTGCGCCGGAATGGACAATGGATCTGCCCAACCGCAATTTCGAGCTCAGGAAGGTGAGGGGTATCACTCTGCCCGTGGCCCTTCAGCCGAGCGGTGCCCTCCTCGTCGCGGAGGCCTATTCCCCGCAGGACGCTCTGAACTGGTTCGGCGTCAAGGCCGCAAACGCCGCCAACCCGGTCCCCGAGTGCCTCGAACAATTCTCGCCCCATTCCTACGCCGCGGCCGGCAAGGAACTCCACTTCCTTCGTCACCCGGAAGCCCCCGGTCGTCTCTATGCGACCGACGGCATGCGAGCGACCCCTAAGACCACCCGCTTTTGGCTATGAGGGGCAGCACCGGCATTGTTACCTTGAGGTGGCTTAAGGGGCGGTGGGACAGTCTGTATTAGGGTGATCGTTTGTTGCGGAGCGCTCGGAGCTCGGCAAGAAAGGAGGCATAACTGCCGTCTGGCGCAGGGACGAGACTGAGCCTTGGAGGTCCTGGTCCCAGGTTTGCGAATGGTTGTTTCGGCGGCAGCCTTCTTGCCTGGTCGAACCGCGGAGGGGTAGCCGAAGATTGCAAGATGTAGCCTTCGAAGAAGCAGCCGAAGCCCGGCCTGTAGCAGCCGATGGCCAGCGTTCCGTGTCAGCTTTGGCGGAGGGGCGTAGTCGATTCACGAAGAATAAGCTCGACCGGCCAGAGTTCGTGGATCTCGGATGCGGGTCTGCCGGCGAGCAGTTGCAGCACGAGATCGGCGGTGCGCGCGCCGGCGGCGCGCATGGACGAACGAGTGGCGGAGAGCGAGGGGACCATGGTCTCGGGTGTCAGATAGGGAAAGACGTCGTCATGGGCGATCACGGAGATATCGCGTCCGATTTCGAGCCCGATGGAGCGCGCTGCCCGGTATACTCCAAGTGCCGTCATCATTGAGCCGGCGACGAACGCCGTCGGGCGGGGGGTCTGCTCGAGGAAGGAACGCGCGAAGCGGAAGCCAAGCTCGTCGGTAAAGTTGCCGTGGGCGACGAGACGCGGGTCAAACGGGATGCCTCGCTGTTGCAATGCATCTCTGTATCCCTTGTCGCGATGAAGCGAGAACGTTCGGCCCTCGCGCCCATTGATCATCGCGATGCGTCTGTGCCCGAGATCGAGCAGATGTGATGTCGCACGGTGAATGGCGCCCTCATTGTCGATATCGAGCCAGGCATGGGGCACGTCGGTTTCGGAACGGCCATGGACCAGGAAGGGCATGCCGAGCCTGTGCAGCAAGGTGATGCGTTCATCATTCGGTTCCGGCGAATGCACAATCACGGCGTCCACCCGGCCGCTTACGGCCAGCCGGCTGTAGAGTTGGATCTCGCCCTTGGTGGCTTTCTCGTCCATTGGGCTGACGAGGATGTCGATGTCCTGGGTTCCCAATCTCTCCGCCATGCCACTCATGAACTCGGAGAAGTGGAATTCGCCGGACCGCCCCATGACGACGCCGATGGCGCCGGCGCGCCCGGTGACGAGCCGTACAGCATTGATGTTCGGACGATAGCCGAGGCGGGCGGCTTCCTCGGCCACCCTTGTTCGCGTTTTCTCGCTGACCTCGGGATAGCCGCTCAGAGCGCGGCTGACCGTCGTCGGCGAAAGGCCCAGTTGTTGCGCGAACTCCCTTAGCTTCATGCGATACTCGTATCCTCAGCCCTCATTATCCTGCAGGAATATACGCCTTCACCGCCGGTAACAATCCAATTGTCGGCGCGTTCTCACATGCAACTCCGCGCAAGCAAAATAACCAAAGCGTTTTAAATTTTGATCCGACATGCGTAAAGCCATATTTGCCGCTTGTCTCCATCATAAACAATCACGCGCTTTGTAATATATTGAAATATAATAATAAAATTCTGCACACCCATGCATTTGTAGGGAGTTTCTCGAAAGGGTTGACAGAGTTTTCTGCTTCTGGCAGCTTTTTCCAACCAAACCGCTTTCGAATTACTGAGGAGTTTTCGAGCGGCATAGGGGAACCAGGAGGAGTCAACCGACATGAGAGCCATTCTCAGCGCCTTGAGTTTTTGCACGGCCATCGCCGCAGCCGATGTCGTCGTAGCCGCCGAGCTTTCGCTGGCGGCCAACACGACCGGGAAGAACGTCAATTTCATCCGCGAGCAACTCGACGTCTTCGAGAAGCAAACCGGGCACAAGGTGAGCCTGGTCACCATGCCGCCGTCGAGCAGCGAGCAGTTCAGCCAGTACCGTCTGTGGCTTGCCGCCGGAAACAAGGACGTCGACGTCTACCAGACCGACGTCGTCTGGGCGCCGCAGCTCGCCGACCAGTTCGTCGACTTGACCGAAGCGACCAAGGATGTCGTCGGTCAGCACTTCCCGTCGATCATTGCCTCGCAGACCGTCAACGGCCGCCTGGTGGCCCTGCCGGCCTTTACCGATGCGCCGGCGCTCTACTATCGCAAGGACCTCTTGGAAAAACACGGCAAGGCGCCGCCGAAGACCTGGGACGAACTGGCGGCGACCGCCAAGGAAATCCAGGAGAAGGAACGCGCCGCCGGCCAGGCAGACCTCTGGGGCTACGTCTTCCAGGGCAACGCCTATGAAGGATTGACCTGCAATGCGCTCGAATGGGTCAAATCTTCAGGTGGCGGCCAGATCGTCGAGCCGGACGGCACAATCTCGATCAACAACGAGAAGGCGGCGGCAGCCATCGACCGCATCAAGGGATGGATCGGCACGATTTCGCCGCAAGGCGCGCTTGCCTATCAGGAAGAAGAATCGCGCGGTGTCTGGCAGACCGGCAACGCCGTCTTCATGCGCAACTGGCCCTATGCCTATGCGCTTGGCAATGGTGACGACAGCGCGGTGAAGGCCAAGTTCGCCGTCACGCCGCTGCCGACGGCGACTGATGGCGATCAACCGTCCTCGACGCTCGGTGGCTGGAACCTTGCCGTCTCCAAATATTCCGACGATCAGGAAGCGGCGATTTCTCTCGTCAAGTTCCTCGCATCGCCTGAGGTGCAGAAGCAGCGGGCCATCCAGCTCTCCAACCTTCCGACGGTTGCTGCTCTTTACGACGATGCGGAGATTGCCAAGCACAGCCGTTCATGCCGGCCTGGAAGCCGATCTTCGAAAGTGCCGTGCCGCGGCCGTCGGCGGTCACCAAGGTCAAATACAACGAGGTTTCCGCCAAGTTCTGGAATGCCGTTCACAACACGCTGTCCGGCAACGGCACGGCGGCAGAAAACCTGGAACTGCTCGAAGTCGAACTCACGGAGATGAAGGGCGACAGCTGGTAATCCTCCCGGGGGCGAGGGAAGTGCTTCAGGGCCTTCCCTCGCTCCACCGAGCCACTCCGGCGCGCTGGAATACAGGAAATTCCGGACAGAGAACAGTTTCACACTTTCCCCGGAATTGCCTTGGCGGCGCCGTTCCTCTCAGGCCAACCGCTCGGCCGTGCGCCGAATGGCAAGGGTGAGTATAGACATGACCGACCTTTCCCTCGCAGAGCCTCCTGGAACACTCGAGAGTGGTGCCAGAATCGGCTCCGACCTCAATGCTCAGCGCATTCGTTCCGCCTGGGTCTTTCTCGCGCCGACCTTGCTGGTGTTGGCGTTGGTGGCGGGCTGGCCGCTGCTGCGCACCATCTATTTCAGCTTCACCAATGCGTCGCTGACCAACCTTGAGGGCGCCGAGTTCGTAGGCTTCAAGAACTATCTGAGCTGGATCACGCTGAAGAGCGGGCGCACGGTCTATAACGGCCTGCTTGCCGATCCCGCCTGGTGGAACGCCGTCTGGAACACGCTGAAATTCTCGGCGCTATCCGTCACCATTGAGACGGTGTTGGGACTGGTTGTGGCGCTGGTGCTGAACGCCCATTTCCCGGGGCGCGGGCTGGTGCGGGCGGCGATCCTGATCCCGTGGGCCATTCCGACGATCGTTTCCGCCAAGATGTGGGCGTGGATGCTCAACGACCAGTTCGGTATTCTCAACGACCTGCTGCTCGGCCTTGGTCTGATCAGCCAGAAGATCGCCTGGACGGCCAATCCGGAGACCGCGATGGTCGCGGTTTTGATCGTCGACGTCTGGAAGACGACACCGTTCATGGCGCTGCTGATCCTCGCCGGGTTGCAGATGGTGCCGTCGGATATCTACGAGGCGGCCAAAATCGACGGGGTTCATCCCGTCAAGGTCTTCTGGCGGCTGACGCTGCCCCTGATCCGGCCCGCTCTGATGGTCGCCGTGATCTTCCGCATGCTCGATGCGCTGCGCATCTTCGATCTCATCTATGTGCTGACGCCCAACAATGCGCAGACCAAGACCATGTCGGTACTGGCGCGCGAAAACCTGTTCGACTTCGACAAGTTCGCCTATGGCGCCACCGCCTCGACGATGCTGTTCCTGATCATTGCGGCGATCACCGTCGCCTACATGTGGTTCGGCCGGGTCAATCTCGAAGGAGAGCGCTGATGATCGCCACTCTTACCAGACGCACGGCGTTCTATGCCCTCGTCGCCGCCGTTATCATCATGGCCGTCTTCCCGTTCTATTACGCGGTCCTGACGAGCTTTAAATCCGGAACCGCGCTCTTTCGGGTCGATTACTGGCCGACTGAGATCTCCTTCGAGAACTACGCAGGGATCGTCTCGAGCAGTGGCTTCCTGCGCAACCTCGCCAACTCCCTGCTGGTCGCAACCGTCGTCGTCGCGGTGTCGCTGCTGCTCGCGGTCACCGCTGCCTATGCGCTGGCACGGGTGCGGTTTCGCGGACGCGGGCTTTTGCTTCTGACGATCCTGTCGGTGTCGATGTTTCCGCAGATCGCCGTGCTTGCCGGTCTGTTCGAACTCATCCGCTCGGTCGGGCTTTTCAACACGCCGCTGGCGCTGATCTTTTCCTACATGATCTTCACGCTGCCCTTCACGGTCTGGGTGCTTACCACCTTCATGCGGGATCTGCCGGTCGAGATCGAGGAAGCGGCGATCGTCGATGGCGCCACACCCTGGGTGATCATCACCCGGGTGTTCATGCCGCTGATGTGGCCGGCGCTGGTGACGACGGGCCTGCTCGCCTTCATCGCCGCCTGGAACGAGTTCCTGTTTGCGCTGACCTTCACGTCCTCAGACAGCCAGCGCACCGTGCCGGTCGCGATCGCGCTTCTTTCGGGCAACAGCCAGTACGAAATTCCGTGGGGCAACATCATGGCCGCATCGATCATCGTCACCGTGCCGCTGGTGATCCTCGTTTTGATCTTTCAGCGGCGGATCATTTCCGGGCTCACGGCCGGCGGCGTCAAAGGATAGGGGAGAAAAACATGGCAGAGCTTCAATTGCGCAACGTGCGCAAGTCCTTCGGCGCCTTCGAGGTGATCAAGGGCGTCAGCATGGATATCCGGGCCGGCGAGTTCATGGTCTTCGTCGGACCGTCCGGCTGCGGCAAGTCCACGCTGCTGCGCTTGATTGCCGGGCTCGAGGAAATCACGGGCGGCACGCTTTCCTTCGACGGGCAGGTGGTCAACCAGTTGACGCCGTCGAAGCGCGGCATTGCGATGGTGTTCCAGTCCTACGCGCTTTACCCGCATATGACGGTCTTCGAGAACATGTCTTTCGGCATGCAGCTTGCGGGCAAGGACAAGGAGAGTTGCATAAAGAGGGTGGAAGCGGCGGCAGAGATGCTGCAGCTCACACCCTATCTCAAGCGACTGCCCCGGCAGCTCTCCGGTGGCCAGCGGCAGCGCGTCGCGATCGGCCGCGCGATCGTACGCGACCCCAAGGTCTTCCTGTTCGACGAGCCGCTCTCCAATCTCGATGCGGCACTTCGGGTCGCGACCCGGATCGAGATCGCCAAGCTGCATCGCAGTATGCACAAGACGACGATGGTCTATGTCACGCATGATCAGGTCGAGGCGATGACATTGGCAGATCGCATTTGCGTGCTACGGGATGGCGTGGTCGAACAGATCGGCACGCCGCTCGAACTCTATGAGAGCCCGAATTCGGTGTTCGTCGCCGGCTTTATCGGCTCGCCGAAGATGAACTTCCTCTCGGGCGCTCTTGCTGCCCCCTACGACGCCCACACGATCGGCATCCGTGCCGAGCATCTGGAAATCAGGGCGGGCGACGGCAAATGGTCAGGGACGGTGGTGCATTCCGAGATGCTGGGGTCCGACAGCTACATCTATCTCGATATCGGCTCCGCCGAACCGGTCATCATCCGGGAAGGCGGCACCTCGCTTCACCAACCGGGAGAGATCGTACAGATCTCGCCGGTCGGCGACAACATTCACCGCTTTGATGCGTCGGGGCAGGCCCTGGGCCGTGCGCCCATGAGAGGGGCCGCCTGACAAGCCCTGGTGCACCGAGACGGCCTTAAGTTTCGGGGTCGCCGATCGATGGCGACCCCATCGATCGTAAGACGACGTGCCCGCGACGGGCAAACATGCAAGGAGAATGAACGTGCCTATCAGAACAATCGTATGGGGCGAGAATATCCATGAGCAGACCAATGAGGTGGTCAGGAGCATTTATCCGAACGGGATGCACAACACGATCGCGGCGGCGCTGAACACGGACGTCTCGATCGAGGCAACGACGGCGACGCTGCAGGAACCGGAGCATGGCCTGAGCGAGGCGCGGTTGGCGAAGACCGATGTGCTTCTGTGGTGGGGGCACAAGGACCACGGTGCGGTCAGCGACGAGGTCGTCGAGCGCGTTGCCAAGCGCGTCTGGGAAGGCATGGGCCTGATCGTGCTGCATTCCGGCCACTTCTCCAAGATCTTCAAGCGGCTGATGGGCACGCCATGCGCATTGAAGTGGCGCGAGGCCGGCGAGCGTGAACGGCTGTGGGCGATCAACCCGCGTCATCCGATCGCCGAAGGCATCGGCGAGAACTTCGTGCTTGAGAACGAGGAGATGTATGGCGAGCAGTTCTCCGTGCCGGAACCGCTCGAAACCGTGTTCATCTCCTGGTTTGCCGGCGGCGAGGTGTTCCGTTCGGGTCTGACCTGGCGTCGGGGCGCCGGCAACATCTTCTATTTCCGCCCGG
>NZ_MOAI01000047.1:0-35034 GCF_001976035.1 Ensifer sp. 1H6 | reverse complement strand
GATCCAGCATCTGGCCGGCATGAAGGACTCGAAGGTCATCGTCGCCATCAACAAGGACGAGGAGGCGCCGATCTTCCAGGTTGCCGACTACGGCCTCGTCGCCGACCTGTTCGAAGCCCTGCCGGAGATGGAACGGGCATCCTGATGAGACTTCAGAGACGACGGCTGAACGTTGACGTTCAGCCGTCGATCCTGATCGTGCGTGCGCCGACATGCAGCGCCCGACCGGCGCCAAAACCCATGATCGCCGCGCCGAGGCCGAGCGTCACGAACAGGATCGCGGCTGCGTCGAAGCTGCCGGTCCAGTCGCGGATCAGGCCGACGAGCAACGGGCCGATGGCGGCGAGCACATAGCCGACGCCTTGTGCCATGCCCGAGAGATGGGCGGCGACATGGGAATCGGGCGAGCGCAAGACGATGAGCGTCATCGCCACAGCGATCAGCCCGCCCTGGCCGAAGCCCTGGAGAATGGCCCAGAAGATCACCGTCGACGGCGGCGCGAACAGAATGCCGAGGAGCGCGATCACTGCGGCTGCGATCAGCGCGACATTGATGCCACGCTGGTCCTTGCGCCTGATGGCAAAGGAGGGAACCAGCAGGCAGGTGACGACCTGGGTCATGATCGAGACCGAAACGATGACGCCTGCCGTTGCCGGGTCGAAGCCGCGCTCCCTGAGAATGGGGGCGAGCCAGCCGAAGATGCAGTAGGCCAGAGCCGACTGCAGCCCCATGAACAGCGTTACCTGCCAGGCCAGCCGGTCGCGCCAAAGGCCGACGACACGAAAGCCGGTGTGTCTGACCTGCGCCTTGCTGCCAAGCGCCTGCGGCATCCAGATCAACAGCACGATGAAGGCGGGAAGCGCCCAGATGGCGAGTGCACCGGACCACGAGCCGGTAACACCGTGTTCGAGCGGCAGGGTCAGGCCGGCGGCACCGGCCGCGCCGGCGCAGAGCGCCATTGTATAAAGCCCGGTCATGATCGCCGCCTTGTCGGCAAAGTCGCGCTTGACGAGGCCCGGGAGCAGCACGTTGCCGATGGCGATCGCCGCCCCGGCGGCGAATGTCGACAGGAAGAGCACCGGTACGGGGCCGAAACCGCGCAGCACTGTCCCGAGCGCGAGCAGAGCCAAGGCGCCAAGCAGGGTGCGTTCGGCACCGAAGCGCTGTGCCAGCTTTGGTGCCAGCGGCGCAAACAGGCCGAGGCAGAGCACCGGCAGCGTCGTCAGCAGGCTGGCGCCGGCAGTCGTTAAGCCGGTATCGCGCATCACCTCCGGCAGCAACACCGAGAGGCTGGAAAACAGCGGTCGCAGGTTGAAGGCGATCAGCACGAGGCTGGCGCCGAGGACGAAACGCGCCGCTCCCCGCGGCAACACCGGCGGCTGAGGCTCGGGTACGCTGTCGGCTTCGGCGTCGATGAGCTGGTCTTCGAGACCGTTGATGGCTGCGACCTGATGGGCCGAGGAATTGGGATCACGGAAAGTCTGGTTCATTGCGAAAGAAGCCTGTCGAGTTCGCGAAGCACCGGCGCCATGAAGGCGCGAACGGCGGACGCGGCGCGGTCCGGATCGCCGGTGGCGATCGCCGCGACGATCGCCGCATGGGCCTGTTCGTCGGGTTCCGGCACGTCGCCCTTCAGCGTCGAGTGAATGGTTTCGAGGATCGATGAGGTGAAGAAATCGTAGAGCCCGACGATGGCGCGGTTGCCGGAGGCTTCGACGATGGATTTGTGAAAGGCGATGTCGCGATGGCCGAAGGCCTCGTAGCCGCCATCGGCAACTGTGCCGCGAGCCTTCAGCAGCCGGGTCATGCGTTCGAGGTCGGCGGGTGTATGGCGGATCGCCGCAAGCCTTGCCGCCTCGACATCGAGGGCGGCGCGCGCCTCCCATTGGTCGCGCAGACCGGCGCGTTTGACACGGTCGAGCGCGCCTGCCGGATCGACCGTCGAGCGCACATAGGTGCCGGAGCCCTGGCGGGTGTCGAGCAGACCCTGCGAGACCAGCACACGCACGGCCTCGCGCACCGTGCCCCGGCTGACGGACAACAGCTCGGTCAATAGAGTTTCGTTCGGGATGCGGTCGCCGACGCCCCAGCGGCCGCTGACGATCTCGGCGCGCAGGCTTTCGGCCGCACTGTCGGCCAGATTGGTTCGATTGACGGGCTGCATGATAAACTCATCAAGTCATCAGATGACCTAACGAATACGTCTGAGTTTAGTCGCTGTCAATTGGTTGTGGTGGAATCGGGGCGACATCGGCCGAATGCGCGGCGACGCTGGTCGGTGGAGGGCTGTTGTCGGGCGACCGCGCATCTCCGCGAGGTGGGGCTGTCGCGTTCCATCGGGAGTCGACAGAACAAAGCGATAAAATACTTCCTTCGACTAAATCCTCGACGGAAGCCGATCAATGATCGGTGGTCTGGCCGTCGGTGATGCTGAGCAACGTCTTTTCCATATCCGGCTCGTCGCCGGAGCAGACGCACAGCATTTCCGCGTCGCCTTCGCCGACCGAGAGATAAGCGTGGCCCATCGTCGAGTCGATATAGACGCTTTCGCCGGCTTTCAGTCGCACCGGCGCATATTGATCCGTATGCAGCTCGATCTCGCCCTTGAGCACGATCAGGAATTCTTCGCCGGCATGAGGGGTCAGCGGACCGAACTCTGCAAGCGTGCGCGCGCGGGCATGGGCGAGGATCGGCACCATGCGTTTCCTCACCAGATCGGTTGCAAGGTAGTGGTAGTCGTAATTGCGGGTCAGCTGCCGCAGCGTCGTCGTGGCCGAGGTTACCGAGCGGCGCGTGCGGGCGGCGGGCTGCTTGCTGTCGCCACTGAGCAATTCGGTGACATGCACGCCGAGGCCGGCGCAGATCTGCAGCAGCTTGTCATAGGTCAGCGACATCTGGTCGTTCTCCACCTTGGACAAGGTCGAGACGGCAACGCCGGTCAGGTGGCTGACGTCCTGAAGGGTCCAGCCGTGATGTTTCCTCAGGTTCCGCAGGCAATCGCCGAGGTTTGGCTGTTCCGACATGGTTCTCTCCGGCAAACGAGATCTACCTAGCTAGTTCAACTCTGGCCGCCTCGCAACAAGCGCCAAGAATTTTCCGATACGCTAAATATTGACCGTATCGGAAAATGAATTTACCAATGGCTATGCGCTCAGGATCCTCTTCTCCCAAAGTGATTGTCATTGGCGGCGGTATCGCCGGCCTGTCGGTTGCGGCTGCCGTCCAAGAATGGGCATCGGTCGTCCTCATCGAGCGGGAGGCGCATCTCGGCTATCACGCAAGCGGCCGCTCGGCGGCGCTTTTTGCCGAGACCTACGGCAACACGGTGGTCAGAGCGCTCTCCATTGCCAGCCGGCCGGCCATCGTCGATGGCGGCTTTGCCGAGCATGTGCGCGGCGCCTTGCATTTCGGTGGGTGCGACGACGATGCGATGGTCGATGAACTGGCGCAGAAGTACCAGGCGCTCGTGCCCAGCGTCCGGCGGCTTTCGGCAGACGAAGTCAGCGTGCTTATTCCCGTCATTCGTGCCGATACCACGTGCGGCGGCGTCTACGAGCCCGGCGCTCTCGATATCGACACCGGCAAGATGGTCCATGCCGCGGCCGCCGCTCTGAAGGCGCTTGGCGGGACTGTCATTTCGGGCGAGGAAGTGCTGCAGATCTCCCGTATTTCCGGCCGCTTTCAAGTGGTGACTTCGGCCGGCTCCTACGAAGGCGATATGGTCGTCAACGCGGCGGGCGCCTGGGTCGATGTGATCGCCGAGCGGGCAGGGCTGGCGGGCTCGGGTTCTCGCCCAAACGGCGCACCGCCTTCATGTTCGACCCGCCCGCGGGGCTCGACGCGCGCACATGGCCGCTCGCCGTCGATCTGCATGAGCGTTTCTATTTCAAGCCGGATGCCGGAAAGCTGATCGGCTCGCTGGCGGATGAAACGGATTCACCGCCCTGCGACGCCTATCCCGAAGATATTGACGTCGCCATCGCGGTCGACCGGATCGAGCAGGCGACCGAACTTCGCATCGGCCGCCCGCAAAGGCCATGGGCCGGATTGCGCACCTTCTCGCCGGACCGCACGCCTGTCGTCGGCTTCGATCCGCGCCTGCCGGGCTTCTTCTGGCTCGGCGGCCAGGGCGGTTATGGTTTCCAGGTGTCGCTGACCCTGGCGCGGATCGCCTCGGCGCTGCTGCGCGATGCCGCGATGCCTGCGGATGTCGCCTCCCTCGGCGTCGAGTTCGGTGCGCTGGCACCCGTCCGATTTATGGCGGCGGCGCACACCCCGTCGCTTTCCCCGGCCGGCCCATGACCGGATAGACCATCAAGATCGAAACGTCGTCGATGCGGTTAGGAGAACCCCGCTACGACGTCAACACAAAGGCAACCAGGAGCGTTTGCTATGAAATCCACACGTCTGATTCTGCGCACCGCGCTCGTCGCATCGACAATCCTCATGGGCGGGCAGGCCTATGCGAAGACGCTGGTCTACTGCTCGGAGGCGAGCCCCGAGACCTTCAACCCGATGATCGGAACGGCGGATTCGACTATGGATGCCGCGGCCAAGCCGATTTTCAACCGGCTGGTGGAATTCAAGCCGGGGACGACGGAAGTCGGGCCGGCGCTCGCCGAGAGCTGGGATGTGTCCGAAGACGGCAAGGTCTACACCTTCCATCTGCGCCATGGCGTCAAGTTCCACACCAACGCGCAGTTTACGCCGACACGCGAATTCAACGCCGACGACGTGCTCTACACCTTTGACCGCCAGCGCAACGCCGACAATCCGTACCACAAGCTCTCGAACGCCTCATACGAATACTTCAGCGCGCTTGGGCTTGGGCCGTTGATCGAGAAGATCGAAAAGCTGGACGATCATACCGTGCGCTTCACACTGACGTCGGCAAACGTCACCTTCCTGCCCAGCATTGCGCTCGACTACCTCTCCATTCTCTCGCTGGAGCAGACCGAGAAGATGGTCGCAGCCGGCACCCCGGAGCTGATCGACCAGGCGCCCGTCGGCACAGGGCCGTTCATCCTTGAGGCCTATGCGCAGGACAGCCAGATTCGCTATGCGGCCAACAAGGACTATTGGAACGGTGCGCCGAAGATCGATACCCTCGTCTTTGCGATCACACCGGAGCCCACCGTGCGGGTCGCCCGGCTGAAGGCGAACGAGTGCCAGGTGGCGGCGCCACCACCGCCCGGAGCCGTCGCCGATCTCAAGAACGACCCCGAGGTGACGGTCTATAACCTCGAAGGCCAGAATATCGGCGTTCTCGGCTTCAACGTCGAACACAAGCCGCTCGGTGATGCGCGTATCCGCCTGGCGCTCGCCAAGGCGGTCAACCGGCAGGCGATCGTGGAAGCCGTGTATCAGGGTGCAGGCAGCGTTGCCGGCAGCGTGGTGCCGCCTGCACAGCTCGGTGCGGCCAAGGACGCGGGCATCGACTACGATCCGGAAGGCGCCAAGGCGCTTTTGAAGGAAGCAGGCCACGAGGGCGACCTGTCGATCGCGCTCTGGGCGATGCCGGTGTCGCGGCCCTACAACCCGAACGCCCGCCGTATGGCAGAGATGATCCAGGCCGACTGGAATGCCATCGGCGTGAAAACCGAGATCGTCAGCTTCGAGTGGGCCGAGTATCTGACCCGCACCGCCAAGGGCGAGCATGACGCCTTCCTGCTCGGCGGCAGCAGCGACAACGGTGATCCGGATAATATGCTGAGCTATCTGCTTAGCTGCGACGGCGTGAAGGGCGGCTCCAACCGGGCGCGCTGGTGCAACGCCGACTTTGAAAAGTTGCTTCAGGATGCGCGCGTCGCCGCCGATCCCAAGGAACGGGCAGCGCTTTACGGCAAGGCGCAGGCCATCCTCAAGGCGGAAGTGCCTGTTGCGCCGATCGCCCATTCCGTCGTGTCGATCCCTGTGCGCAAGAGCGTGAAAAATTACGTTCTCGACGCCTTCGGCCGCCAGAACTTCGCCAACGTCGATATCGCGGAGTAAGCCGGATGGACGAGATGACAATGAGCGGCGGCGTCACGCTTGCCGATCTAAGCCGACTGCTTCAAGGCTACATCAACGATGGTGCCGTCGGCGCCTCCCTGGCCTTTTCACAGGGCGATGGCGAGACCGTCACCTTGACCTCGGGACTTTCCGACCGGGCGCGGGGGATACCGGTTTCGCCAACGCAACTGTTCAAGATCGGCAGCTGCACCAAGACGTTTACCGTTGCCGCCCTGATGAAGCTGGCGGAAAGCGGTGTGGTGGAGCTTGGCGCGCCGATCTCGCACTGGTTCCCGGACCTTCCCGGTGCCGCTGCCATTTCGGTGCGCCAACTCGTCAACCATCGCGGCGGGTTGCCGGAATTCGAGTACGACATACCGATGACCCCGGACCGCATCTGGACGCCGGCCGACGCGTTTCGGGTCGGCACTCAGTCGGCGCCCGGCGGTCCGGCCGTCTACAACAACACCGGCTATGTGCTTGCCGGCATGTTGATCGAAGAGGTCACCGGAAAGTCGCTCGGCGATTATGTCCGCCATCAGGTGCTCGAACCGCTCGGGCTCGAAAACACCTGGTCGCCTTCGACCGAGAGCTTCCCGGAAGAGCGCATGGTGCGCGGCTACTACCACCGACCGCCACCGGCTGCGGATGCAGGGGCGGGCATCGCTGCCGGAGCCGAGATGTGGCGCATGGACGGCGTCCTGCCCTATTCCGACGCGCTGCAGGATTCATCGGATTCGTTTCCGTTCACGGCGGCCTATGGCTGCGGCGACATGGTCTCGACGCCCGGCGACATGATCGCCTTCATTCGGGCGCTGTTTGGCGGCAAGTTGCTGGCGGACGGAATGTTCCGGGAGATGAGCGAAAGCCGTGTCGCCGTTAGCTTTCCCGGTACGCGGATGCGCGAGACCGGGGCGGGGCTGTTCCAGAGCAGCTACGCGGATCGGCTCGTCTATGGCCACCAGGGCAGCATCCCCGGCTATGTTACCGTGATGCAGCACGAGCCGAAATCGGGTCTGACAATCGCCATGACCAGCAATGTGGGCTCGGGCTACCGGATGTCCTTTTACGCAGCGGTCTGCATCAAGTGCTCGATCAGGCAATCGGCATCATCATGGACAGCTAAGCCCGCTGGCGATCACGTCTCGAAATCAGCTCGACCGCCCGTTCGGGCGGTCGAGCGTTTTGACAGCATTGTTATGAAATGAGGACGTCGACCTTTTCGAAGGTCCGGACGTCGATCAGCCCCTTGTCGGAGATGCGCAGTTCGGGAATGACGACGAGCGCCAGCAGCGAATGCTGCATGTAGGCGTTGTTCAGCCGGCAGCCGCAGACGCGCATCGCTTCGACTAGTGCCGCGGCCTTGTCCGCCACGATCTCGGCACGCTGATCCGACATCAGCCCCGCGACCGGCAGTTCAACCAGTGCAAGCTCCTTGCCGTGCTTGATCACCACGATGCCGCCGCCGACCTCGTGCAGCCGGTTCGCGGCTTTCGCCATGTCGTCCTTGTTGGTGCCGACGACGATCATGTGGTGGCTGTCGTGGGCCACGGTGCTTGCAACCGCGCAATCGCTGTCATAGCCGAAGCCGGAGACGAAGGCATTGACGACGTCGCCGGTGCCGCGATGACGCTCCACCAGCGCGATCTGGCAGACGTCCTGGGCGCGATCCATCTCGATGATGCCGCCCGCCGCCGAAAGCTCGGCTTCAAGCGCACGCGTCGGCGCCTGGTTCTCGACGACGCCGATCACCCGGACCCGCGCGCGGGTCGCGGTGCTGTTAAGCCCGATGTCGAAATCTCCGGCCTTGAGCGTCTTGCCGAGGTGCACGGTGTTGCGGGCGCTTTCCGGATAAACGAAGGGCGGGATATCGCGCACCAAGGCGCCGGAATCTGCCAGCAGTTCGCCGCGGGCAAACACCATCTCGATCGGCAGGGCAGCAAGGTCCGACGTGATGATCAGGTCGGCCCGTCGTCCTGGTGCGATCGAGCCGAGTTCCCGCTCGACGCCGAAATGCTGGGCGGTGTTGAGCGTGGCCATCTGGATGGCGGTGATCGGCTTCAGCCCTTGGGCGATGGCGTGGCGAACCACCCGGTTCATGTGGCCGTCGTGGACCAGCGTGCCGGAGTGGCTGTCGTCGGTGCAGAGCAGGAAGTTGCGCGGATCGACGCCGGCTTCAGTGATCGCCTTGACCTGGGCGGCAACGTCGAACCAGGCTGAGCCGAGCCGCAACATCGCACGCATGCCCTGTCTGACGCGGGCAATCGCGTCCTCGACGGTCGTTCCTTCATGATCGTCGGCCGGGCCGCCAGCGGCGTAGGCGTGAAACTCCCGGCCGAGATGCGGCGAAGCATAGTGTCCGCCGACGGTCAGCCGCGCATCCTGGGTTGCCGCGATTTCTGCGACCATCTTGGGATCGTTAAAGGCGACACCAGGAAAGTTCATCATCTCGCCAAGCCCGATGATGTTCGGCCAGCTCAACGCTTCGGCCACGTCCGTGGCCGAGAGTTCAGCACCCGCCGTCTCGAGCCCGGGCGCGCTCGGCACGCAGCTCGGCACCTGCACGTAGACATTGATCGGCAGGCTTTGCGCCTCGTCGTTCATCAGCCGCACGCCGGCCAGGCCGAGCACGTTGGCGATCTCGTGCGGGTCGATGAACATCGTCGTCGTGCCGTGCGGGATGACGGCGCGCGCAAATTCGGTGACGGTGACGAGACCGCTTTCGACATGCATATGCGCGTCGCAGAGCCCCGGCACGAGATAACGCCCGGCAGCGTCGACGACCTTGGTGCCTTCACCGATCGTATGGCTGGCGTCGGCCCCGACATAGGCGAAGCGGCCGGCTTTGACCGCGATGTCGGTGTGCGGAATGATCTCGCCGGAATAGACGTTGACCCATTTGCCGTTGCGGATGACGAGGTCCGCCGGCGCACGGCCCATGGCGACGTCGACGAGCTCGGGTGCGGTCCTCGACCAGGATTGGAGCATGACAGTTTCCTTCAATGGAGACGATGTCGCGCCCCCTTTGACGTCTGAGTAAAAAGGAGGCGCCGACAGGTTTACTGGGTCTGGGCGATGAGCGCTGCCGCCAAGAGGGCGACGAACCACATGACCGGTTTTACATCGCCCGCCCGCCCGCAGACCAGCTTGATCAGCACATAGGCAATGATTGCGAGCGACAGCCCGAGCGTGATCGAGAATGTCAGCGGGATCAGCACGATGGCAAGGAACGCCGGGATCGCTTCGTCGATGTCGGTCCAGCGGATCTTGCTCATCGGCTCGGACATGAAGAGGCCGGTGAGGATCAGAACGGGCGCGGTTGCCACGGCCGGAACGAGCGACAACAGCGGCGACAGGAACAGGAACGGCACGAACAGCAGGCCGGCGACAAGGGCGACAAGCCCGGTACGGCCGCCCTGCGCAATGCCAGCGCCCGATTCCAGATAGACGGTGGCGGGGCTGGTGCCGAGCGGTGCGGAGATCAGCGCAGCGACGGCGTCGACATGCATGGATTGCTTGATGTTGCGCGGCAATCCCTGCTCGTCCTTGAGGTCAGCCGCTTCGGCAAGGCCGAGGAAGGTCGAGAGTGCCTCGATGAAATTGGTGAACAGGAAGACGAAGATGAACGGCAGGTAGATCAGGCTCAAGGCGCCGACGAGGTCGATCTGGCCGATGAAGCTGAAATCCGGTGCCGCGGAAAAGCCGCTCCAATTGACCAGTGTATGCACATCAGGCGTATCCGGCGAAAACGCGCTGCCGTCGCCCCACCAGCGGCCGATCGGGATGGAGAGGATGGTGGTGAGGATCATGCCGGCCATCATCGCGCCGGGAACTTTGCGGACCACCAGCGCGACCGTCAGGATGAAGCCGGCAATGAAGGTGAGGGTTACGGGGTTGAACGTCGTCAGCCCGACGATCGTATCCGGATTGGCGATGATGAACTTGGCATTCTCGAAGCCGATCAGTGCGATGAACAGACCGATGCCGCAGGCGATGCCATAACGCAGGTCGACCGGGATCGCCTCGATGATCGTCTGGCGCAGGTTGAAGAAGGCCATGACGGTGAAGAGCACGCCGGCCCAGAAGACGCAGCCCAGCGCGATTTCCAGCGGTACCTTGGCGCCGACAACCATCGTATAGGCAAACAGCGCATTGATGCCCATGCCCGGCGCCACCAGGATCGGGCTTCGCGCATAGAGCCCCATGGCGCAGCTGCCGATGAAGCTGACGAGTACGGTCGCCGTTACGCCGGCCGAAAACGGAATGCCGGCGTGGGACAGGATCGAAGGGTTGACGACGATCACGTAGGAGGCGGCGAGAAAGGTGGTCAGCCCGGCGAGGATTTCGGTTCGAATGGTCGAGCCGAATTTGGAAATCTGGAAGTAGCGGTCAAGCAGGCTGGCGAGCCAGGAGGCTTGTGCCTGGCCTGACGCCGGCTCAACGCCCTTGGGTTGGTAGTTCATTTTGTTCCCCTTTTTTTGAAATGAGGAAGGGGCCGGCGATGCCGACCCCTTCCAAGGCTTTACTCTGCTGCTGCGGCGCGCGCTTCCTCGCCGCCGTTCCCGGCGAGCGGCGAGATCACCTTGAGCCGGACGCAATCGACGACCCCGAGATCGGTGATGGCATATTCCGGGATCGCGGTGATTTGAAGCACGAACATGTACATGAACGGCCATGGCAGGGTGCAGCCGAGCCCGCGCGCCGCATCGTCCAGTTCCTCCTCCAGCGCCGCCATTTCCGATGGTTCGATATCGGAGACGATGCCGCCGATCGGCAGATGCAGGAAGGAGACGACCTTGCCGTCCTTGACCACCACCTGGCCGCCATGGTTGGCGATCAGGTGGTTGATGGCGACCCGCATGTCTTCCGGGTCGGCGCCGATGCAGATGATGTTGTTGTCGTCGGGCGCGGTCGAACTGGCGATTGCGCCTTCGCGCAATCCGAAGCCGGAGGTGAAGGCGACGGGTCGGTTTTTCGTCTTGCCGTAGCGCTCGACCACGGTGACATATTGGATGTCCTTTGCCGGGTCGGCGAGCACGCATCCGTACTTGACTGGCAGGGTGACATCGCGGCGGGTGCGCACGAAGATCTTTTCCGGCGTGACGGCGATCGCCATGGCAGCGGCGCTGTCGCCGGGGCCGTCATAACGCAGCTTCAGATCGTCGAGTTCGAGCGGCGCGACCTTCATCGAAGTCAATAGCGCGGCGCTGCGCGGCGGCGGCACCAGTTCGATGGCCATGCGGCCGTCACGCGCGACTTCCTCACCCTTGGCGATGACGGCATCGATCCTGAACTCGCGCAGGTCGTTGACGAGCAGGATGTCGGCGGCGCGACCCGGCGAGATTGAGCCGACCTTGTCGTCGATGCGAAGGGCATCGGCGCCGTTGATCGTTGCCATCTGGATCGCCGCCATCGGCGAGATTCCCATGGCGATCGCCATGCGCACCATATTGTCGAGATGGCCGCGCTTGAGAATGTCGCTGGCAACGACGTCATCGGTGCAGAAGCTGATGCGGCGCAAGGCCTTGACGCCCATTTCGGTGACGATGCGCAGATTGTCGGAGAGGAAGTGGGAGATCGAGGATTCGCGCACGACGACATGCATGCCGGCCCTGAGCTTTTCGAGCATTTCCTCCGGCGAATAGCTTTCGTGGTCGGCGCGCACGCCGGACTGCTGGTAGCCGTTGAGGCGCGCTCCGCGCGTCATCGGGCAGCAGCCGAGCACCGGGAGCCGGCTCTTTTCGGCAAGCTCGAGCGCCGCCAGCACGTCGGGGTCTTCCTCCTGGATGAACTCGCGCACGGTTTCCCAAATGCCGACGCATTCCGGCCAGTGATGGGTGGCCTGGTGATCGGCAGGACTGAAATAGTGCCCGACGGTCGAACGCGGCATGGTGTACGGCGTCTTGCAGGGCGCGCCCCAGAAGACCTTGAGTGGTGTCTGCTTGGCCTCGTCGAGGAATTCACGCGCCGCCGCCGGCCCGCCGACGACGATGATCTGGTCAAGCCCGGTGACGATCGACGTGGTGCCGAGCGGGACGACCGCCTTGGCGAAGCTCGTTAGCGACATCTTCGAGCATTCGACATGCAGATGGCCGTCGATCATGCCGGGCGCCAGGTATTTGCCCGTGGCGTCGACGATCTTCGTTTCCGGCCCGACATAAACGGAGATGTCGCCGACGGCGATGATCCGCTCGCCGTAGATCGCGACATCGGCCTGGTAGATTTCTTCCGATACGACGTTGACGAGCCTGCCGCCGCGGATCGCCAAAGTGGCCTTGTTGCCGGTGCCCGAGGCTGCCCGGATGAATTCTCTGATATTGCTCACTGAAACCTCTCCCTTAGCGTCGCCGAATATTCCCAGTTTGGTTTCGTTTGTACAATGGGCCGAAATGGCGTATTTATCGGACATATCGTACAGGATTTTGGACGAAAAATGGATCTCTCGCTTCTCGACTGCTTCGTGAAAGTTGCCGATTCCCGTTCGATTTCAGCGGCTTCCCGCCTGCATCGGCTGCCGAAATCGACCCTCAGCCACAAGATCCGGCAGCTGGAGGACGAGTTCGGCATCGAACTCTTCGTGCGCGAGGGGCATCAGCTGCATGTGACCGACGCCGGAGCGGAGTTCCTGCGTTATGCCCGGCTCATCCAGTCGAATTGCGAGGATGCGGCAACGGCGATGGCCGAGATGCGGCAGGAGGTAGCGGGCACGCTGCGCGTCGGCTCGACCGGCGAATTCGGCACGACGATCACATCCGAACTGCTCTACGCATTTCGCCAGCAATATCCGCAGGTCAATCTCGACGTCGTTTTTCTGAGCTCGCGGCAACCGTTCTCCGAGGTCACCGAGCAGGCGCTCGACGGCATCTTTCACTGGGGCGAACCATCAGATGTCGACTACATCAGTCGCCGGCTCTCGGTCTCATCTTACGGTCTCGTTGCGAGCCCCGAATACATCGCCCGGCACGGCGCACCGCTTAAGCCCGACGACCTCGCCGGCCATCGCGGGCTCGTCTTTCGCCAGCAGACACGCCTGCAATCCTGGTATCTGACGCGCGACGGCGATGCCGAGATCGATCTGCTGCCGGCGGCAACCTGCACCACCAACGACTATTGGACGATCAAGTATTTCGCGGTTGCCGGCGAGGGCATCGCCTATCTGCCGGAATTCTTCGTGGAGACGGAGCGGCAAGCGGGATTGCTTCAGCCTGTTCTGGCCGAATGGAGTTCGCCGAAAACGGCGATCAACCTGATCTATTCGCGCCGGCGGCACGTGTCGAAGCGCTTCAGGGCCTTTGTCGAATTCTGCATCGACTTTTATCGCGACCGGGAGCGCACAGGCATTCCGCGCTACTACGTGGAGAAAGTCAGCATGCCGTCGAATCGTGCGATCCGCTGACGCGGCGTCCGCAATCGATCAGCCGGCGGCTCTCAAAGCCAAGTCAACATAGGCGGCCACATGCTTTGCCGCGATATCGGACACGCAATGCATCTTGATGTGGCGGCGCGCCTTGCCTTGACCCATCAGCACGCCATGCGCGTCCGGTAGCGCGGCGCCCTCGCTGAATTCCAGGGTGACATGGGCCGAATACGGAAATATGCCGCAGAACGGTCGCGCGGCGGAAAACAGCAGGCCGCCATATTTGATCTCTTCCGAAATGCCCGCCCCGGACGCCAATGCGATCTCGCGCAGCCGCGAAACAATCGCGAACTGTGTGTCGCCGCGGTCGCGAATATCGGCGAGGAAGGCTTCAATGCGCTTGTCCATAATGGCTCGCTTACGACTCGTTGCAGAATTCTGAACGCACCAATATCACGCGACGTGCGCCGACTATGCTCACGCGATGAGGTGTTTGGGCAGGACGATCCTGGCGGACAATCCACCCCCGACCTTGTTTCGCAAAACCAACGCGGCGCCCGCGTGATCGAGCGCGAGTTCGGCGATGCTCAGGCCGAGGCCGCTGCCGATCGCGGCCTTGAAGCGTCCGCGGAAGAAACGCTCGGTGACGTGGGGCATCTCCTCCGGCGGAATGCCCGGGCCATCGTCATCGATCGCAATCGTGGTCGTTCCGTCGTCGCTTTCAAGCCAGCAGAGGATCGTTCCGCCGGCCGGCGAGTGATGGAGCGCATTTTCCATCAGATTGCGGGCGGCAAGTCGCAGCAGATCCGAATTGGTCCTGACCTGCAGCTTGCAAAGACTGGGGTCGACGACAACCGTCGCGGCACTGCCGGCATGGCCAAGCAGTTCGCTCCTGAGCGAAACCAGCATCTCGCCGGGATTGACCTCGGCCACAGTGCGCGCCGTTTCCGACGCTTCGACCGACGCGATGTCGAGCAACTGCCGGACGAGCCGTCCGGTGCGGTCAACACCAGCAACAATCTGGCCGAGAGCCTTTTCGCGGATTTCGGCATCGTTGCTCGCCAGCGCCACCTGGGCCTGGGTTTTCAGCCCGGCAAGCGGCGTTCTAAGTTCATGGGCGGCAAAGGCGATAAAATTCTGCTCGCGCTGACGTGCGCCGGCGACGCGGCCGAAGAGACCGTTCAATGCGCGAAGCACGGGACTGATCTCGCTCGGTGTTGCGGTCTCCTTGATCGGGTGCAGGTCCGAGGCGTCGCGGGCGGCAAGATCGCCCGCCAGTTTTCTGAGCGGTGCCAGACCACGCCCGACGCTCAGCCAGATCAGGGTCGCCAGCAGCGGTATGATCAGGAGGGCCGGAAAGAGCAGGCCTTTGACGACGTCGTTGACCAGCCTGTCGCGGATGCGCAGGTTGTCGCCGACGAGCACGCGCACGCCAAGCTCGGCATTCTCGACCGCGTAGACCCGCCAGGTTTCGCCATTGATCACCGTCTCGGAAAGGCCGGTCGCATGCGCCGACAGCGTCGTCTCCGGCGCGCTTTCCGACTTGCCGATCAGGGTGCCGTCCAGCGACCAGATCTGGCAAGAAAGCTGCCGGTCGTAATGCGGGTGCTCGAGCACCGGGATCTTTGCCTTCGTCTGCGCCGGCTTATCCGGGTCGATCTCCTGGTTGACCACAAGCGAGCTGACCATCTTCGCCGCCTCCATCAGTCGGGCGTCGAGCACCTGCTCGACCTCGGCGCGGGTGCTGAAGAAGATCCACAGGGTGGCCGAAAGCCACATGAGCCCGGTGGTGACGAGCAATATGAAGAAGAGGCGTGCGCGGATCGATCGCATCAGATGTTGCTGCCGAGCCGGTAGCCGATGCCCCTGACGGTTTCGATCAGGCCAGGGCCGAGCTTGTTGCGCAGGTGATGGATATGCACCTCGACCGCGTTGCTTTCGACCTCTTCCTGCCAGCCGTAAAGCTTGTCCTCCAGCGTCGCCTTCGAAAAGATCGCGCCCGGCTGCGACATCAGCGCATGCAGGATGGAATATTCCCGACGCGAGAGCCGGACCGGCGCGCCTGCCTTTTCCACCGATTGCCGGGCTGGATCGAGCCGGATCGTCGACCATTCGATGAAGGCGCTCGATCGACCGGCGGATCGGCGCGCGAGCGCGCGCAACCGTGCTGCCACCTCATCGAGGTCAAAGGGTTTACCGAGATAGTCGTCGGCGCCCATGTCCAGCCCGCTGACGCGATCGGCGACCGTGTCGCGGGCGGTCAAGAGCAGGACCGGCGTGTCGTTGCGTGCGTCGCGCAGTTTTTTCAGCACGTCCGCACCGGAGCCGTCCGGCAGCATTAGATCGAGGACGACGGCGTCGAACTTGCCTGCGGCCAGCGCCGCGTCGGCGCTCTCCCGGGTGGCGACGGCATCGGTGGTAAAACCGGCGAGCGCCAAGCCGACCTTCAGCCCGTCGCGCAAAATGTCATCGTCTTCGACAATCAGTACCCGCACTTAGGTCTCCACGAATTAACCGACGGCGGTTGTTTAGCACCTCCCTTAAGGCAGCCTTAAGGTAGCGCATTCCTTTGGGCGTCATCGTAACAAGCCCCGAGTCGATGAATGTCCGATATAGATGAACTGAACCCGTTACCATCAGCCAGAACCTATTTGCGATCCGGCGGCTCGCTGACGCGCCGCAGCCTTTTCGTTGGCGCGACGGCCATCCTGCTTTCAGGTTGTGCAGCAACCGCGCGCCCGACACCGAAGCCGACGGTGGTCGAGATGACGCCGCCGCCCAAGGGCACCGTTCCGCCGATGTACTACGCGATGCCGGATGAGCAATTTCCCATTCCCGCGGTCGATGTCTCCCAGGTCGATCCGAAGTTCTGGCGCCAGGAAGTCGACTATCCGACACAGGAGCGGCCGGGCACGATCATCGTCGATACGCCGGCGAAACACCTCTACCACGTGTTGCCCGGCCAGCGCGCCATGCGCTATGGCATCGGTGTCGGCCGCGAGGGTTTTGCCTGGTCCGGGCGGGCGGTGGTCGCCTATAAACGGAAATGGCCGCGCTGGACGCCGCCCGACGAAATGGTGGCGCGGCAGCCGAGGCTCGAGCCCTACAGCATCAAGAACGGCGGCATGGGGCCGGGCCTGAAGAACCCTTTGGGCGCGCGGGCGCTCTATATCCATAAGGACGGCAAGGACACGCTCTACCGCATCCATGGCAGTCCCGAGGCACGGTCGATCGGCAAGGCCGTCTCGTCCGGGTGCATCCGCATGCTCAACCAGGATGTGGTCTATCTGCACGCTCAGGTCCGAGACGGTAGCCCGATCGTCGTCATTCCCGATCCGTCGAAGGCGCATCTCGCCACGAGCTGATCGCGGCTTGTCCGGTCGGTCAATATCGACCGATTAGGGAACATGCATGTCTCTGGCCCGGGCAGGGCCAGAGCGTGGCGGCGCCAATGATGCGAGGTCAGTGGCTCGCAGGTCTCAGTCGTCCCCAGATCGGCGCGACGATGTTGCCCATGACGGCGATGGTTGCAGCGCCGACGACGATCGCCAGCAGGGCCTGCTGCGCCGACGTGGCAATCCAGCCGATCAGACCCGGGGCAACTGGGAGCGCGTGGACCACGGCTTCGGAGATGTCGTGGATGATGTGTTCCGGGCCGGCATATCCCATCTGGGCAAGGCCGTGGACGAGAATGCTGCCGCCGACCCAGAGCATCGCCGCAGTGCCGATGGCGGCGAGAACCTTCAGAAAGATCGGCATGCCGACGACCAGGCCGCGGCCGATGGCGCGTAGCGCCGATACGGAGGTCTTGGCCAGCGCGACGCCCGCATCGTCGGCTTTGACGATCAGGCCGACGACGCCATAGACGGCAAGCGTAATGGCGATGCCGACCGCGGCAAGCACCACGCCCTGCATATAGATGCTGGCATCGGCGACGGTTGAGAGCGTGAGCGCCATGATCTCGGCCGACAGGATGAAATCGGTGCGCACGGCGCCGGCGACCTTCTCGTTTTCAAGCGCGACGGGATCGGTCTTTTCTCCGAGCACGGCGGTTTCGTGCTCATGGGCCGCGTGCGGAAAGAAGACGCCATAAAGTTTCTCGGCGCCCTCGTAGCAGAGGTAGATGCCGCCCAGCATCAACAGCGGGGTGATCGCCCAGGGGGCGAAGTAGCCGAGCAGCAGTGCACCGGGCAACAGGAACAGGATCTTGTTCTTGAGCGAGCCGAGCGCAATGCGGCCGATGATCGGCAGTTCGCGTTCCGGTGTCAGCCCGACGACGTAGCGCGGCGTCACGGCTGCGTCGTCGATGACCACGCCTGCTGCTTTTGCGCCGGCCTTTGCGGTCTGTGCGGCGACGTCGTCAAGCGAGGCGGCCGCCATTTTGGCGATGGCGGCAACGTCGTCGAGCAGGGCGATGAGACCAGTAGCCATTGAACGCGAACCCTTTGCGCTGAAATTCCATGGGGCGGGTGCTCCAGGATTCGGCAGTAACCACCGCCGCGTGCCGAGTCAACGACATGCAAATTCTCTGGCGAGCGGACACCATAACGTGAGGCGAAAAGTGGCTCGTTTCGGTTGACGTAAGCCCGCTTTCGATTTACGACTGACGAAATATGAAAATCGTCAGTCGTAAATGAAAGCGGACTTACATGGATGACAGCATCGACAGCCAGCTGGACGCGACGCGTCAGGAAAACGTCTCGCGGATCCTGGATGCGGCCGAGCGGCTGTTTCGGCATTTCGGCTATTCGAAGACCAATGTGGCCGACATCGCCCGCGATCTCGGCATGTCGCCCGCCAATATCTACCGTTTCTTCGCTTCGAAGGCGGAGATCCATCAGGCGATCTGCGGCCGCATGCTGGCTGCCAGCTATCAGCAGGCTCTGGACATCTGCCGGCAGCCGCTGAGCGCGACCGAGCGCTTGCGGCAATATATCCGCGCACAGCATCAAATGACGGTGGAGGTCATGCTCGACGACCAGAAGGTGCATGAGATGGTCGTCATCGCGATGGAACGCGACTGGCACGTGATCGACAAGCACATCGATCGTCTGCATGCCCTTGTCGCCGATGTGATCCGCGAAGGTATTCTTGCGGGCGAATTCCCCGAGCAGGACGCCGACGCGGCCTCCAGATGTTTCGGCGCCGCGACCGTGATCCTCTGCCACCCGCAGATGGTGGCTCAATGTCTCTCGAAGGAAAATCGGGCGACGCCGGATGAACTGATCGAATTTGCGATCAAGGCACTGAAAAACTGACCAGGCCGGGTAGCGGCCCCCGATGTGTACCGTGTGGCTGATGCCGCCGAGGAGTGCGGAAATGTCTATGCCCGTTCAAACCCGTAGCCGTTTCGCGTTGAGCGCAAGGATGGCTCTTCTTGCCGCGATGTCCCTGGTGCTGGCAGCCTGCTCGCAGGAGCAGGAGGAAGCCAAGCCGGTCGTGCGGCCGGTCAAGGTGGTCGAGATCAGCGATGCCGGACAAGCGCGGCAGATGAACTATTCCGGTGTCGTGCGTGCCCGAACGGAAATGAACCTCGGCTTTCGCGTCAACGGCAAGATCACCGAGCGCCTGGTGAATGTCGGCGACCGGGTGAAGTCCGGCGATCCGCTCGCCCGCATCGATGCGACGGACTATGATCTTTCAGTCAAGAGTGCGGCCGCGAACCTTGAGGCCGCCGAGCGCCAGGTCGAGACGACCGCATTGGTTCGCGCACGCGCCGAACAACTCTTTGCCCGGAAAGTCGCCTCCCAGGCGCAGCTCGACCAGGCAACACTCAGCCATAACCAGGCCGTGGCAACGCGCGATGCCGCAAGCTCGGCGCTGTCCCAGGCGAAGAACCAGGTGACCTATACCGAACTGGTCGCTGACCGTAGCGGCATCGTCGCGGCAATTGCTGCCGATGTCGGGCAGGTGGTCGGCTCCGGCACGCCTGTCGCCACCGTCGCCGTCGACGGCGAGAAGGAAGTGCTCATCGCCGTCCCGGAAGTCGATGTCGCCAATTTCAAACCGGGCATGGCGGTAAAGGCCGGCTTCTGGTCCGATCAGGGCCTGATCCTCGACGGCAAGGTGCGCGAGGTCGCGGGCAGTGCCGAACAGCCGTCGCGAACTTTTGCCGTGCGCGTCAGTCTGCCCAACGATCCGCGCATTCTGCTCGGCATGACCGCAACCATCCTGGCTTCGGCTGATGACGCCGAGCGCCACATGTCCGTGCCCTTGAGCGCTTTGGCTCAGAAGGACGGTGAAACAACGGTGTGGGTCGTCGACCGTGACAGCGAGATCGTGAAGAGCAGGACGATCACCGTTGCCGACTTTACCGGCGAGGGCGTGCGCGTGGTCGACGGGCTGAAGCGCGGCGATCTGATCGTTGCCGCCGGCACGCAGTTCATGACCGAAGACCTGAAGGTTGCGATATCGGGCGATATCGCCCGCCAGTCCGCCGCGACCGACAAGACCGCAGCCGCCGAAATCGTGCGCTGAACCAACCCAACCGCGGAATGATGCCGATGTCCCTACCGTCAGAAGAAAAACGGCCTTTCAATCTTTCGCGCTGGGCGATCGCCCATCCCAGTATCGCGCGGTTCCTGTTCGGCCTGATCATCATCACCGGCGCGCTCGGTTTGATGCGGATGGGGCAGAAGGAAGATCCGGACTTCACCTTCCGCGTCATGGTCGTGCAGGCTTTCTGGCCGGGCGCCTCGATTCAGGAGATGGAGGATCAGGTCGTCAACAAGATCGAGCGCAAGCTGCAGGAAACCCCGCATCTCGATTTCGTGCGCTCCTATACCCGCGCCGGAAGCGCGATCATCACCCTGCAGGTCGAGGGTGACACGAATGCCCAGCAGGTGGCCGACGCGTTCTATCAGGTCCGCAAGAAAGTCGGTGATATCGCCAGTGAGCTGCCGGAAGGGCTGCACGGGCCTTATTTCAACGACGAGTTCGGCGACACCTTTATCACGCTGCATTCATTGAGCGGCGACGGTTACAGCTATCCCGAACTGAAGAAGTTCGCGATCCAGGCGCGCGACATGCTGCTGACGACACCCGGCGTCGAGAAGGCGGTGATCCTCGGCGATCAACCCGAAAAGATCTATATCGACGTTTCTTCCAAGGTGTTGGCTGCGCGCGGGCTGACGCTCAACGACCTCAGGAACACCATCGCCGGTCAGAACAATGTCGATCCCGCAGGTTCGGTCGATACCGGTTCGCGCTCCGTGCGCATTTCCGTCGAGGGCGGCCTCGACAAGGTCGAGGATCTGCGCAACCTCAGCCTGACGGCCGGTGGGCAGGTCACCCGCCTCGGCGATATCGCCACCGTCTCCTCGGGGCTGGAGGATCCCTATTCTCGCAAGTTCCGCTTCAACGGTCAGGACAGCGTGCAGATCGGCGTGGTGATGGCCAAGGGCTTCAAGGTGACCGATGTCGGTACGGCCGTCGAAGAGACCTATCAGCGTTTCGAGGCGGCATTGCCCTATGGCATGGTGGTCGATCAGATCTCCAACCAGCCGGAAGTGGTCACGGAAGCCGTCGGCGAATTCATGAAGGCGCTCGGCGAGGCGCTGGTGATTGTGCTTGTTGTCTCGTTCCTGTCGATCGGCTGGCGCTCCGGCCTGGTGATCGCCATCACCATTCCGCTGGTGCTGGCGGCGACCTTTGCCATCATGTACGAGCTTGGCATTGACCTGCAGCGCATCTCGCTCGGGGCGCTGATCATCGCTCTCGGGCTCCTGGTCGATGACGCGATGATTGTTGTCGAGATGATGGAGCGCAAGCTGGAGGAGGGGCTGGTCAAGGTCGAGGCAGCAAGCTTCGCCTATTCTTCGACGGCCTTCCCGATGCTAACGGGCACGCTGATTACCACCGCCGGCTTCATCCCGGTCGGTTTTGCCGCCTCGACGGCGGGCGAATATGTCCGCTCGCTGTTCTACGTCGTCGGCATCGCGCTGGTGGTCTCGTGGTTCGTCGCGGTCTACTTCACGCCCTGGCTCGGCAACATGATCCTGAAGCAGCGCCCCCATGCCGGCGGCCACCACGATGTCTTCGACACTCGTTTTTATCGGCGCCTGCGCTCGACGGTCTCCTGGGCGGTTCACCATCGCATCATCGTGCTGTCGATGACGCTTGTCGCCTTCTTCGTCAGCCTGTGGGCGTTCCAGTTCATTCCCAAGAACTTCTTCCCGCAATCCTCACGTCCGGAAATCCTCGTCGATCTCTGGCTGCCGGAAGGCACCAGCATCAAGGAAGTCGAGACCCAGGCGAAGGCGCTCGAAGCGCGGATGATCGACGATGCGGACAAACGCTTCATCGCGACCTATATCGGCGAGGGCGCGCCGCGCTTCTTCCTGCCGCTTGACCAGCAATTGCGGAATCCGAATTTCGCCCAGCTCCTCGTCATGGCCAATGAGAGCCGGCACGCGAACGGCTGATCGTCAAGCTGCGCAAGATCCTTGCCGAGGATTTCCCGTCGATCCGCTCCAAGGTCGATCGCCTCTTCCTCGGCCCGCCGACCGGCTGGCCGGTGCAGATGCGCGTCATGGGGCCGGACCGCCAGGAGGTGCGCCGCATCGCCGACCAGGTGAAGGCGAAGTTTGCCGAAAACCCGCAGCTCGGTGCCGTGCACGACGATTGGCTGGAGCCGGTGACGGCAATGAAGCTGGTCATCGACCAGGATCGCGCCCGTGCGCTCGGCGTCACCTCGCAGCGCGTCCGGCAGATGCTGCAGGCCACCATGTCCGGCGTGCCGCTCGACAACTTCCGTGATGGCGAGGAGACGGTCTCGATCGTCGCCCGTGAGCCGGATGCGACCCGTGCGCTGCTCTCGTCGGTGGAATCCGTCTACATCCCGACCGATTTCGGCAGCTTCGTTCCGTTGTCTCAGGTGGCCAAGGTCGTGCCCGTGCTCGAGCAAGGCATCGAATGGCGCAGGGACCGGCTGCCGACGATTACCGTTCGCGGCACCTTGCCCGACGGCGTGCAGCCGAACGATGTGGCGTTGAAGATGTATGGCGACATGCAGACGCTGCGCGATGGTCTTTCGCCCGGATACAGCATCAGCATCCAGGGCGGCGCCGAAGACGCGGCCGAAAGCCAGGGTTCGATCGCCGCCAAGGCGCCGATCATGCTGGCGGTCATCGTCGTGCTCTTGATGGTCCAGCTGCAGCATTTCGGCAAGGCGATGCTGGTTCTGGCAACCGGTCCGCTCGGCATAATCGGGGCGGCGGCGGCGCTGCTGATCAGCGGCGCCCCCTTCGGCTTCGTCGCCATCCTCGGGGTTATCGCGTTGCTCGGCATCATCATGCGCAACTCGATCATCCTGGTGGACCAGATCGATCAGGACATTGCCGCGGGCATGGATCGCTCCGAAGCTATCATCGGCTCGGCCGTGCGCAGGTTCCGTCCGATCACGCTGACGGCACTGACCGCGGTTCTGGCGCTGATCCCGATCTCGCGCGGCGTCTTCTGGGGGCCCTTGGCCTATGCGATGATGGGCGGCATCCTTGTCGCCACCGTTCTGACAATTCTGGTGCTGCCGGCCGGTTACGCGCTCTTCTTCGGCCGGGAGCCGAAGAAGCAGACATCAGAACCGGAATCCGTTGAAGCGGGCAAGGCCGAGCCTGCGGCGCCGATGATCTATCCGCCTGCGGTTGCTGCCGAGTAGCGCTGACGGCGCCGCCATAGCAGCTACCAGCTCGGCGCCCCCGGAGCGCTCTATCGATTGAAGGCGGTCGCGCGATTGTGCGGCCGCCTTTCTCGATAAATCGATGCCGATCAAGAAATTATGCAGTAGGGTCGCCCGCGTTCAGGTGCCTTCCAGGGGATTCGGGTGAAGCGAAGCGTTTTCTTCTGCAGTACGATGGTTTGCGCATTTTCGTTGCCGTGCATGGCGCATGCGGAATGGCAGGCGGTGGAAAAGGTCCGCACCTATGCGATCTCGGGGCAGACCGGCGCCGAGCTTTATGCGTCGATCGGCGAGCGGGGGCCAAAGGTCGGCGGGCTGGTTCGGGCCATCGCTCACACGGACTTCAAGCTGACCTGGACCCGGAAATACGAGCCGCAAGGCAACGCCTGCACGCTCGTTTCGGCCAAGCCGAAGCTCATCATCACCTATACGCTGCCGAAGCCGTCGAAGCCGCTGCAGGGGGCCATGGTAGAGAACTGGGAAACCTTTTTCGCAGGCGTTCGCAAGCACGAGCTTGTTCACGGTGACTACATCAAGGATCTGGTGAAGGCGATCGAGACCACATCAGTCGGGCTCTCGGTAGACGCAGACCCCAACTGCCGCAAGATCAGGACTGAGCTGACGAGGCGGCTCGGCGAGCTGTCTGTTGCTCAACGCCAGAGAAGCCGGGACTTCGACCGCGTCGAACTCAGTGATGGCGGCAATATCCACCAACTCATTCTCAATCTCGTCAATGGTGCCGGAAGCCGTTGACCGAGGCTCACGGGCATGCGCCATTTCGTGCGCCGCAACGGCATCCCCGACAATCTCTTGCCGGGGCGCATCTCGAAACTACACATGCCGGCCCATATCGGCCAGATGCCGGATATAGGAGACGAGTCAGCCGATCGCGAACCACGGTCAGCAGGCCGTGATCAAAAACACGCCTGCCGGAGCCTTCGTTATTCGCAACGTCTGCCGGTTCGTTTGCTATCGGCGGCTTACTTCATGAATTCTCTGATCTTGTAGGCGACCTCGGTGCGGTTGGTCGCGTTCAGCTTTTTCATGATGTTTCTGATGTGAACCTTCACGGTGCTTTCACACAGATCCATCTCATAGGCGATGATCTTGTTTGCCTTTCCACGGCGCAAGGCTTCGGCGACTTCGATTTCCCGAGGCGTGAACAGGCTGTCGGAGCAACGGGCGCCATTCACGACCGAATTTATTGCCTCTCTCATCGTCAGGATGCTGCTTGCCGGAACGAAGACGCCACCGGCGCGCGCCAGCGCAATCGCTTCGGCGGCGACATTGATGCCGACATTGCTTGGAATGTAGCCACGGGCACCGCATTCCAATGCCTTGAGAATTTGGCCGAGTTCATCCGTTTCGGCAACCACGATCACTGGGCTATATTTGAACTTCTCAACCAGAGTTTCGATCTTTTCGCAGACGGCAAGGTCACCCACTTTGCCGCCGCCGACGATGAGAAGAACGGCGGAAGGGTCTGTCTGCAATTTGCGGCCGCGCCACTCGTCAAAGGATCCGACTGTGACGATCGTCAGCCCGGGGTCATAGCCCGTCAGGCTTTTCGACAGGCACTCCCGGTCGAGAGCACGAGGGTCGATGAGCAGGATGTAGTCGAGATCTTCCTCCTGATCGGTCATATCCGAACCCGCCAGACTTTGGGGAAGACGCTGTTCCAGTACGCTTGGGAGGGATGTCGGTCGCGTCGTGGAGGTTCTTGCAATTGTTGCTGTACGAATATCCATTGAATTTTCTCCTTTTTATTCTTATTTTGTTAGGTGTAAATATTCTAGATACAAGTATTGGTGTTGATATTCCCTCAGGGTCCTCTCGTATTTTCTTCTTATATTTTGGTAATCAGATCACATATATTGTCGGTGCGCATTAACACAGGTTAAAGCCCTCGCAATGAATCAACCGGAATTCGTGCTGAGATAGCCCGGATCGAAGTCCACCAATTCGGCCAGGCGTCTGCGATCGAGAAATTCGACGATGCCATTCCTGAACGACAACAATCCCTTCAACCTCATCTCCTTCAGAATGCGATTGATGTGCACGGTCGACAGGCCGACGGCGTCGCCGATGTCGGACTGCGTCAGCGGGCAATCGAAACCGTCAAATCCCAGCCTGTCGGGTCTACCTGCGCGGACTGCGAGCTCGAGCAAGAGATGCCCGGTACGCTCCAGTGCGTCGCGGCGTGCAATGTTTGCCAGCCGCTCGGTCATCCTGACCTGGCGCTTGAGCATCTCGTGCACGAAGTTCTGCTGGATTCTCTGCGACAGATTGGGGCCGCCGGTGCCGGGAGGCACCGCGAACTCGTAGACGGCAACGTCGGACAGCGCCTGGATTGTCTCCTGCGTCATTTCCGACGACAGGGTCCAGAGCATATCTCCGCGCAGCATGAAATCGATGACGATGCGGGTGCCATTTGCCAGAATCTTCCGGCTGACGCACCAGCCGGAGATGAAGAACAGGACGCACGATCGACCTTCGGGCTCGAACAGTATCGAGCCCGCCGGGAATACCCGTTTTCGCGCCACGGAGAGTTCGGACCTCTGCTGATCCGTGTCGAAACTCGACAATTCTCTAAACCGTGACGATCCTATAAATGCCCCAAGTTGCCCCACCATAAAGGCGCACTCTCTCTTCGGTCCATTCGATTGTACTTAAGTATATAGCAAACAACCGGTGGTTAGGAATATTACCCAAGAGGATTAGTAATGGCGGGAAATCACATCGATATGAGCTTAATCCGGCCGGGTGGGTACCGGTCCTAATTAGCTGAAGCATTTGGGTTTTGGACCACTAAGGTGCCGATAACCGCGCGATCAACACTGTGTGACCCGTTACGGTTAGAGACCGTGCGACAACGCATAGCCGGATAAAGCTCTGCCACTTGGCACAACCACCGGCTGGATCGTCGGGCTTGCGCTGCGGTTTTGGTGCGCCTCCAGGCACTCTCGCAGCTGCGAGATGCCGTTGCGGGCTTGATTGAGTATCGAGGCATGGGCCGCGGGATCGATGCCCTTGCGGGCTGCCTCTTCAAGCAAGGAGGCCACATCGCGAGCGGAGATGTCGGGTCCGTTGGCAAAATACTCCGGTCGGCCAACGAACTGGAAGAAGCCTTCGACTTTCGCATCCCAGCCGAGACCGACCTGCGGCACGCCGAGGGAATAGGCGGCGATGCAGGCGTGAAGGCGATGCGCCAGTATCACCTGCGTCGATGCGATGATGTGGATCAGTTCCTCGGGCGTTTTGGGACGAGGGGCGAGGTAGAGATCACCGCTGTCGATGTGGTCGGCGAGACCGTCACCGCCGAGAATGCGCCGCGCAAAGGCCTGGTCTTCCTGGGCTCCATTGGTGAAGAGGCAGATCCGATATCCGGCATCGAGCATCAGGCTTAGTAGTTGGTGATAGTCGTCGGCATGCCGAAAAGGAGTTCCAGCCGAGCCATGGCTGGAATGTCGGCGCAGAATGAGCGGGTCAGTGACGCAGATGCCGATTGCTCGGTCATCTGCCTTCAGTGGCGCAAGCGCGTGGCACGCGACGATTTCCCGGACGAGCAGCCCGGGATCGGGCAGTATCCGGGCGTGCGGGCCGGCTGGAAAGTGGCCGAGCCAGTTGCGGCCGGCGATCGTGTCACGAACCGAAACGTGGACGACCTGGCTCTCATCGATCATGCCGAAAAGCTGCCTTGCCTGCGACGACCAGTCCCGGCTGGTGCCGACGGCATAGACCGCCAGCGGCTTGCCGCTGCGGTTGATACAATCGAGTGCTGCGCCGACTTTCAGCGGGAAGTTCAGGTCGTCGTCCTGAAACAGGTTTCCCCCGCCGATGACGACCGCATCCGCGGCGTCAATCTCCTTTTGCCATTCGACCTGCAATCGACGGAGTGTCGGGCCAAGCGCCTGTCTTACGACCAGCCGACGCGCGAATGACGGCAGCGCTTGCAGTACCTTCAGCAACAGTCGGCGGCGCCCGCCACCGCCGGTGCCGAATGCCGTCCTGCCGGCGAGATCGATCGTCTTGACCTCCAGCCCCTTGGCCCCGCGCGCCAGCGCAATCTCCAGGCACTGCGCCAGAATGCCGTCACCAAGGTTTTCGCTGTATTTGACGTTAAAGATGACGATTTTCATCGGGAGCCTCCCATACGGCGCGGGCTTGTCGCACCAACCAGTCGCGGTCGTGGCGCTTCTGCCTCGGCGATTTGCCGGCATGTCAGCGCCGACGCGCTGCCGGCGAGAATGTAGAACATCAGGCCCAGATCATAGACGGTGCCCGATACGAGAGCGGTGCTCAGGGCCGCGATAAAGCCGGCCTTTGCCGCCCGAAGCGCGGCAAGGCTTTCCGCCCGCCGCCCGGCGTCTGGTGCCGCGCGAGCGCACAGAATGGCCGCGACGAAGACCCAGAAGATGGCGAGCCCAAGGACCCCGACATTCGAGAGCAGAACCAGTAGATAGCTGGAGGCGCGGGCGCTCCCCAGGCCGGCCCCCATGCCGGAGGTGTTGACGAACGCCTCATAGGCGGCGGCGTTCCACATCGCGCGCTCGCGGCCGGACTGGCTGTCGGCCTTTGACAGCAGCATCTCATCGAGAAAATCGTAAACAGTCGACACCACCTCCGGGAACAAGTTGACGACCGTGAGGATGACGAGCGGTACGACCAGGAAGAGGGCGGCGAGAAACACCGGACGTCCGGGCTTTCTCCGTTCGAAGACCGTCACAATCGAACGTATCCAGAGAAACGGGAAGACCACGGCCAACCCGAGCAGTGCTGTGGCAGAAGTCGAAAACACCAGGCCGGCAAGCGAGGCGATCGCCAGGAGGGCTGTCGCCCGTGAGCGCACCCGGTCGAGCCAGAGGCTCGCGGTCGCGGCAAACAGGATCAAGGTGTAGTCGGCAAAGGCCGACGCCTCGGGGAACGATCCGGAAATCCGTTTCAACCCACCTTTTTCCGCGGCGGTCAGGAGGGCGTAGTTGGCCGTCCGTACCACGCTCAGCAGATACTCGGTGCCGGAGAAATAAGTGAGGATGTCGGCCGCGGCGAAGGCGAGGTTGACGGTGGCGGCAATGAGGATGGCGTGGACGAGGTGCGACGGCGCGGCCGTCCGGCGCAGATAGGCATGGCAGAATCCGAAGCAGGCAAGTCCGCCGAGTGCATAGACGGCCTGCGTTATGTTGTTGGACGAAAACCGCAGCGGTGACAGCGATATGAAGCTTCTCGCACCAACAGATCGCTCGACCGTCATCACGTCGACGGCGCCCTGGAACAGGCGAGGCGACAGGATCGCCGTCAGCACGCCGAAAAGGGTGAGCACCATCAGCCAGAAGCCGGCACCGGCAGGCACGAAGGCCGCCAGCACCGGACCTTCGCCATAGGCCATCAGGACCCTGAGGCCGAAGAACAGCAGGAAAACATTTGGAACGAGGATGGATGCGCCGCCAAGTGCCGGAAGGCCGATGGCAGCGGCAGAGCCGAGAGCGGTTGAGACGACCATGAACGTCAACGCCCAGTGGATGGGCGCCATCAGCACGCCCAACCCCACAAGCACGGTAACGAAGCCGATCAGTTCAAAGCTCATGCCACCAGTTCCAGTTGCTGAAACGATCCTATCAAAGGGGGCATGTTGCGTATTTACGCCTCCGGCTAAGCCTTTCGCATAAAGCCGCGGCCTGAATCGGTAATGGACCCGCGGTAGCGCCCCGCGTTAGTTTGCACCATGACCCCATCTGTTCGCGAAGTTCGCCCGTATTGGGCACGCCGCCTGCCAGTTCGGCTTTTCGTCCGGCCTGTCGTCGGCTGCCTGTGGCTGATGATGCTTGTGTCGGCGCCCATGCCGATGGGTACACGGCCGGCGACACGGGCGACGAGCTTCCTGTCGACGACATGCCGCTGACCTTTGACGAGACCTTCGATGATCTGAGCGTGTCCGCCTGGGGGCCCGGCACCCGCTGGATCGCGCATACGCCGTGGTCGGGGGATTTTGGTGGCGCCCGCTTTGCCAACCCCGGTGAGCGCTCGCCGTTTAAGACTGAAAACGGCATTCTGAGGATCGAGGCCAAGCGCGACCCGGAAGGTGACTGGCAGTCAGGCCTGCTCGCCTCGGTGGACGCCAAGGGCAATGGCTTTGCCCAGCAATACGGCTATTTCGAAATGCGTGCGCGTTTGCCGGTCGGTCCGGGCGTATGGCCCGCATTCTGGCTGATCGGCAAGGACCGCTCGAAGTCGACGGCCGAGATAGACGTGATGGAATTCTACGGTGACAAGCCGGAAGGATACTCCTCTGTCATCCATGTCTGGCATCGCGATGACAAGGACGATTCCCAATTCAGTCGGATCGAGGTATTTCGCGACGCCGACCCCCAGGATTTTCATACCTATGGGGTGAAGATCGATTCCGAATTCATCCGGATGTACTTTGACCGGAAACTCGTGTGGAAGGCCGAAACGCGGCCTGAGCACCGGCAGCCGATGTACGTGCTGCTCAACCTCGCGCTCGTCGAAAAAACCGCCGATCGGGCGCCGGACCCATCCCACATGTTCATCGATTATGTCAGGGCATACGACCTTCAATAGGCGCCCCTCGCCAGGTCGTTTTCACCGCGTTTGATCCGCCAGGGTCGGCGCGGCAGGCGACCTCGAAAAATCCTGCGAAAACAAAGAGATGGAACACGATTCCGGCCGCCTATCGGGCGCCTCGTCCGTGCATAGCCGTGGCTTCCATCCCCTTAAGGACTAAGCGGGCCTAACCCTTTTGATGGCGATGCGTCGGTGCGGCTATCCCAATGATCAGCTGTTCATTTTTCGCCACCATGGAATTCTGGCTGACGACGGCATTGCAGCAAAATTCGCGAGCTGCCCATTGCCGGGAGGGCGTTTGAGCCGTCCCGCCGGGCAGTGAGGCGAGAGGGACAGGAGGCGAACGATGGCTGAGTTCCGATTTTTCGGCGCAGAAGATTCGGCGGTGAAGTCCGGGCGCGTGACGGGCCGCTCGCAGGAAACCGTGCACTACGACCCGGAGCACTCGGTTCATGCCGTCGTTCACCGGCACGCCCAGGCGGCTCCGCAGGCGACGGCAATCGTCTTCGACGACCACTCGATCAGCTATGGCGAGCTTGAGCTGATGTCCGATGCGCTTGCCACCTATCTGATCGATGCGGGCGTCACGAAGGGCGATATCGTCTGCCTCTTCGTCCCACGCTCCCTCGAAACGATCGTCGCCATGCTGGCCACCCTCAAGGTCGGCGCCGCCTATCTGCCGCTCGATACGACTTTTCCCGTCGATCATCTCGACTATGTCATCGGCGACTGCGAGCCCAAGGTGGTCTTCGTCGATACCTGCTCGCTTGCCACGATGCGCCTTGTGCCGAGCGTCAAGGGCACGATCGCCGATCTTCACGCGATCGTCGCCGATCTCGCGCAGCAAGCCGAGAGGAAGCCGTTCGAGCCAGTACCCTGCGAAGGCGGCGACATGGCATACGTCATGTACACGTCGGGTTCGACCGGTCGACCCAAGGGCGTCTCCATTCCGCATCGTGGCATTACCCGGCTCGCGCTCGATCAGAATTACGTGCAGATCGGCAGTGCCGACGTGATGCTGCACGCGGCAACAATCGCTTTCGATGCCTCCACGTTCGAGATTTGGACGACATTGACGAACGGTGGGACCATCGCCGGGTTGCCGGACGGAAATTTCTCGGTCGGCCGGCTTAGGGATGTCATCCGTGACAACGGCGTTACCTCCTCCTTGCTGACCACCGGCCTGTTCAACCTGCTCGCCGATTTCTCCTGCGGCGAACTGCCGACGTTGCGGCATATGATGTTCGGCGGCGAAGTCGCCTCTGCCGAGCACATCAAACGCTTTCAGAAGGCGCATCCGGACTGCCGACTGACAAACCTCTATGGGCCAACGGAAATCACTGTTCTGGCCACCGCCTTCGACATCCCCGCGGGGTTCGACGGCAAGGACGTGCCGATCGGCGGCGCCGTCAGCCACACCGGTATACTGATCGTCGACGAGGACCGTCGCCCGGTCGGGCGCGGCATAGAGGGAGAGCTTGTCCTCACCGGCGAGGGCGTCGCCATCGGCTATTTCCGACGCCCCGAGCTGACGGCAGAACGGTTCATCACCATCCGCACCGAACAGGGAGACGTGCGCGGCTATCTGACAGGCGATCTCGCGGTGCTCAGCGACGACGGCATCCTGCTTTTCCGGGGCAGGCGTGACCGGCAGATCAAGCTGAATGGCAAGCGCATCGAGCTTGACGAGATCGAGGCCGCCTTGCGTCGCGATCCGCGGCTCGCCGACGGTGTCGTCATCTGCCAGAATCTGGATCAGTCGCACAAGCGCATCGTTGGTTACCTGTGCCCACGTGAGGGCACCCGCGCAGACGACGCCGAGCTGATCCGCGACGTGATGGAGAGACTGCGCAACAGCCTGCCCGCCTACATGATCCCGAGCGCGGTGATCGTGCTTGACGAATTGCCATTGCATCAATCGGGCAAGGTCGACCGCGCCAGGCTTCCGCTGCCGGTGGATGCGTTGCCGGCCGAGAACGCGCCAGTCGCCAGTCGGACCGAGGCACTCTTGCAAGACCTCTGGCGCAACGTGCTCAGCCAGCAGGCCGTAGAGCTTGATCGCAATTTCTTCGATCTCGGCGGCACGTCGCTGCAGCTGATGCGGGTGCATGCGGCGCTGGAGGTCAACCTCAGCCGGTCGATCGATGTCGTTGCCCTGTTCAAGCACCCGACCATTCACGAGTTGGCGGACTTCCTCGATGGAAAGTCGTCGGCCAGTGCCCGAGCGATGACGGCGGCCGAACGTGCGGCGCTGCAAAAGAAGAACATCTCCCACTTCCGCAGGAGCGCTTCATGACCGTTTTCAACGATGCAGACGACGCCCGCGGCTCGGATCGCAATGACCAGGACGTGACCGGCATTGCGATCATCGGCATGTCCGGTCGGTTCCCGGGCGCTCCGTCGGTGGAGGCGCTTTGGGATCTCGTCTGTGAGGGGCGGGATGCCTTTTTGAAACTGAGGCCGGACGAGATCGAAGACGCATTCACTGACGAGGAACGTGCTGCCGCAAACTACGTTCCAGCCCGGCCGCAGCTCCCGGATGTCGACATGTTCGACGCCGAGTTCTTCGGCATGTTCCCGCGGGAAGCGGCGGTCACCGATCCGCAGCACCGCGTCTTTCTCGAGGTCTGCTGGGAAGCGCTCGAGCGGGCCGGGTACGATCCTCACCGCTATCCCGGCCTGGTCGGCGTCTTCGCAGGCGCCTCGATGCCCACCTATCTCATCAACAATGTCCTGGGTGAGCGGGCGAAGGTCGAGGAGTTCACCTCCAACTACCAGATCGGTTGCTTCCAGCAGATCGTCGGTTCAGTGACGGACGTTCTAGCGACCCGCATCGCCTATAAGTTCAACCTGCGCGGACCGGCGATCGCCATCCAGTCGGCCTGCTCAACGTCGCTGCTGGCCGTGTCGCAGGCCTGCCAGAACCTGCTGACCTACAGCTGCGACATGGCCCTTGCCGGTGGTGTATCGATCACGATCCCGCAACGGCGTGGCTATATCTACCAGGAGGGCGGCATGGTTTCGCCCGATGGCGTCTGCCGGCCGTTCGACGAACAGGCGGCTGGAACGGTTTTCGGCAGCGGCGCGGGCATCGTGCTGTTGAAGCGGTTGGAAGACGCGCTGAGGGATGGCGACAGGATCTTCGCGGTCATTCGCGGCTACGGCATCAACAACGACGGTTCGGACAAGATCGGGTTTACCGCGCCAAGCGTCGAGGGGCAGGCGGACGCGATTTCGTCTGCTCTGGCAAACGCGGGGGTCGATCCTTCGACAATCGGTTATGTCGAATGCCACGGCACCGCGACCCCGCTTGGTGACCCGATCGAGTTCGGCGGATTGCGCAGCGCCTTTGCCGAGGCAGGCGACAAGCGGCAGCTTTGTGCCCTGGGCTCGGTCAAGGGCAATGTCGGTCACCTCGATGCCGCTGCCGGCGTCAGCGGGCTGATCAAGACTGCGCTGGCGCTCTATCACGCCAAGATACCGGGAATGGCGAATTATCAGCGGCCGAACCCGCGCATCAATCTCGACGACAGTCCCTTCTATATTCCCGCCAGCACCACCGACTGGCCGGCCACCGAAGGTCCGCGCCGCGCCGGCGTCAGCTCGTTCGGCGTCGGCGGCACCAATGTGCATCTCGTGCTGGAGCAGGCGCCCGCGTCGCAGGGCAATGTCGACGACGTGGCGCGGGGGCCTCACATTCTGCCGCTGTCTGCCCGCAACGAGGCAGCACTTGCGGCCATGCGGGCGAACCTGCGCGATCACCTGCAGGCGAACCCTGCTTTGCCACTGTCGCAGGTCGCGCACACGCTGCAGACCGGTCGGCGCGCTTTCAGCCATCGCACCGCCATAGCTGCCAACGATATCGAGCAGGCGATTGAGCGCCTCGGCAGCGAGCGCGTAGCAAGTGGCGTTGCCACCGAAAGGCCGCCGATCGCCTTCATGTTCCCCGGCCAGGGCTCGCAATATGTCGGCATGGGCGCGGCACTCTACAGCCGCGAACCGGAATTCACCCGCTGGATTGACAGGGGCACGGAGCTGCTCCGGGCACCTTTAAAAACCGACTTGCGCGATTTCATCTGCCACAGCGGCACGGTGAGCCAGGCCATGGCCGACGAACAGCGCGAGACGCGCATCGCGCAGCCGTGCCTCTATCTCGTCGAATATGCGCTCGCGCGGTTATGGATGAGCCGCGGCTTGAAACCCGATGTCATGATCGGTCACAGCGTTGGCGAATTCGTCGCCGCGACGCTTGCCAACGTCATTTCCTTCGAGGACGGATTGCGGCTCGTGACCGCGCGCGGCCGCTTGATGCAGTCGCAGCCCCAGGGCGCGATGGTTTCCGTGCGGGCGGATGTGGAGACAGTCTCAGCCTATCTTGGCGACGAGGTCGAAATCGCTGCGGTCAACGCCCCGAAACTCTGCGTGATCTCCGGAACCTTCGCTGCCGTCGATGCTGCGTGCGCTGCGATGGAGCGCGCCGGCATCGCCTTCAGCCGGCTTCACACCTCGCATGCGTTTCATTCCGCCATGATGGACGGCGTTACCGAAGCCCTGCGCGAAGAGACGGCAAAGGTCACCTACGGCACTGCCATAACGCCGTATATCTCGTGCGTCACCGGCCAATGGCAGACGATCGAACAGGGCATGTCGCCTGACTACTGGGCGAAGCATTGCCGCGCCGCCGTCCGGTTTTCCGACGGGTTGGCGACCCTTTGCGACGGGCGCAAGCCCGTCCTGCTGGAGGTCGGCCCCGGTCGCACCCTGTCGGTCTTTGCGGCCCAGACGCTCAGCCGCGATGCGGTCACTGCCGTCGTCCAGTCGCTGCCGGAACATGATCGCGCGCATGCCGCCGGTGAAACCCTCGCCGAGGCCCACGGCAAGCTCTGGATGTCGGGCTGCGACCTCAACTGGCCGACGTCGTCCGCGAGCAAAACCCCGCTCATTCTGCCGACCTATCCGTTCCAGCGGCAGCGCCACTGGATTGACGCTCCTGCCTCCGCACGGCGCGGCGAAGGCCGGCCGGCATCGTCGGCCGAGCAGCTCCCTGCCGCCGAGCCATCTTCCACCGACACTCAAGCGCAACCGTTTGACGGGATCAAAATCATGAATGTTGCCACACCAGTTGCTGCTGCCAGCCGTATCCCTGCCTTGCAAACCTCCCTCATCACCCTGCTCAGCGACATGTCGGGGGAGGCGCTCGGACCGGGCGAGGCGGGTGCGACATTCTTGGAGCTCGGCTTTGACTCGCTCTTCATCGGCCAGTTCGCGCAAAGGATCGAGAAAGACTACAAGATCAAGCTCTCGTTCCGGGAGCTGCTGAGCAACATTCCCAGCATCCAGGATCTGGCCGCGCATCTCGACCGGCAGCTGCCGCCCGAGCCGCAGCAGGCGCCGGCATCCGCACCGGTGGCCCTGCCGTCGCTCGCAG
>NZ_MOAI01000046.1:0-39820 GCF_001976035.1 Ensifer sp. 1H6 | reverse complement strand
CGACGCGAGGCCGCACGGCCGGAAGCCGCTGGCGTTTCTTCTTCCATAGCCACTTCGGCCGGCGTGCCTTCGATGACGGGCTGCGGGCCCGAACCGTCGATCACCGGCTGCTGCTCGATAACGACAGGAGCGGGAGCGGCTACAACGTGGACCGGCGCTTCGTCGGCGTAGCCCTGATCCAGATCGTCCTGATCCTGATCCTGATCCTGGTCGTTGGCGTCCTGCCCGCGGAAATCCTGGCGTTCTTCGCGCTGGAAGCGATCCTGCATCTGCGCCTGTGCGGCTGCAATGATGCGGTTGTAATGCTCGGCATGCTGAAGGTAGTTTTCAGCGATGACACGGTCGCCGGAGCTCTGCGCATCACGAGCAAGTGCCGAGTATTTCTCGGCGATATGCTGCGCGGTACCGCGAATCTTCACGTCCGGACCAGAACTATCATAGGTCCGCGTCAGGGGATTTGATCCCTTGCGGTTATGATTGTTGTTATTTCCACTGTTGTTATTGTTGTTGTTATTGTTGTTATTCCGCCCGCGGCCGCGCTTGTTTTGCTGTCCTGGCCTCATAGTACATTCACCCGAATTCTCTTGATAATGATGATCATGTGGTTTCGTCTTCCGGCCGGATCTGTCCGCGCCCGACAGAGCGTGCGCCGGTGAGCCCGCACATTGGCGGCTTCGGCGCCGACTGGCGTCAAATTAACAGGTACCTGCACAAGGCACTGTTGAACCCTAGCAACTCTTTCTTGAGAGCAATCCCCGTGGCCAGGTCATACCGGAACGAATCTTAGGTCCATGACCATCTGCCCAGTGCGCGGGCAAACTAGCCCGCTTCCTCTGGGATTCCAAGCCCTTTCTTTGCGTCAGCAAGAAAGAAGATGCGCCAGTGCAGCATTTTTTCAACGGTCGAAGCTACGCTCAAAGATCAGAACCCGGTCGTTGCCGCCCAAATCCTTGGCTTCTTCGCGCAAACGGAAGTTCTCGGCACTAAACAATGCCGCAACCGCCTCTTTCTGATCGAAACCGATTTCCAAGCCTATCACGCCGTTTGTCTCAAGATGATGACCGGCCTGAAGGGCGATGGCACGATAGGCATCAAGGCCGTCGTCTCCGCCATCGAGCGCTGCGGCAGGATCGTGCAATCGCACCTCCGGCTCAAGCTCTGCGACGACATTGGACGGTATATAAGGCGGATTTGAGACGATGGCGTCGAAGCGACCCTCCACCTTGTCGAACCAGTTGCTGCGCACAGCCTCGAAACGACCCGAAAGGCCAAGCGCCTCGGCATTTGCGCTCGCCGTCGCCAACGCGTCCTCAGATATATCGGTAGCCGTTCCGCGCGCTTCAAGAACCGTGGCAAGCAACGCCAGGCAGATCGCCCCGGTGCCCGTGCCGAGATCGACGAGCCGGCAGCTGCCCTTCGTTGCAACGGTGCGGCGCAGATACGGGATCATGCGATCGACGAGCGTTTCCGTATCCGGCCTCGGCTCCAGCGTTTCACGCGACAGCTTGAGCGGCAGGCCAAAGAACTCCCGCTCGCCGAGAATGCGGTAGACGGGTTCGCGCGCGCTCCGCCGCTCGACGGCAGCCCTCACCCTGGCAACGTCGGCCTCCGTGACCAGGTCCCTGCCGCGCGTCACGACATCGGTCAACGAAAGCCCGAGCACGCCCGAAACCAGATGACGCGCGTCGAGCGCAGCGTGTTCGATGCCGGCGGCCGTCAGGCGATCCCGGCTTTCCACCACGAGGCGCGCGAGCGTGGCCGTCATCGCCATCAGCCCCGCTGCTCGCCCAGAAGAGCCAACTGGCTCGCCTGGTAATCGGCCAGCAGCGCATCGACCACTTCGTCGATTTCGCCCATCATCATCCGGTCGAGCTTATAGAGCGTCAGGTTGATGCGGTGATCCGTAATGCGCCCCTGCGGAAAATTGTAGGTGCGAATGCGCTCAGAGCGGTCGCCGGAGCCGACCTGGCTCTTGCGATCGGCCGAACGCTCGCTGTCGGCGCGCTGGCGTTCCATGTCATAGAGCCGCGAACGCAGCACCTGCATCGCCTTGGCGCGGTTCTGGTGCTGCGACTTTTCCGAACTTGTGACGACGAGGCCGGTCGGAAGGTGGGTGATGCGCACGGCGGAGTCCGTCGTGTTGACGTGCTGTCCGCCAGCACCTGACGAGCGCATGGTGTCGATGCGGATGTCCTCGGGCCGAACCTCGATGTCGATTTCCTCGGCTTCCGGCAGTACGGCGACGGTTGCCGCCGAGGTGTGGATGCGTCCGCTCGCCTCGGTATCCGGCACGCGCTGAACGCGGTGCACACCCGACTCGAACTTCAGCCGCGCAAACACGCCGCGGCCGGAGACGGTGGCGATGATTTCCTTGAATCCGCCGGCTTCACCCTCGCTCGCCGAAAGCACTTCGACCCGCCAGCCCTTGGCCGCAGCGTAACGCTCGTACATCCGGAAAAGATCGCCGGCAAACAGCGCTGCCTCCGAACCGCCGGTTCCGGCGCGGATTTCGAGGATAGCGCTCTTTTCGTCGGCTGCATCCTTCGGCAAGAGCAGGATCTGGATTTCCTGCTCCAGCTGCTCGATTGCCTCGACGACCTCAGGCTTTTCCATCTCGGCCAGGTCGCGCATGTCCTTGTCAGTCGTCCTGTCGGCCAACATGGCATTGATATCGGCAAGCTCGGCCGTCGCCTTCTCATAGGCGCGGATCTTGGTCACCACCGGCTGCAGTTCGGAATATTCCGACGCCAGCTTCACATAGACGTCGGCCGCTGGCCCCGCCGACATGCGGGCCTCGATCTCGCCGAACCGCCGTTCCAGTTCGCGCATTTTCTCAATGGGAAGCTTTGCCAAGTGTCACTCCAAATGCGCTACGCCTCGCCCGGATCATAGCCCGGACGAGGACAAAAGCGCTTCAAATCTATCTAAACCGGGATGCCGTTTGCCGCGGCGAAGTCGATGAGGATCTGGCGAACAGGCGTCGGGTCGCGGGTGTCGTCGAGCGCCGCGTTCAGTACCTCGCCGAGCTTGTCGGCATCGAGGGCCAGGAGCATCGCCTTGATCGGACCGACCGCCGTCGGCGACATCGACACCGAGCGGTAGCCGAGACCGAGCAGCGCCATGGCGGACAGTGGCTTGCTCGCCATCTCACCGCACAGCGTCACCGGCGTCTGATGTCGCTCGCCGCCGCGCACGATATCGCGCAGGATCCTGAGGAAGGGCCGGCCAAGCACGTCGAAGCGATCGGAAACGCGGGCGTTGCCGCGATCGACTGCCATGGCGAACTGGAACAGATCGTTCGAGCCGACCGAGACGAAGTCCACCTCGCTCATCAGTTCGTCCAGCTGCCACAGCAGCGCCGGCACTTCCAGCATGGCGCCGAACTGCAGCTTGCGCGGCAGCTGTTCGCCGAGCTTCGACTGACGCTCGATTTCCTTTTGCAAAAGCTCGCGCGCTTCCTTCAGCTCCGAGACCTCGGTCACCATCGGCAGCATCAATTTCAGCTCGAGACCGGCAGCCGCACGCAGCATGGCGCGCAGCTGAGTGCGCAGCAGGCCGGGCCGATCCAGCGAAAGGCGGATCGCCCGCCATCCGAGTGCCGGATTTTCCTCTTCCGCCGCGCGGAAATAGGGAACCACCTTGTCGCCGCCAATATCGAGCGTGCGGAAAGTCACCGGCTTGCCGCCGGTCTGCTTCAGAACGCTGCGGTAGAAGGCTTCCTGCTCTTCCGCCTTCGGCATCGTCGAGGCGATCATGAACTGCAGTTCGGTGCGGAAAAGGCCGATGCCCTCGGCACCCGCTTCGTTCAGATGCGGCAGGTCGACCAAAAGGCCAGCGTTCATCTGCAAGGTGATGCGCTTGCCGTCCTTGGTCAGCGGTTCGACATCCTTGAGCGCGCGGAACTGAGCCTGCCGGCGGGCGCGGAACCGTACCTTTTCCTCGTAGGCGCGCTGCAGGTCGGCCAACGGCCGCAGATGCACCTTGGCATCGTCGCCATCGATGATGACGGCATCGCGGTTTTCCGCAAGCGCGACAGCACCCGCCGCCTGTCCGACGACCGGAATGCCCATGGCGCGGGCGACGATGACCACGTGGCTGGTGACGGCCCCTTCCTCAAGGACCAGGCCGCGGACGTTTTCGCGCGGATAGTCGAGAAGTTCGGCGGCACCCATGGCCCGGGCAACGATCACCGCATCGGTCGGGAAGTCGCTCGCCGAAAGCTTGGCGCCATAGCCCGAAAGCTGGCGCAGCAGCCGGTTGGCGAGATCGTCGAAATCATGCATGCGCTCGCGCAAATAGGGATCGGTCAGCCGGATCATCCGCGCCTTGGTCTCGCTCTGCACCCGTTCGACGGCAGCTTCCGCCGTCAGGCCGTTGCGGATCGCCTCTTCCAGCTTCCGCACCCAGCCGCGGTCATGGGCAAACATGCGATAGGTCTCAAGCACCGCTCGGTGCTCGCCCTCCATCGACACTTCGCGACGCGATAGCATGTCGTCGATCGAGATACGCAATGACCCCAGAGCCTCGGCAAGCCGCTGCAATTCCTGGTCAGTATCCTCGTTCAGAAGATTGGTGACGACGATCCTCGGCTCGTGCAGCACGACATAACCGAGGCCGATGCCTTCGCCATAGCTGTTGCCGTCGATCGAGACCGGCCGGGACAGATCGAGTTCGAGGCCGGGCTTGGTGATTTTCTTCAACTCGCCGGTCGCCACCATCTCGGCGAGAACCATGGCGGTGGTTTCCAGCGCCTCGACCTCGTCTTCGCGGTAGTTGCGCATCGCCTTGTTCTGCACGACGAGAACGCCGAGCGCCCGACCCGTGCGCAGGATCGGCACGCCGAGGAACGAGTGATAGATCTCTTCGCCGGTTTCCGGCAGGTAGGTAAAGGCCGGATGCGCCTGGGCGTCGGACAGGTTGAGCGGACGTGCGGACGCGGCAATCGTGCCGACGAGGCCCTGCCCCATCTTCAACTGCGCCAGGTGGACGGCGGTCTTGTTCAGACCTTCGGTCGCGTAGAGTTCGAGCACGCCGTCGGAACGCAGCACATAGACCGAACACACTTCCGCGACCATGTTCTGTGCGATCTGGCGCACGATCCGGTCAAGGCGCTCCTGTGGCTCGAGCGGTTCCGCCATCAGTTCGCGCAACCGCTTGAGGAGAACGCGCGGACCTGCGGAAAGGTCTCTCATCGCGTGGGGTCCCCCGAAAAAGAGTAGACGACGGCGGCGGACGAATTCGCAGCCGAAACGGCCGCGAATCCCAAATCAGTCACCTGTGGGTTAACTCTTATCGAGACCGTAGGCGGAATGCAAAGTGCGAACTGCCAATTCGGCATAGGGTCCGTCGATCAGGATCGAGATCTTGATTTCGGAGGTGGTGATCGCCTTGATGTTGATGCCCTTGTCGGCGAGCGCACGGAATGCCGATGCGGCAACGCCGGCGTGGCTGCGCATGCCGATGCCGATGACAGAGACCTTGACCAGGCCAGCTTCCGACTGGATCACGTCGTAGCCGATCTTTTCCTTGTTGTCGCCGAGCACCCTCAGCGCCTTGTCGACATCGCCGGACGGAACGGTGAAGGTCATGTCGGTCTTCGAACCATCTTCCGAGATGTTCTGGACGATCATGTCGACATTGATATGGGCTTCGGCCAATGGCCCGAAGATCGCGGCGGAAACGCCCGGCCGGTCGGCAAGACGGCGCAGCGAAATCTGGGCTTCATCCTTGGCATAGGCAATGCCGGTTACGACTTCCTGTTCCACGATTTCTTCCTCATCACAAATCAGCGTGCCGGGCGGATTGAGAAGGTCACCCATGCCCGGCGCATCGGGATCCTCGAAAGACGAGCGCACGAAGGTACGGACCTTGTGCACCATGGCGAGCTCGACGGAGCGCACCTGCAGCACCTTGGCGCCGAGCGATGCCATTTCCAGCATTTCCTCGAACGCGATCTTTTTCAGACGCCGCGCCTTCGGCTCGATGCGCGGGTCGGTGGTGTAGACGCCATCGACGTCGGTATAGATATCGCAACGGTCGGCCTTGACGGCGGCGGCAATCGCAACGGCCGACGTGTCGGAGCCGCCGCGACCGAGTGTCGCCAGGCGGTTGTCCGGGCCAAGGCCCTGGAAACCGGCGACCACGGCCACCTGCCCCTCACCCATGCGGCGGATGATGTCGGCGCCCTCGATGTCGAGGATGCGGGCGGCGCCATGGGCGTTGTCGGTGCGGATCGGGATCTGCCAGCCCTGCCAGGAGCGCGCATTGATGCCCATCGACTGCAGCGCGATCGCCAACAGGCCCGAGGTCACCTGCTCGCCGGACGCTACGATGGCGTCATATTCGCGCGCGTCGTAGAACGGCGCATTGCTGCCGGCGACCTTGGGCATGTTCTGTACCCAGCCGACCAGTTCGTTGGTCTTGCCGGACATGGCGGAAACGACGACCGCGACCTCGTGGCCGGCGTCGACTTCACGTTTCACATGGCGGGCAACGTTGTGAATGCGGTCCAAATCAGCGACGGAAGTTCCGCCGAATTTCATCACGATGCGTGCCATTTCGCCTCTACCGGTACCGATGTTTGCGCGCGAGCGCGCGTGACAGGAAAGCGCTCCCGTCGGCGCCCGACGATCAAAAAGCTTGGGAGACTTCTCGGACATCGGCCAATCACCGCTTCGGGGAGCGGAAAGTCGCGGCGTCTCTTAGCGGATCGGGGGGCGAGGCGCAATGGCAAGAAGGTAGGAATAAGGCCTCCGTTCCAGCGAGCTGACCGCACGCCTGGCAACAATATTGCTGAACGACGTCGCCTGGCGCAACGAAGGCCCCACCAAAAGCGTTGCAGCTTTGCATCTAGGGCGGACAGCCGTGTTGGATCGCACTCCGCCGCCGTCACCCCGTTGAAAACTGCTCGCGTCGATGGTAAACACTCCGCGCAACTCGATTGTGAAAGGAGGGCTGCGTTGTGATGACTTTTTTCCGGCACCACCGCCAGCGTGGCCCCGTCAACGCCCTGCAGATGCGTTTGCAGGGCTGACCGGTACAATCGCTTCGCGTCCTCGCGAATCTTACTCCTGGTCTGCCCCAGTGTGGTGCGGCTGAAAACCGTTTCGGTTTGAACGCCCGCGCCGTTTTCCATACCGAGCCGAAGCGGCCCGAACACTGCACGATCGTGCATCGGGTCCGACACTCCGCCCAACCCGGCAGATGTATTGCCGCCCGCGGATGTTTGCCGTCGCTCGCGCAGTCCAGAGAACGAACGAACATGGCCTTGATCAATATCCGCAACCTCGCCGTCACCCTCAGCACGTCGCTGTTTTCCAATCTCAACCTTTCGATCGCGGCCGGCGATCGCCTCGGCATCGTCGCCGCCAACGGGCGCGGCAAGTCCACTCTGCTCCGATCGATCGGCGGCAGCTTCGAGCCGACGGCTGGCGAGATCACCCGCTCACGCGGCCTGACCATCGGCCATGTCGAGCAGAACGTGCCGGCGCAGCTGCTGCCGTTGTCGTTCCATGCGGCGGTTCTTTCGGCATTGTCGAGCGAGCAGGCGGACAGCGAAAGCTGGCGCGTCGATATCGTGCTCGATTCGCTCGAGGTGCCCGAAGCCCTTCGTGAGCGCGCCGTCGCGGACTTGAGCGGCGGCTGGCAGCGGCTGGCCCTCCTTGCCCGCGTCTGGGTCACGGATCCCGACGCGCTGCTCCTCGACGAGCCGACCAACCATCTCGACCTTGCCAAGATCGCCCGGCTCGAATCCTGGTTGAACGCGCTTCCGCGCGACGTGCCGGTGCTGATCGCCAGCCACGACCGCGCCTTTCTCGACGCTACCACCAACCGCACGCTGTTTCTGCGTCCAGACCAATCGCCCGTCTTTACACTCCCCTATTCGCAGGCGCGTGCGGCCGTCGATGAATTCGACGCCTCGGAAGAGCGGCGCTACCAGCGCGACATGAAGGTGGCGCAGCAATTGCGTCGCCAGGCGGCCAAGCTCAACAACATCGGCATCAACTCCGGTAGCGACCTGCTGACGATAAAGACCAAACAGCTGCGTCAGCGCGCCGACCGGCTGGAGGATGCGGCCAAGCCCGCCCACCAGGAGCGTTCGGCCGGTGTAATCCGGCTCGCCAATCGCGGCACCCACGCAAAAATCCTGGTGACGCTCGATGATATCCAGGTGGAAACGCCCGATGGCACTCCGCTGTTTCGCACGGGAAAACGCTGGATCTGCCAGGGCGACCGTATTGTCCTGCTCGGCGAAAACGGCGCCGGCAAGACAAGGCTGGTCAACCTCATCCGCACTGCGATCGAGGAGCCGGAGCGCGGACCCGAAACGCTGAAAGCCACGCCTTCCCTGGTGCTCGGCTACAGCGATCAGGCGCTCGCGGGTCTTTCGGACAAGGAAACGCCGCTTGTCGCCCTCTCCCGCCGGTTCTCGCTCGGCGATCAGAAGGTGCGTTCGCTGCTGGCGGGCGCCGGTGTCGGCATCGACATGCAGGACAAACCGGTCGGCCGGCTCTCCGGCGGCCAGAAGGCGCGTCTGGCGATGCTGCTGCTCCGCCTGCGCGAGCCCAACTTCTACCTGCTCGACGAGCCGACGAACCATCTCGATATCGAGGGCCAGGAAGCGCTGGAAGACGAGTTGATGAAAAACGAGGTCAGCTGCCTGCTGGTGTCCCACGACCGCAGCTTCGTGCGCAACATCGGCAATCGTTTCTGGTTGATCGAGAAGCGGCGGCTCGTCGAAGTGGAAGATCCCGAGGCGTTCTTCGCCGCGGCCGCACAAGGCGATGTGGCCTGATCGACAGGCGACGCGCGACTGCTGTGGCGCGTCGCCGTTTGACGGGCGTGCTTACCCCCTTAATCTCCGTGTCGAACCGGAGGAGCCACCCATGAAAATCAGCGCACGCAACCGCTTCAAGGGCAAGATCGTCGATGTCGTCAAAGGGGCGACGACCGCGCATGTGCGCATCGATCTCGGCGGCGGAGCCATCTGACGGCATCGATCACCAACGAAGCCGTCGACGAACTCGGCCTCAAGGTCGGCGGCGACGCCTACGGGGTCATCAAGGCTTCCGACGTGATGGTTGCGATCGACTGAGCAATCACGCCTTCTTGCAGTAATGGGCCGTGCCGGCATCGCCGGTTTCAAAATCACCAGGCTGCGGCGGTGCAATCGGCTTGAACAGCGTGCGATCGGGCTTCAGGTCGATGAGCGGCGTGCCGTCGAGGCAATCGAGGCCGCGCACCAGAAGCACATTGTCTTCGACCGCCTCGAGCGCCACGATCGATGTGCCGATCGGGTTCGGCCGCACTGGCGAGCGCAAGGCGAAGGTGCCATGCGTCTCGCCATTGTTGGCGGGGCTCTGCAACACGAGGTCGCGGCGCGATCGATCGAGCCAATAGAGGATCTCCAGTCGCTCGAACCGCTCGATGCCCTTCAGCGCCTCGACCCAGGGCGAAAAGATCTCGATCCGGCAGATCGGCCCGTCATGGCGCCCCTGTCGCGGGCAGCCGAGCCTTGACGCCCAGGGCGTCGAAATGCGCCCGATGAAGGTCAGCCCTGCATCGGTTGCCTCCGACGGCGTGATCGAGACTTCGTTTTCCCGGATTTCGTTTTCGCGAACCATCTCGTATTCCTTCCTCAGGCGTTGTTTCGTGGTGCGCAGAGGCGGGCGTCGCTGCCCGCAAGCGTGCCGATCACCACATCGATGTCGTAGAGCTGCTTGAGCGCGGTCACGGTCAGCACCGCATCGGGTGTTCCAAGCGCGACGATCCGCGATTGGAACACCAACGCCACGCGGTCAGCCACCCGAAACGCGTGGTCGGGATTGTGGGTAGACAGAACGATCGAAACGCCTTCGCCGGCAAGCTCCCGCACCCGATCGAGCACCCGCATCTGATGACCGTAGTCGAGGCTTGCCGTCGGTTCGTCCATCACCAGGATCGAAGGCTCCTGCGCGAGCGCGCGCGCGATCAGGGCGATCTGGCGCTCACCGCCGCTGATCTCGGTATAGGCACGGTTCGCCAGATGGTCGATGCCGAGCCGCTCCAGCGTGGCGGCGGCCACCTCGCGGTCATGGCGGCCGGGCGTTGCAAACAGGCCCACATGCGGCGCACGGCCCATCAGCACCAGTTCCTCGACCGTGAATGGGAAGAGCGCGGCATGCGCCTGCGGCACATAAGCGATGCGCGAGGCACGGTCGCGGCCGGACCAGGAGCCGATCGGCTGGCCATCCAGCCGGATCGTGCCTGCCCTCAGCGGAACGAGCCCGAGCAACGTCTTGAACAGCGTCGTCTTGCCGGCGCCATTCGGCCCGAACAGCACGAGTACCTCGTTTTCATCAAGCGTGAAGCTGATGTCCTGGCCGACAAGGCGGCTGCCGTAGCCAAAGGGCGATCTGGTCTACCTCGAGCCTCATTGCCAGCCCTTTCGCCCTGATGCGAGCAGCCAGAGAAAGAACGGCGCGCCGACGGTCGCCGTCAGGATGCCGAGCGGTACCTCGATCATCGCAATGCTGCGCGCCAGCATATCGGCGACGAGCAGATAGGCGGCGCCGAGCGCCATCGACACCGGCAGCAACCGGACGAAATCCGGTCCGACGAGGAGGCGCGCCACATGCGGGATGACAAGCCCAATCCAGCCGATGATGCCGGTGACCGAGACGGAAGCCGAGGTGATCAGCGTTGCCGCCAGCACCAGCACGACGCGCAGCCGGCCGGTGTCGATGCCGAGCGCACGCGCTTCTTCCTCGCCAAGCGTCATGACGTTCATGCGCCAGCGCAGGAGAAAGAGCGGGATGATGCCGACGACAAGCGCGGGAAGAATGGAGACGACGTCGCCTGATGTCACCGAGGCTAGGCTGCCGAGCAGCCAATAGGTGATCGCCGGCAACTGATCATAGGGATCGGCAAGGATCTTGATCAGCGAGATGCCGGCACCCACGTGCGCACCGACCGCGATGCCTGCCAGAACGAGAACGAGCACCGGATCCCGGTTGCGGATCACTGTTGCAACCGCATAGACAGACAGCACGGCGATCAGCCCGCCGACAAAACTCATCAGCTGGATGACGCCGACCGGCAACGACAGGAAGATGCCGACAACGGCGCCGAAGCTGGCGCCGGCGGAAACCCCGAGAATATCGGGCGAAACCAGCGGGTTGCGGAACAGGCCTTGGTAGGTGGCGCCGGCTGCCGCAAGCGCCGCGCCGACGGCAAGACCGGCCAGCACACGCGGCAAGCGGATGTTCCAGAAGACCGTGGCCACCGTCTCATCACTGGGGGTACCGCCGACCATTGCCCAGATTTGACCGATCAGATCGGACAGGCCCGCGTCGAATTTGCCGACAGTCATCGACAGGGCGGAAAGCGACAGGAGGCCTGCGATCGCAACCAGCGACCGTGCACCGACCCACCCTCGCCTCAGAACGATCTGCTTTGTCATTGCGTTTCCGGCAGGGCACCTTTGACAAGCCTCGTGAGCTGCGCGTCATCAAGATCCACTTGGTAGAAGAGTTTGTAGAATTCCCGCGTCTCGGCTTTCAGGTCACCCTCGTAGAAGCCGCCATAAAGCAGTGCCTCAAGCCAGCGGACCCCGATCAGGCGGTTGATGCCGGGCGGCGAATCGAACCAGCCGAATGGCATCGACGGCGCGATGAACACCTGTCCCTTCTCGACCGCCTGCACCCTGCTCCACGCCGGATCTGTCGCGACCGCTGAGGCGAACTTCGGGCTCGCGGCGATGATCATCTCCGGGTTCCAGGCGAGCAGCTGCTCCGGCGAAACCTGAGTGAGACTGCTCTTGCCGGCAACGGCCGCGACATTGACTGCACCTGCGGCTTCGAGGATCTCAAGATTGATCGAGCCTGCCAGGCCCGTCTCCAGACCATCGGGGCCACGTCCGTAATAGACCCTGGGCCGCTCGTCGGCCGATACTGCCGCTATCGTCTCGCCGAGTTCCTTCAGCGTTTCGTCGGCATAGTCGGCAAGTTTGCCGGCACGCTCTTCGGCTCCGAGCATCGCGCCGAGGCTGCGCAAGGTCTCGGCACTTTTGCCGAACGAACCGTCGATCAGCACATAGGGAATGCCGGTCTGGCTCTGCACCTTGTCGGCAAGCGAGGCATAGGTCGCGTCCACCGTGCCGACATCGATGATGACGTCAGGCTTGGCCGCAAGCACCGCCTCGATATTCGCCGTCCCGCCCTTGCCGGTCAGGCGGCCATAGGTCGGTAAACCGCGTACGGCCTCCATTAGGTAGGGCTTTTCGTCTTCCTTCGGCTCGCGCACCCAGCCGGCCAGCTTCTCCGGCGCGATGGCATAGACCAGCACCGAGGCCGGCGGACCGGCCGCCAGCACCTTGCCAATATGGTCGGGAAGCTCGACCGTGCGACCGGCCGCATCCGTGAAGGGTTTCGCCTGAACCGCAAGCGGCATCAGGGTAAGAAGGGCGCCGAAGGCACCGGCGATAGATCTGATCATGGTGAAGCCTCGGGATGGAGGTGCGGACGATGGTTCGGCGCGACTATGGCACAGCGTTATATCCGTTGGAATATCTCGATTGATAACCCGTCTCCAGCGCTAAGGTCTTTGCATTGCTTGAGAACCTTGACTAGGCGGCCCGATCGGGCGATATCGGACCCATGTGCGAACATGACGTCCATATCGTTGCGCGTTCGGCCGGCATCCCAATAGGCGGGATGCAGGGTGATAAAGCACGCTAACGAAAGAGCGTTCGCGCACCTGCAGCCTCGCCGGAAACGGACGGGGTTCTTCTTTTGACGGGTGCGCCGTCCATCGGCATTTTTGATGGAGAATGAAATGGCACAGAACATCTACGACAAACCGGAATTTTTCGAAGGCTACAGCCAGCTCGGACGATCGGTCCATGGCCTCGACGGCGCCGCCGAATGGCCGGCAATCCGCGCCGCCTTGCCGGATTTGCAGGGCAAGCGCGTGGTCGATCTCGGCTGCGGCTTCGGCTGGTTCTCGCGTTTCGCGCGCGAGCAGGGTGCGGCCCGCGTGCTCGGGCTCGACCTGTCGGAAAACATGATCGCCCGCGCCCGGCGCGACACGCCCGATCCGGCGATCGAATACGGCATCGCCGATCTCGATCATCTTGCGCTCGAAACCGGCACCTTTGACGTCGCCTACAGCTCGCTCGCGTTTCACTATGTCGAGAATTTCGACCGCCTGGTCCAGGCAATCTACGATGCGCTGGTGCCGGGCGCGCACCTGGTGTTCACCATCGAGCACCCGATCTACATGGCCTCGCTGAACCCTGGCTGGCAGGTCGGGGAAAACGGGCAGAAGCGCTGGCCGGTCGATCACTATTCCATCGAGGGCCAGCGCACGACGGATTGGCTGGCCAAGGGCGTGGTCAAGTACCACCGCACGATCGGCACCACGCTCAACGCCTTGATGCGCGGCGGTTTCGCCATCCGTCACGTCGAGGAGTGGCGCCCGACGCCGGCGCAGATCGACGCCAATCCGGATCTCGCCGAAGAGATGGAACGGCCGATGATTTTGATCGTCGACGCCCAGCGGTAGGGCAGACAGAAGCCCGGGCCGGAACCGCACCCGGGCTTTGCCCATGCCGTCCAGTACTTTCATCCGAGGCGACCGTTTTCGGATTGACCCGGTCGTGCGATCACGCAAACGACGTCGCTGCGGTCGACCCGATGGGTCCTGACGTTTGCCACGCTCCATCGGCTATCGGCAAGGCGGGCTTCGATCCGGCTGGAAATGTCTTCGGCACTGCCCGACGGCTCGTCGTCAAAGATCAGCAACCGCCCGTCCGGCTTGAGAACCTGCGCAAGTACCGCCAGTTCGCGCGATGGATCGCCCCTTGCAAAGACACAGACACGGATGGCGAAAGCAGCATCGAAACGCGCGTCGCCAAAATCCGCTCGCGCCAGCTCAATAGCCTCAAAGTCTGCCCTGCCGGCCGCGACATAGCTGGCGTTTCGTTGTTTCGCCGCCGCGATCATCTTCGCAGAGCGATCGATCGCAACGATCCGCCCATCGGCCAGTTTCTCGCAAACGCCCGTAACTGCGACACCGTGACCGCAGCCGATCTCAAGCAGCCAGTCCGATGGTTGCGGTGCGATCATTTCTACTGCCCAACCGATTCTGCCTTCCGCGTGCATGTCCCCTCCTCACGCAAGCCCGCCGTCGAGTGCGGGACGATACCATGATCGGCTTGATGGTCGTCCGGGACTATCCGATATCAAAATAAAACCACTTGCAATATAAAATCAGTTTTGCGATGATCCGCTCATCAACGAACCGTGCCGCAAATAGCGGCAAGGGAGAATGGGAGGAACGACTATGCGCAAGGTCATCATGTGGGACATGGTCAGTGTCGACGGCTTCTTCGAAGCACCAGGCCATGACATCAGCTGGTTCGTCTTCGAGGACGAACTCGCAGCCTATATCGGCGAGACCCAGCTTGAGGCCGATACGCTGCTCTTCGGCCGGGTGACCTATGAGATGATGGCGTCTTACTGGCCCGAAGCCGAAGGCGATATCGCCACCTTCATGAACGGCGTCGAGAAATACGTCTTCTCCCGCTCCCTCAAAAGCACCGACTGGCACAACACCACGCTCGTTACCGGCGACGCGGTCGCCGAAGTCGAACACCTGAAGGCGCTTGGGGGTGGTACCATCTTCATTTTCGGCAGCGCCGATTTTGCCGCAGGCCTGGTGGAAAAGGGCCTTGTCGACGAATACCGGCTTGGCATCAATCCGGTACTGCTCGGCGGCGGCGTGCCTCTGTTCAAATCGTTGCCGACGCGCACCACCCTCAAGCTCACCCACACGCGACCGCTCAAGTCCGGCGTCGTCATCCTGCATTACCAGCCGCAGCCGGATGTCTGATCGGGGCGCTCGCCCCGCGGCCGCTCCCGATGCGCTGTTGCGGCCAGGGTCCGCCTCTTGACATCCCTGCCCGATCGTCCGACTTCATCAGGCAGAATGAAGGAGACGGCAGCATGAGCGAGACAGCGCGCACGACGATCGACCAGAGCGAAGTAGACCGCTTTTCGGCCATGGCGCCGAGTGGTGGGATCCGACGGGAAAGTTCCGGCCGCTGCACAAGTTCAATCCGGTGCGCCTTGCCTATATCCGCGACAGGGTTGCCGAGCATTTCGGCCGCGATCCGAAGAGCCCGCAGCCGCTGAAGGGCCTGCGCCTGCTCGATATCGGTTGCGGTGGCGGGCTGCTGTCGGAGCCGATGGCCCGCATGGGCGCTGACGTCGTCGGCGCGGACGCTTCGGAAAAGAATATCGGCATTGCCAAGACCCATGCGGCCGGCAGCGGCGTTAACGTCGATTATCGGGCCGTGACGGCCGAAGCCCTCACGGAAGCGGGCGAAAGCTTCGACATCGTTCTCAACATGGAAGTGGTCGAGCACGTCGCCGATGTCGATTTCTTCATGACCACCTGCGCCCATATGGTTCGCCCCGGCGGCCTGATGTTCGTCGCCACCATCAACCGCACGATGAAGGCGGCGGCATTGGCCATCTTCGCCGCCGAAAACGTTCTGCGCTGGCTGCCGCGCGGCACGCATCAATATGAAAAGCTCGTGCGCCCCGAGGAATTGGAAAAACCGCTGGTGGCAAGCGGCCTGGAACTGACCGAACGCACCGGCGTATTCTTCAATCCGCTGTCCAACCAGTGGAACCTGTCGAAGGACATGGACGTCAATTACATGATTGTCGCCAAGCGCCCGCTCTAACGCAGCCGGCCCTTCGCATCCGCATCAAATCCTATGCAAAGCCCTCCGCCGACGCCGTTCGCCGGGGGGCTTTGCTTTTAGCGCTACTGCATAGTTCCTTAAATCGGATCCGATTTTAAGGACAAAATTATGCAGCAAGTTTAAAACGCTACAGCGTCCTTTGTGCGTCATATTTGACGCACGGCGCTGTAGCGCCTCAAGCCACCTTCGGCCGCGCCTGCCACTCATGCTGAAGCAGCGCGTAGATGAACTCGTCCCCCCATTGGCCGTTGAACAGGTCGTTCTGGATCAGATGCGCCTCACGGCGCATGCCGAGCCGCTCGACGACCCCGACGGAACCGGCGTTGAGCGGGTCGAGACGGGCAAAGATCCGGTGGAAGTTCAATTGGAAGAAACCCAGGTCGAGCACTGCCCGCATCGCTTCGGTGGCATAGCCCTTGCCCGAAAATGCCGGATTGAAGATGTAGCCGGCTTCAGCCTGCCGCGCCGCCTTGCTGGCGAGCTTCAACAGCACCTCGCCGACAAGCGCGCCATCCTGCCTCCGTTCGACCGCAAAAACCGCGACATCGCCATCCGCATCGAGACGCGGGTCGCTCGCCTTGGCGAATTTTGCGCGCGCGCCGTCCTCGTCAAGCGGATTGGCATAGAGATAGCGGTAAACCTCCGGCAGCCGGTGATAGGCATGGAACCCGTCGAAATCCTCAGGCGCAAAATGCCTGATCGTCAGGCGGTCGGTGGAAATGCGAAGGTCGGAAAGATCCATAGCGCTCAAAATCCCGGATTACAAAGATCCGGAAATGGGAACCAACGATCTGTTTTTAAAGGGTGTTTGCTAGATTTCGCCTGAGAGCGCTGAAAGTCGGTGGCGCGAGCAGGCATTGCGCTCTGCAGGTCAGTTGACCTCGTCGGGCAACACCGGCAGTGGCGCGATCGCGATGCCCTCTTCGAGAAGCGCGACAGCCTCTTCCACGGTCGCCTTGCCGATCAGGCCGCGTTCATCCGTCTCGCCATAGTGGATCTTGCGGGCCTCTTCGGGAAAGCGGTCACCGACATCCTCGGCATTGTCGCGCACCGCCTTGACGAGTTCGCGGATTTTCGCGACGGTTTCCTTCTGCGCCTGGTCCATGACCAATGCCCGCGTCGCTTCCTTCTTGCGGGCGGTCGCGACCGACGGTGCCATCAGTTGCTTGGCAACCGACGTGGAATTGCAGGTGGGACAGGAGACGAGCTTGCGCTCCATCTGGCGGTCGAAATCGTCACTCGACGAGAACCAGCCCTCGAAAGCGTGGCCCTGATCGCAGGAAAGCGTGTAGCGAATCAAGCGGCAACGCCTCCTTTTCCGGTCGGCAGGACATGATCCAGCCCAAAGCTGCGGGCATTCCTGAGGTTCGGGATCTTGGCGCGGGCCACATGCACGGCGGCCACGTCTATTTCAGCCAGCACGATCCCCTCGCCGGCAGCACCCGCTGCGGCGAGCACCTTGCCCCAGGGGTCGACGATCATCGAATGGCCAAAGGTCTCACGCCCGTCCTCATGCACGCCGCCCTGTGCAGCGGCGATGACGAAGAAGCCGTTTTCGATGGCACGGGCGCGCAGCAGGATTTCCCAATGCGCTTCGCCCGTCTGCCGGGTGAAGGCGGCCGGTACCGACATCACCTCTGCGCCTGCAACCGCCTGCTGGCGGAACAGCTCGGGGAAGCGAACATCGTAGCAGATGGCAAAGCCCAATTTGCCGAAATCGAGGTCGGCAAGGCGTGCCGTGCTGCCCGGGGTGTAAGCAGCGCTCTCGCGCCAGCTTTCGCCATTGTCGAGATCGACGTCGAACATGTGGATCTTGTCGTAGTCACAGATTTTCACCCCATCCGGACCGAAGAGGAAACCGCGATTGGCGATCTTGCCGTCGGCAAGGGCAATGGCGGTCGAGCCCACATGCAGATGAATGCCGAGTTCGCCAGCAAGCGCTGCCGCTTCGCGAACGATAATATCGTTTGCCTCGTCCTTGAGTACGGCCCGCAAGCCGGCACGATCGCGCTGGAGCGCACCCGTCATCTCCGGCGTCTGGACATAGATCGCCCCGTGACCAGCCGCCTCGCGCACCAGCCGTGCCATCGTCTCGGCGTTTCGTGCCGGATCGACGCCAGAACACATCTGGATGGCGGCAGCCTTGAATGTCATCGCAGTCTGGCTCCTCAGGGCATTTCCCGGAAAGGCACGAAGCAGCTCTCCGTCGGAAATGCGCAAAGCTTATGAGATGGAGCGCTTCGCCACTCCATCCAAAGCGGCAACGGTCTAGGCGACGAGCATTTCGTCGAGCTTTCCGGCGCGCTCGAGCGCGTGCAGATCGTCGCAGCCGCCGACATGGATATCGTTGATGAAGATCTGCGGAAATGTGGTTCCGCCATGCGATTTCTCGATCATCTTCTGGCGCACCTGCGGATCGTAGGTTGCATCATGCTCGAGGAACGAGACGCCCTTGGTTTCCAGAAGCTTTTTGGCAGCCGAGCAATAGCCGCAGAACTGACGCGTATAAATAACGACCGAAGCCATGTTTCCTAACCGCTCCTTCACCGGCAACGATGCCGGACTTCCATTTGTCATATAAGACCGGACATGGCTCTTGCAAAGGTTAAAACCGTGACGTGGCCGGCCCCCGCCCGCTTCAGCGCGCGGGTCGCGGCCGAAACGGTGGCGCCGGTGGTATAGACATCATCGACGAGAACGATGCGTTTTCCGACGAGACCTTGCTTGCCGCTTTCGGTGACGGCAAAGGCGCCGCGAACATTGTCTTCACGCGCCTTGGCGCCGAGCCCGACCTGCTTGGTCGTGCGCCTGATCCGGCGAAGCGTTGTCGGCAGGTAGGGCCGCCCGGACAGTGCGGCGACGGAACGGGCAAGCTCTGCCGCCTGGTTGTATTTGCGCCCCCAGAGCCTGAAGGCATGCAGCGGCACCGGGATGATCGCATCCGCGGAGGCGACGGCACCATCGCTCGCCCGGACCATCCATTCCGCCATCATCGGAGCAAGATCGGTGCGGTCCCGATATTTCAGCCCATGCACGAGTTCACGCGCGATGCCTTCGTGGATCGCAACGGAGCGCAGGCGGTCGAACACCGGCGGATCGGCGATCGCCTCGGGCGACACCGTTCCCTCGCCGTGATCATGGGCAAACGGCAGGCCGAGGATTTCGCAGTAGGGCCGCTCGAGCAGTTGAAGCGTCGACCAGCAGGGCGCACAGACGGCCCGGTGACGACCCATCAGGCGTCCACAACCGCAGCAGACGGGCGGGTATACGACGTCGATGAGATCAACGCCGATCCGCCGCAGAAAGGCCAGGCAATCCGCCAGGCCAAATTGCCGCTCTTCCCAGTTCATGAGGTTGACTTTGCCGTCGTGTGGGTTTCTTTGCAGGACGCTGTAGCACTTTGAAATTCTGCATGTTTACTCCCTTAATCGGTTTCGATCCGGGGAAGCAATCATGCTGCCGGAGCAGAGTACCGTGGAAATCATCTTTGACCAGAACCTTGTCGAGGCCCACCGTCGCCGGGCGCTGCGCAATGCCGACCCCAAGGCAGCCTTCCTCCTCGATATCGTCGCACAGGAGCTGGCCGACCGTGTCAGCGTCGTCGAGCGACAGTTCGACAGGGCTATGGAATTGCACGGCTACACTGGCGCAACAGCCCTTCGGCTTCTGGAAACCGGCAAGGTCGGAACGGTCGAGCGGGTGGAAACGGATCCAGGCTTCGGCACGACCGCCATGCCGGTCGCGATTGCGCCACTCGAGCGCATCCCGGCCGAGCCCGAGACACTCAATCTTCTCGTCTCCCCGCTGTCGCTGCATCTCACCAACGACACGCCCGGCGCCTTCATCCAGGCGCGCCGATCGCTGAAGCCGGACGGGTTGTTCCTGGCAGCTATTCCCGGCAATGGAACGCTGAACGAGTTGCGCGAGGCGTTGCTTGCCGCCGAGGCCGAGCTGACCGGGGGCGCAAGCCCGCGCGTCGTTCCCTTCGCCGACGTTCGCGACATGGGCGCATTGCTGCAGCGGGCGGGCTTTGCCCTGCCGGTGGCGGACGCAGAGACCTATACGGTGCGCTACGATTCGCTCTTCGCGCTGATCCGGGATTTGCGGGCGATGGGCATGACCAGCCCGCTTACAGCGCGCAGCCGGACACCCGTGTCCCGGCGCTTTTTCCTGAGGGCTGCGGAAATCTATGCCGAGCGCTTCTCCGACCCGGACGGCCGCATCCGCGCGACCTTCTCCGTCGTCTACCTCTCAGGCTGGGCACCGCACGAAAGCCAGCAGAAACCGCTGAAGCCGGGCTCTGCCAAACAGCGGCTGTCGGAGGCTCTTGGGACGAAGGAAAGACCGGTCTAGGAGCATTTCCAGGAAAAGTGCCAGCGGTTTTCCGCCAGGAAATGCGTAAAAACAAAGAGGTGGCGCGCTCTGCGACCTCGTCCAAAGCGGAAACGCGCTAAGCGTCCGGTCCGATCAACGTCAACTCATTGCGTTCTGGAATGTCGTCGTCAACAGCTCGAAGATGGCCGTAAGCGCTGCCTGTATCTGCTCCATTCCGAGAAGCAGGCTGACAGAAATGATCGCTGCGATGAGACCGTACTCGATCGCTGTGGCCGCGCTTCTATCGCGAATAAGGCGCTTCAACGTGTCCATAGGTCCCCAGCCCGGTTGGAACTCACTTCCCGACCGGCAGACACGCAAGGAACCAGTCCGACGCGCCGCCCGGATCAGCAGCCACTCTTGCTGCCGTCGGCATCGATGATGCAGACCGCACCCGGCATTTCCTGAAGCACGCTGCGGCGCACGGTATAGCGCTTGGTGGTGCCGTTCGAGGGGATAGAGCCGGTCGAAATATTGTCGTAGTCCACCGGCGTGTTCGCCAGCATGCGCTTGTCCGTCTTCGAGGACAGCATCGGTGTCAGGATCAACGTCAGTGCAATCACCGCTGTTCCAAACAGCAGCGACAGATTGAGCACGCCTGTCCGGCGGGACTGGCTCGTCGCCATGTCCTTCTCCTGAACCGTCCTCCAGAAATCGTCGTCTACCATCCAAGCCTCACAAACGCAGAAGGTGCGGCGAACGGGAGCATCCTTCCCAAGCTTCGTTTGCCACATTGTCCGAAACCGATACGCCGCTCGCTGAACGTTACGCACCGAAACTGAATTGAAGTTATCTTTGCGGGAGGGAGATAAACGATCGATTAATAATCGGTCGGTTTTTGGGTAGGTTCAGAGCAAATCCATAAGAAATGGGATGAGCGGCTCATCGGCAGGAGGCATCGGGTAGTCGCGCAGTGCCTTGGAGCGCACCCATTTGATCGCCTGGCCCTCCCGCCCAATCGCCACGCCTTCATAGCGACGGCAGACATAGAGCGGCATCAGCAGGTGAAAATCGTCGTAGGTATGGCTGGCAAAGGTCAGCGGCGCCAGGCAGGCAACCTTGGTCTGGATGCCGAGTTCTTCGTCCAGTTCGCGGATCAGCGTTTCCTCCGGCGTCTCGCCGGGCTCCACCTTGCCGCCGGGAAATTCCCAGAGGCCGGCAAGCGATTTGCCCTCAGGACGCTGCGCCAGCAGGATGCGGCCATCAGAATCCACCAAGGCGCAAGCCGCGACGAGAACGATCTTCTTTCCGATAGCGTCCATCATTCAAGCTTTCGGCGTGCGGTAGAGATAGCTGTAGACATCGCGGAAACCGGCGCTGCGATAAAGCGCCAACGCCGCCTCGCTGGTTGCCTCGACCTGTAGCCATGCCTTCTTGGCGCCGCGCAGGCGCGCCCAGCGCAACGAAACGTCGAGCATGGCTTTGCCCAGCCCCTGTCGACGGAAATGCTCATCAACGGCAAACAGCATGATGCCCGCGAGATCGTTGTCCTGAACGACGAGCGATACCGCCGTCGGCCCGCTTTCCACGTCCTCGAACAGGAACAGCCCGCTCTCCGGCTTGATCGAATTGATGATCTCGGCCAGTGCCGCCTTGGTCTTGGGGTCTTCCTTGCCGATGCGGATGCGTGCGTCGACGAAGCGGCCGACGTCCTTGATCGGCAGATGGTCAATGCCATCACCAAAGTCGCGCTCGGCGATATCAGCCATCATCACGGTGCTATGGGAGAAGGCGGTCCAGCCTTCGGCATCCATGTGGGCGATCAGTTGCGGCGGCGTCAGCGGCGTCTGTCGCACGGTCAGTGGCCGGTCGTAGTCGGCAAAGCGCCTGGCAGCCTTTTCCAATCGAACAGGGATGTCGCGGTAATCGGAGGGATCGAGCGGGTTGACCGAATTGAGACGCTTGGAATCGTGGCCAGCATTCAGCCGGATCAGCCAGCTGCCGTCATAATGGACCGACGCCGCCGGCCAGGCGCGAAAGCCGACGGCCTCAAGCCGCCGTACGCTCGGAAGATCAACCATCCGCTTGTCCTTGCCTTCAGCCGCGGCATCGCCTGCGGACGGCTGGGTCTCGATCGATGTCATCTGCTTACCCCCAACAGGCCAAACCAATTACCGACAATGCGAGCAGCTTTGGGAGCTGCAAGCCCCGGGGGAGCTGCAAGCCCCGGGGAAAAGACTGCGCGCGAAGACGTCAGCTTCTGTAGTCGCCGTTGATCTCGACATATTCCTTGGTGAGGTCGCAGGTAAAGACCGTCGCACGTCCGGCACCAAGCCCGATATCGACGCGGATCGGGATATCCTGCGCCTTCATGACCGCCGTGGCGGCGGCTTCCGAATAGGTAGGATCGCGCTCGCCCTCGACGGCGACCCGCACATCGCCGAACCAGATGGCCAGCCGGTCGCGCTCGGCCATCTCGCCGGACTTGCCGACGGCCATGACAACGCGTCCCCAATTGGCGTCCTCACCCGCAACCGCGGTCTTGACCAGCGGCGAATTGGCGATCGAAAGCGCGATGCGCTTCGCGGCCGCGTCGTTCTCGGCACCCTCCACCGTAACGGCAACCATCTTGCGCGCACCTTCGCCGTCGCGAACGACCTGGAGAGCCAGATCGCGCAACAGATCGTTGAGGGCCGCCCGGAAGGCGTCGAGCTTCGCATCGGAAGCATCCGTCACTTTCCGCTGGCCATCGCCGGCAGCAGCACCGGTCGCAAACAGCATCAGGGTGTCGGACGTCGACGTGTCGCTATCAACGGTAACCGAATTGAACGTCGGGCCGACTCCGGCCGAAAGCAGCGCCTGCAGCGCCGCTGGCGCGATGTCGGCGTCGGTAACGACGAAGGAGAGCATCGTCGCCATGTCAGGCGCAATCATGCCAGCACCCTTGGCGATGCCATTGATCGTCACCTTCACGCCGTCGATCTCTGCGCTGCGGGTGGCGACCTTCGGATAGGTGTCCGTGGTCATGATCGCCTTGGCGGCCTCGAACCAGAAGTCTTCGCGGCCGGCAGCGGCGAGATCGTCGAGCACGCCTGCGAACTTCGTCGCGTCCAGCGGTTCGCCGATGACGCCGGTCGAGGCCAGAAACACCTCACTCTCGGCGCAACCGGCAGCCTTCGCCGCCGATTTCGCGGTCAGTTCCGTCGCGTCGCGGCCCTTCTTGCCGGTGAAGGCATTGGCATTGCCGGAATTGACGACAACCGCACGCGCAACGCCGCCGCCAAGGCTCTGGCGGCAGAAGTCGACAGGCGCTGACGGGCACTTGGAGCGGGTGAACACGCCGGCAACAGCCGCAGGCTTGTCGAAAACCATCATCAGCACGTCGGTACGGTTCTTGTACTTGATGCCGGCGGCGGCAGTTGCCATGCGAACACCGCGCAAGGCGGGCATTTCGGCAAAGGTTTTCGGAGCGAGCGGAGAGACGGAACCGGACATGGGAAACCTGCGTGAAGAACGTGGGGTCAAGGTGGCGTTGCGACAAATGCCCGAGCGGCTTTCGGGCCGTCGGGCATCGACAAGAAACGTAGATCGGCGAGCCTTGCCTAAAGCACAACCCGCCGGTCGAAATTACTTGGCTTCCTGCGCCTTGTTGGCCTCGTCGTAGGCCTTCTTCAGAGCCGGATCGGAAATCTCGACACCGGCGTCCTTCTTGGCAGCAGTAAGAAGCTCAACGTATTTGTCGCGCATGACAAGCTGACGAACCTGCGGCTCGACCTGCTCCAGCGCCGGCGGGGCCTGCGGACGCTTGTCCTCGACCAGGATGACATGGAAGCCGAATTGCGTCTTCACCGGCGTCTTGGTGTAGGCGCCCTTATCGAGCGTGAACACGACGGCGTCGAATTCAGGAACCATGCGGCCCTTGGTGAAGTAGCCGAGGTCACCGCCGTCATCCTTGTTCGGATCGGAGGACTTGGCCTTGGCCAGCTCGACGAAGCTCTTGCCGGCGTCGAGTTCCTTGATGATTTCCTTGGCCTCTTCCTCGGTCTTGACGAGGATATGACGTGCCTTGATTTCTTCCTGCACCGGAACCGCGGCGATTTCCTTGTCGTAGCGTGCCTTCACCTCTTCCTTGGTGATCGCGTCGACGACGTGCTTCTTGAAGAAGGCGTTGTGCAGTTCGCGCTCGGTCAGGTAGGCCAGACGCTGCTTGAAGGCCGCGTCGTCCTGAAGGCCTTCCTTCTCGGCCGTCTTCGACAGAAGCTTGACGTCGATGACAGCCGAAAGTGCTGCGGCGCGCTTCTGCTCTTCCGGCATCTGCTGCAGCTGCGGGTCGAGACCACCAAGGGCGAGGTTGAGCTCGGACTGGCGCACTTCTTCGCCACCGACCGTGGCGATGACAGGGTCCGCATCTTCGGCGCGCGCGACACCATGAACGGCGATCGCCGCAACCAGGGCCGCAGCGGCCAGGGTCTTAAACTTCGACATGCTCGTAACCTTTCACCTTTGGCCGTCAACGCGATTGCATTGGGCTCGTAGCGGCTGAACACCACCAGAATGTGGCGGTTCTGTAGCCGTCCAGCCACGCAAGTGCGTTGACATAATTCGACCCCCCTCTTATCTGTCACGCAACCTCGCGTCCAGAACAGTTTCCGGGCGTTTCACGGCATTGCGCGGTTTTGACGGTGCGGCCAGTGGAACCCAAGGCAACAAAAAAGAAAGGACCATTCATATGGTCAGTCTCGGCGGCCTAGCCCGCAAGTTGTTTGGCTCCTCCAACGAACGCCGTGTGCGTGGCTACAAGGCCAGAGTGGATGCCATCAACGCTCTTGAAGCCGATATGAAGGCTTTGTCGGATGAGGCACTCGCCGCCAAGACCGTGGAGTTCCGCCAAGAGTTCGCAGACGGCAAAACGCTCGACGATCTGCTGGTACCGGCTTTTGCCGTTGCCCGCGAGGCGGCCCGCCGCGTCCTCGGCCTGCGCCCCTTCGATGTGCAGCTGGTCGGCGGCATGATCCTGCATGAGCGCGCCATTGCCGAAATGAAGACCGGCGAAGGCAAGACACTCGTCGCGACCCTGCCCGTCTATCTCAACGCGCTTGCCAGCAAGGGCGTGCACGTTGTCACCGTCAACGACTACCTGGCCCAGCGCGACGCCGCCACCATGGGCCGCGTCTACAGCTTCCTCGGCCTGTCGACCGGCGTGATCGTCCACGGCCTCACCGACGACCAGCGCCACGCGGCCTACGCCTGCGACATCACCTACGCAACCAATAACGAGCTCGGCTTCGACTATCTGCGCGACAACATGAAGTATGAGCGCGCGCAGATGGTCCAGCGCGGCCACTTCTTCGCCATCGTCGACGAAGTGGACTCGATTCTCGTCGACGAAGCGCGCACGCCGCTGATCATTTCCGGCCCGCTCGACGACCGCTCCGATCTCTACAACACGATCAACGAGTTCATTCCGATGCTCTCGCCGGAAGACTACGAGATCGACGAGAAGCAGCGCTCAGCCAACTTCTCCGAAGAAGGCACCGAGAAGCTTGAAAACCTCTTGAAGCAGGCCGGCCTGCTCAAGGGTGAATCGCTCTACGACATCGAAAACGTTGCGATCGTCCACCACGTCAACAACGCGCTCAAGGCCCACAAGCTGTTCCAGCGCGACAAGGACTACATCGTACGCAACGACGAGATCGTCATCATCGACGAGTTCACCGGCCGCATGATGCCGGGCCGCCGCTATTCCGAAGGCCAGCACCAGGCGCTCGAAGCCAAGGAAAAGGTGCAGATCCAGCCCGAGAACCAGACGCTCGCCTCGATCACCTTCCAGAACTATTTCCGCATGTATTCCAAGCTCGGCGGCATGACCGGTACGGCCTCCACCGAAGCAGAAGAATTCGGCAACATCTACGGCCTGGAAGTCATTGAAGTTCCGACCAACCTGCCGATCAAGCGTATCGACGAGGACGACGAAGTCTATCGTACGCAGGGCGAGAAGCTCAAGGCGATCATCGACGAGATCAAGTCGGCGCACGAGCGCGGCCAGCCGATGCTGGTCGGCACCACGTCGATCGAGAAGTCCGAACAGCTTGCCGATCTGCTCAAGAAGTCCGGGTTCGACAACTTCCAGGTGCTGAACGCGCGCTATCACGAGCAGGAAGCCTTCATCGTGGCCCAGGCCGGTGTACCGGGTGCGGTGACGATCGCCACCAACATGGCCGGTCGCGGTACCGACATCCAGCTCGGCGGCAACGTCGACATGCGCATCCAGCAGGAACTCGCAGAGGTCGAGCCCGGCCCCGAGCGCAACGACCGCGAACAGGCGATCCGCGCCGAGGTGCAGCAGCTGAAGGAAAAGGCGCTGGCAGCCGGCGGACTTTATGTTCTCGCCACCGAACGCCACGAAAGCCGCCGTATCGACAATCAGCTGCGCGGCCGTTCCGGCCGTCAGGGCGACCCCGGCCGGTCCAAGTTCTACCTGTCGCTTCAGGACGACCTGATGCGCATCTTCGGCTCCGACCGCATGGACGGCATGCTACAGAAGCTCGGCCTCAAGGAAGGCGAGTCGATCGTCCACCCCTGGATCAACAAGGCGCTCGAGCGTGCGCAGAAGAAGGTCGAAGCCCGCAACTTCGACATCCGCAAAAACCTTCTGAAGTACGACGACGTGCTCAACGACCAGCGCAAGGTGATCTTCGAGCAGCGCATCGAGCTGATGGATGCCGAGAGCGTCACCGAAACCGTCACCGACATGCGCACCGAAGTCATTGAGGACATCGTTTCCAAGCGCATCCCCGAGCGGGCCTATGCCGAGCAGTGGGACGTCGAAGGCCTCAAGGCCGACGTGCAGCAGTACCTCAACCTCGACCTGCCGATCGCCGAATGGGCAGCCGAAGAAGGCATCGACGAGGCGGACATCCTCGAGCGTGTGACGGCGGCCACCGACAAGGCGGTTGCCGACCGTGCCGAGCGTTTCGGTCCCGAGATCATGCAATATGTCGAGCGCTCGGTCATCCTGCAGACACTCGACCACCTCTGGCGCGAACACATCGTCAATCTCGACCATCTGCGTTCGGTCATCGGTTTCCGCGGCTATGCCCAGCGCGACCCGCTGCAGGAATACAAGTCCGAGGCCTTCGAACTGTTCCAGGCCCTGCTCGGCAACCTGCGCCAGGCCGTGACGGCCCAGCTCATGCGCGTCGAATTGGTCCGCGAAGCGGCCGAGGCGCCGCAGCCGGCGCCGCCGCTGATGGAAGGTCACCATATCGACCCTCTGACCGGCGAAGACGATTTCGGTCGCGGCTCCGACTCGCTGCTGGCGGTCGCACCGGCAAACCGCAACCCGGCCGATCCGTCGACCTGGGGCAAGGTCTCGCGCAACGAAGCCTGCCCGTGCGGTTCCGGCAAGAAGTACAAGCATTGCCACGGAATTTACGAAGCCTGATCTGAAGATGCCGCCTCCGGGCGGCATTTTTGTTTGTGGGGCCGCAAAGCGCGCAGACCGCCCTGTCGCCAGGCACAGAGTTGCCCGCTTTGCCGTTCGACCATCGTGCTCACGGCCGGCGATCCAGCAGCATCCGATCGGCCCCTTTCCCTGAGGCAAGGACCCCGACTGAACCGTTTGTTAACGCTGATCTGGCACAACCAAACCCTGTATTGCGTAATCTCAGGGTGTTCTCGTGTTCATGGCGGTATGTCAAACAGCCGGACGAATGCTGCCGTCGGCGCTGCGACACCGCCTGTCTCCGCTCATCGGCGTGCTGGTCGCCGCCCTGACCGAACAGGACCCGAAGAATACGGCGCGACGTATGGCGCTTGTCGCCTTCGTCATCCGCATCCTCAGCGCCGCAATCGCATTCCTCTCCCAGATCATTCTTGCACGCCTGATGGGCGAGTTCGAATACGGCATCTTCGTCTTCGTCTGGGTGTTGGTGATCCTGTTCGGCAACCTGTCCTGCGTCGGCTTCCATTCCGCCGTCATCCGCTTCCTGCCTGAGTATCAGGCAACCTCCGCGCTCGCTGAAATTCGCGGGCTGACGACCACCGCCCGGATCTTTGCGCTGATGTCGGCAAGCACACTGGCCATCGTCGGCTTCCTGGGGTTGTGGCTCTTCGCCGACCGGATCGAGGACTACTATCTCGTTCCGCTCTATCTCGGCCTGTTCACATTGCCGATGATCGCGCTTGGCGATGTGATGGACGGCACCGCCCGCGCCCATGGCTGGCCGCTTTCGGCAATGAGCCCGACATTCATCATTCGCCCGCTGCTTGTGCTCGGTTTCATGGTGCTGGCAACAACGATGGGCGAGCCGCATACGGCGCCGACCGCCATCGCGGCAGCCATGGCCGCCGCCTATGTCACGACCGTCAGCCAATTCCTCGCCCTCACCTGGCGCCTGCGTTCGCGCTATGTCAGCGGCCCGCTTCGCATCGAAATGGGACGATGGCTCAAGGTCGCGGTGCCGATCTTCCTGATCGACGGCTTTGGCTTCCTGCTCACCAATTCCGACGTCGTCATCGTCGCGTCTATCTCAAGCCCGACGATGTCGCGGTCTATTTCGCCGCCGCCAAGACGATGGCGCTGGTGCACTTCGTCATGTTCGCAGTCAAGGCGGCCGCCGGCCCACGGATTGCAGGCGCCATGGCCGCACGCGACCGCAGGCAATTGGCAGGCATCGCCGTCGAAAGCGCGCGCTGGGCATTCTGGCCGTCGCTCATGGTCGGCGCAGCGGTCCTGCTTGCCGGCCCCTTCCTGCTCTCGCTCTTCGGTCCCGCTTTCCTCGGCGGGCTGCCGCTGATGGCCATCCTCTTTGCCGGCATCATGGCCAAGGCCTTCATCGGACCTGCCGAAATCCTGCTGACGATGGCCGGCCAGCAGATGCTCTGCGTGATCCTTTACGCCGGCGCACTGGTGGCCAACATCACGCTAAACTTGTGCCTCATTCCACTTTTCGGACTAACCGGTGCTGCATTTGCAACCGCCGGTGCTATGTTCGTCGAGGCTATGCTGCTTCATTTCGCCGTAAGGCGCACCTTTGGCTTCGCACTCTTCGCTTTCGCAAGCGGGCGTTCGAGCCATGACAACAACGGGGCGATCCATCCATGATCGGCAATACCAATCTTCCCGCTGACGCAGACGATAGGGCTGTTCGCATTCTTGGCGGGCTGGCACCGATGGGCCACTCCCATCCGCAGGCCGAGCACATGCTCGAGGTCGGGCGCCCCGGACGGCATCTTTCGATCTACCCGGCCAAGGCCGGCTACGAATTGCAGCGTGAGCTCGACTTCCTGTCGAACCGGGCGCTTGAGCCGAACGTGTTCTTCACCGGCCATTTCCTGGCGCCGGCGATGCCCAGGCTCGAGGAACGCGTGATCCGGCTGGCCATCATAAGGGACAATGACGAGCGCCGCAGCCGCATGCGCTTCCTGATGCCGTATTCGATCGAGAAGCCCGGTTTTTCGATTGGCGCCTCGATCATCCGCGCCTGGTCCAATCCCTTCGGTCCGCTTGGCGTGCCGCTGCTCGATGCCGAAGACGCCGCCGAAACCATCGACAACCTGTTCGAGGCCCTGACCAATCCGTCGGCAAGCCTCCCCCCGGTTCTCGTGCTGCCGGATCTACGCCTCAAGGGCAAGTTCGCGCAGCTGGCGCGCGCCGTCGCCATCGGCCGGAACCTGCCGCTGACGGTAACCGACACGTTCAGCCGGCCGATGCTCGAAAGCCTGCTCGACGGTCCGACTTATCTGAAGAAATCGATCAGCCCGGCACATTTCCGCGAATTGCGACGCCAATGGAATCAGCTGGAAAAACGCGGGCAGCTTGCCTATTCGGTCGCGCGCCAGCCGAGCGAGATCCGCATTCGCATGGAGGAGTTCCTTGCGCTGGAAGCGTCCGGCTGGAAGGGTCGCGAGCGGAGCGCCATGGTGCTGGACCGGTTCCGCGCAGCCTTTGCCCGCGAGGCAATCACCAACCTCGCCGAAGCAGACAGCGTCCGCATCCACACGCTCGATCTCGACGGCAAGGCGATCGCCTCGATGGTGGTGTTCCTGATGTCGGGCGAGGCCTATACATGGAAGACGGCCTACGACGAACGTTACGCGAAGTTTTCGCCCGGCAAGCTGCTGCTGGCGGAGCTGACCGAATGGCACCTCGATGACGCCAACATCGCCCGCTCGGATTCCTGCGCCGTTCCCGACCACCCGATCATGAGCCGCTTCTGGCAGGAACGCGAAGAGATGGGAACACTCGTCATCGGCCTGCAGCAGACGCGCGACCGCGACGTCCGCCAGGTCGCTGCCCAGCTGCACCTCTACCGCAACACCCGCAACATGGCGCGGATGCTGCGCGAAAAGATCAAGGCGCTCGCCGGGCGGTGACCTCGTTCAGGCCGAGGGTGAGTGCGGCGGCTCCGCCGCTGCCCGCTCGCGCAGGAACCGGCGAATGACCTTGCCCGATGTCGTCAGCGGCAGGCTGTCTACGAAGGCGATCTCGCGCGGATATTCGTGCATCGACAGCCGCGTCTTCACCCAGTCGCGGACGGACTGGGCCGTCTTTTCGTCGCCAGCCACACCCGGTCTCAGAACGACATAGGCCTTGACGATTTCCGTGCGCAGCGCGTCGGGCTTTCCGACGGCCGCGGCCAGCTGCACATCCGGATGGCCGGCAAGGCAGTCCTCGATCTCTCCAGGACCGATGCGATAGCCCGAAGAGGTGATCACGTCGTCATCGCGCCCGAAGAAGGTGAAATAACCTTCGCCGTCCATCACGCCCTGGTCGCCGGTTGTCATCCAGTCGCCGATGAACTTTGCTTCGGTGGCCTTGTCGTTCTTCCAGTAGCCGAGAAACATCACCGGATCCGGCCGTCGGATCGCCACCTGGCCGACGGCTCCCGCCGGCAACTCCCGGCCGTCGGCATCGATGATCGCCACGCGATGCCCCGGCGCCGCCTTGCCCATCGAGCCAGGCTTTACCACACCGAGATCAGCGGCGGACGAAATGACGATGTTGCACTCCGTCTGGCCATAGAACTCGCTGACATCGAGGCCGAGCGCGGCCCTGGCCCATTCGAAGGTTTCGCGCCCGAGCGCCTCGCCGGCCGAGCCGATGGTTCTGAGGTTGAGACGATATCGCTCGCGTGGCATTTCGATCGCCTTCATCAGCCGCAGCGCCGTCGGCGGAATGAAGGCGTTGCGGACATCCATCTCTTCCAGAATGCGAAAGGCGGTGTCCGGATCGAACTTCTGCGCCGGTGACGAGACGACGGGGACGCCGAGCAGCAGCGAAGGCAAGAGCGCGTTCAGCAATCCGCCCGCCCAGGCCCAGTCCGCAGGCGTCCACATCCGATCACCCGGTTGCGGCAGGAAATGATGGTGAAACTGAAACCCCGGCAGATGGCCGAGCAGTACCCGGTGGCCATGCAGCGCGCCCTTGGGCGGCCCTGTCGTCCCTGAGGTGTAGATCATCAATGCCGCATCGTCGGGCGTGGTATCGGCGGCAACAAAACCATCGGCATCGCCTGAGGCAAGGTCGGTGAAGTCGAGCGTGCCGGGAACGCGTTCGGCGCCGGCCAGCACGACTAGCCGTAGATCCGGCAGCCGGTCACGGATGGCCGCGACCCGCTCATGACCGAAAGCATTGGTGACGATTGCCGCAGCACCTGCGTCCAGCAGGCGGTACTCCAACGCCTCTACTCCAAACAGCAGGGCCAGCGGCAGGGCGATCGCGCCGAGCTTGTAGATGGCGGCGTGCGCGATGGCAGCCTCGAACCCTTGTGGCAGCAATATCGCCACCCGGTCCCCCGGCCTGATCCCCTGGCGTTCAAGCCCGCGCGCGAAGGCCGAGGATTGCTGGGAGAAGGCGCCGTAAGTCAGCGTTCGATGGCCGCCATCCGGGTTGAAATGCTGAAGGCAGATGCGCTCCGGCTCTTTTGCCGCCCAGGCATCGCTCACCGCAACGCCGATGTTGAACTTCTCGGGGATCTGCCACTGGAAAGCGCCGTAGAGTTCGTCGTAATTCTCGATTGTCGGTAACATGGCCCCGCCGCAACAGACTTCTGCTGCACTGCACCTAACATCTTCGCCCGCCTCTGTTCAATGACCCGGCATGACGAGTGCGACCTCACTGTCTATGTCAGCGCCACGATTGCAGGCCCGAGGATGGTCAGCAGGATGTTGCCGATGGCGCCCCTGTTGCAGTGGCTCGCATCAAGCGGGCAGTAGACAGATTCGCCACTCACGGACGTCAAAGATGGGATGCGGGATCGACCGGTGCGGGAAAAACTGAGTGATGGTGCCCCATGCCGGGGTCGAACCAGCACTCCTTTCGGAACTCGATTTTGAGTCGAGCGCGTCTACCAATTCCGCCAATGGGGCTCAGGGATATAAGATATCAGCGGCTGGGATTTACACGAAGGTTTTTGCCGTGGTCAACCATCAATTTCAACGAAAGCACGTCGCCCAAAAGTGTGCACCGGTTTTGCGACTACGGCATGCACAAAAGCAGGAACGCAAACGTGCGGCAAGCGATCCCAAGAGATCGCGACACGGCTTGGCGGAGCGACAATCACGAAAGCGTGCAAACATGACGCAGAGGACGCGATTTACAGCACGCGCCGTCGCACCTAAGAAGGCCTTATTCAGTTGCAATGCAGCATATGCCGGATACTGATCCGTTATGCTTTCCAGCATGAGGTACGCATGATCGACGCTTCCACCGCTACCCGCCACCACCTGTTCATCGCCGTTCTCCTGACGCTCGGCATGGCGGCGACCGTCGGCGGTGCGCTCGGTTTCGAGCATATCGGCGGATATATCCCCTGTGCGCTCTGCCTGCTGCAGCGCGATCCCTACTACTACGGCATTCCGCTCGGCATTCTGGCTGTTATCACCAGCGCCTTGAAGCTGCCGACCTGGACGACGCGCACCCTGCTTCTGGCGATCGGCATCCTGATGCTCGTCGGCGCCGGCATGGGCGTCTATCACTCGGGCGCCGAATGGGGCTTCTGGGAAGGTCCGTCGACCTGCGCCACGACAGCGCAGGGCGTATCGTCCAATGTCGGCGATCTCCTGGGCGACCTCGATTCCAAGCACGGCCCGTCCTGCACCGAGGCGGCGCTTCGGGTGCTCGGCTTGTCCTTTGCCGGTTGGAACGTGATTGCCAGCCTGATCTTTGCAGCGATCGCCTTGCGCGGCGCCGCAAAGGCCTGATCTGCGAGGCCGGAACGGCCGACCCAAAAGTAACGCCGCATGATGAAGGATCACGCGGCGTGCTCCATGCCCCAGCTCAGGGCCGGACTTCGTCCAGAAAGCAATGGTCCAAATGCCTCAGGGCTGCAGTTCGACATCCCAGTAGAGATAGTCCATCCAGCTTTCATGCAGGTGGTTCGGCGGGAAAAGCCGGCCATTGTTGTGCAGGTCCTGCACCGTTGGCTGGTAGGGCCTCTGGTGCGGGAACATGCCGGCCTGCTTCGGCAGCTTGCTGCCCTTGCGCAAATTGCAGGGCGAGCAGGCCGCAACGACGTTTTCCCAGGTCGTCTGGCCACCATGGGCGCGGGGCACCACGTGGTCGAAGGTCAGGTCGTCGGGCGTGCCGCAATACTGGCATTCGAACTTGTCGCGCAGGAAGACGTTGAACCGGGTGAACGCCGGATGACGCGACGGCTGCACGTAGCTCTTGAGGCAAACCACGCTCGGCAACCGCATCGAGAAGCTGGGCGAGGAGACCGAATGCTCGTATTCCGCAAGGATAATCACACGGTCAAGGAAGACGGCCTTGATCGCGTCCTGCCAGGACCAGAGCGACAAGGGGTAATAACTCAGCGGCCGATAGTCAGCGTTCAAGACGAGCGCTGGTAAGGCCTGCGGTGAGACTGCAATCGTCAAGCGTATTCTCCTGATCGATTCGGCATCTGCACCTTCTATATTAGGCCCGTTGCAACAGGATTGTGAAGCCGGAAAGAAAAAAGCGAACAACGGATTCGCTTTTTCCTTCAAGGTGTCACAGGAACAGCATCCCGCCGCATTTCTTGGGCGTAATAGGCCCAGAACAGACGTGCCGCGACGCTGCGCCAAGGCGCCCAGGACGCGGCCAGCGAATCAATCTCGCGGGCGGTCGGGCGCAGTTCGAGACCGAGCCCGTGGCCGATCGCGTTCTGAAGCGCGACATCGCCGGATGGAAAGACATCCGGATGCCCGGCACAAAACAAGAGATAGACCTCCGCCGTCCAGCGGCCGACGCCCTTGATGGTCGTCAGCTCGCGGATCGCCTCCGGGGCTTCGACATTGCAGATCGCGTCGAGGTCGATTTCGCCGGCAACGACCACCTGCGCAACCCGCCTCAGCGCATCGGCCTTGGCGCGGGAAAGCCCGATCGCCCGGCAATCCTCGTCGCTGAGCGTCAGGGCGGCAGGTGCGGTAATCTCGCCGAGCGAGGCTTCCATGCGTTTCCAGATCGCCGCAGCGCTTGCCTTCGATACCATCTGCGACACGATGATGCTGGCGATACCACGATAGCCTGGGTCGGTTCGCCTGAGCGGCACCGGCCCGGCCCTGGCCACGACATGTTCGAGACGGGCGTCGAGCATCATCAGGCCGGCAAGCCCCGCCTCGATGTCCTCATGTGTTCGGATGATCCGCATGGCGCCTCCAAAAAGCGGATGATTTTTATACCGCTTCCATGCCAAAGGGAAACGATGGCAGACACGTCATCCACGCAACCCGTTTTCCGTTTCGCACCGAGCCCGAACGGCCTTTTGCATCTGGGCCACGCGCTGTCGGCAATCCTCAACCACGATATGGCAAAAGCGTCGGGCGGACGGTTCCTGTTGCGCATCGAGGATATCGACCGGACGCGCTGCCATCCGCAATTCGAGGCCGCGATCTCTAGCGATCTCGCCTGGCTCGGGCTTGAATGGGAACAGCCGGTGCGCCGGCAATCGGACCACCTCGACCTATATGCGTCCGCACTCCAGCGGCTGAACGACATGGGCCTCGTCTATCCCTCGGTCCTGTCGCGCGGCGAGATCAAGGCGGCGGTTGCCGATGCCGAAGCCCGCGGCAATGCCTGGCCGCGCGATCCGGACGGCGCGCCGCTCTACCCAGAGCGCGAGCGCGATCTGGGGGCCGATGCGCGCAATGCCATCGTTGCCGGCGACAAGCCCCATGCCTGGCGGCTGGACATGAAAAAGGCGGTGCTTGCGGCGGGCGCACCGCCGCTGACCTGGCAGGAAACCGGCAGCGGGCCAGATGGAGAGACGGGCCTCATAACGGCGGATCCGGCGGCCTGGGGCGACATCATCCTGTCGCGCTCCGATGCGCCGTCGAGCTACCATCTGTCTGTTATCGTCGACGATGCACTGCAAGGCATAACGCACGTGGTGCGCGGCCGCGACCTTTATCATGCAACCGCGGTGCACCGCCTGCTGCAGCGGCTGCTGGACCTGCCGGAGCCGGTCTACCACCATCACCGCCTGCTGCTCGGCGCCGACGGCCGCAAGCTTTCCAAGAGCAATCGTGACACTGGCATCTCGGCCTTCCGCGAGGCCGGCCGCTCGCCGGCCGACATCCGTGCTTTGGTCCTCTGATGGAATTCAGTCCTCGGTAGTGCGGGGGCTCTGGAAGCTGCGCCGCACCATGCGCTTGACCCGGTATTTGAGGATCGCCGCATTGATCTCTGCGCCGATGATGAAGATCGCCGCGACCATATAGAGGAACACCAGTACGATCATGATCGAAGCGAGACCGGCATAGGTCGAGACATAGGTCGCAAAGGTCGAAAGATAATAGGCGAAGGTGTAGCCGCCGATCGTCCAGCAGAGCAGCGTCAAGAAAATACCGGGCAGCACGTCAATCACTTTGCGGTGACCGTCCGGTAGCCAGAGATGCGACACCAGGAGCCCGCCCGTCACCACGACCAGGGCCAGTGGCAGACTCCAGTTGTCGACGGTTGCCAGCACGCCGTCGAGCCAGGGCAGCCATTCGCCGGCATAACGAAGCGCCAGCGGCACGGCGACGAGCAGGATGCTCAGCGCCGCCAGGATCAGCACCCCGGCAATCACAAACCCGAGGCTGGCAAGGCGCGTCACATACCAGTAGCGGCTTTCCGTCACCCGGTAGGCGCGGTTGAGCGAGACCCGCAAGGCCTCGACCCCATTCGAGGCGAAATAGGCGGCCGCGAGCACCGAAACGGTCAACAGGCCGCCACGCGGAATGGTCAACACCTGGACGATCTCGTTGGCGATCGGGGTCGCGATCGATTCCGGCCAGGCGTCGAAAATGAGATGGACCGCAGTCTCGGCAAACTGATCGGCACCAAGGAAGCTGCCGAGCGCCGTGCCGAAAATCAGGAAGGGGAAGACAGCAAGCAGGGACGAAAGCGCCACATGGCTCGCCATGGCCCAGCCGTCGTCCAGACTGAAGTGCCATAGCGCATCGAACACGACTTTCCAGGTGATGCGAATAAACGCTGGCATTTCCACTCCGGCCCAGTGGCGCCGCGGTCGCGTGCCTTCGCATGCGGATCCTGCGGCGCCGTTCCATGGCATTGACGCTCGTCCGACCGCGACAGCGTACACGGGTTTCGGCTCGCGCAATTCAATTGTATCCCGCCGATGAATATGGGAAACGGGGGCAGGATTGCTACAGGAATCGACAGGATGTCCGATCGTCCCACAATCATTGTCACCGGTTGTTCATCCGGGATCGGCGCCCATTGCGCCCACGCGCTGCATGCGGACGGCTGGCGGGTGTTTGCGACCGTGCGCCGTGACGAAGATCGAGGCGCCCTTGAAAGCCAAGGCATCGAGACCTTCCTGATGGACTATACCAAGCCGGAAACGATCGCCGCCCTGGTCGAAGCGGTGATGGCGCGCTCGGGCGGGCGCATCGATGCGCTGTTCAACAACGGCGCCTACGGCCAAGCCGGCGCGGTCGAGGACCTGCCGACCGAGGCGCTCCGGCTGCAGCTCGAAACCAATGTCATCGGCTGGCACGACCTGACGCGCCGGGTGATCCCCGCCATGCGGGCGCGCGGAAGCGGCCGCATCGTGCAATGCTCCTCCATCCTCGGCATTGTGCCCTACCGCTGGCGCGGCGCCTATAACGCATCGAAGTTTGCGATCGAGGCGCTGTCGCTGACCCTGAGAATGGAACTCGCCGGAAGTGGCATCAAGGTCAGCCTGATCGAGCCGGGGCCGATCGCCTCGAAATTCACCGCCAATGCCGTGACCTATATCGAGCGCTTCATCGACCTGAAGAATTCGGTCCACCGCGCCGAGTACGAGCGGCAGATGCGTCGCCTGAAAGGCGAGAGCAAACCGGTCGCGGGCAAGCTTGGACCGGATGCCGTATATGCAGTCCTAAAGCACGCGCTGGCGGCAAAGAGACCGAAACCGCACTATATTGTAACAAGGCCCGCCAAGCAGGGCGCGTTCCTGAAGAAGCTCCTGCCGGCAGCATTGTTTTACCGCATTATCGGCCGACTCGGCTGAGTGAAAACGCAAGGGAGCATTCGATGTCCAGTTTCGTCACCGGCCTGACCCTGTTCGTCATGGGGCTGGTCGTCATCGTTCTGATCCGCGGCCTCTTGAACATGATGAGGGGTGGCAGCAGCAGCAAATCCAACAAGCTGATGCAGGCCCGTGTACTGCTGCAGGCAGTCGCGATCGTATTGATCATGCTGACGCTATGGATCACCGGCGGCGGCCGCCCCGCCTAAGGAACGTGACGACACCATGGTCAAGCTCAACAAGATCTACACCCGGACGGGCGACAACGGCACCACCGGGCTCGTCTCCGGTCCGCGCCGCCTGAAGAGCGATCTCAGGGTCGATGCCTATGGCGCAGTCGACGAGACCAACGCCTTTGTCGGGCTTGCCCGGCAACACACCGCCGATGTCGCCGATCTCGATGCCACCTTGATGCGGATCCAGAACGATCTCTTCGATCTCGGCGCCGATCTCGCGACACCCGACACCGGCGAGAAGCCGGAATACGAGCCGCTTCGCATCGTCGCAAGCCAAGTCACCTGGCTCGAAACCGAAATCGATCGGCTGAACGCCGATCTCGAACCCCTGCGCTCCTTCGTTCTGCCGGCCGGCAGCGCCGCATCGGCCGCACTGCATGTGGCGCGAACCGTCGCCCGGCGTGCCGAACGGCAGATGGTGGCACTTGCCCAGCTCGAAGCCGAAATCGTCAGCCGCGAGGCGATCGCATATATCAACCGGCTGTCGGATTTCCTGTTCGCCGCCGCCCGTTGGGCAAACGACAAGGGCCATGCCGACGTCCTTTGGATTCCCGGCAAAAACAGATAACGTTTCCCCACTGCACAATCTCACCCTTAAGTCGGGCTCGATTAAAAGGTGAGACTGTGCAGTAAAACAAAGTGTTACGGCGACCATTGCGCGTCTGGACAGGCGCGGCGCCGTAGAATCACGCTTCGGGAGACCGCATGTTCATACCGCTTCACGATAAGAACACCCTGAAGCACATCAAGGTTCAGTATGTGACGATCAGCCTGATTGTCATCAACATCGTTGTTTGGCTGATAACCGGGCCGATCGCCACGGAAGAGTTCGCCAACGCGACGCTTCTGGGCTTCGGCTATATCCCGGCGCTCATCTTCGATTATGCCCAGCTCGATCCGTCGCTGATCATCGTGCCCGACGGTTTCACCTTCATCACCTATTCCTTCCTGCATGGCGGCTTCATGCATCTGGCGATGAACATGCTGTTTCTCTGGGTGTTCGGCGACAATGTCGAAGATGCGCTCGGGCACTTTCGCTTTCTGCTGTTCTACCTTGCCTGTGCCGCTGCCGGGGCCTTGGCCCATGGCCTGTTCGACCCGGCATCGGAAGCGCCTCTGATCGGCGCATCGGGTGCGATCTCCGGCGTGGTCGCCGCCTATTTCCTGTTGCATCCGAAGGTGCGCGTCTGGGTGCTGGTGTTTTTCCGCATCCCCCTGCCCCTGCCGGCGGCCATTCCGCTCGCCTTCTGGATCGGGCAGCAATTCTTCATGCTGGTGGTCGATCCGGGCAGCGGCGTCTCGTGGAGCGCCCATGTCGGCGGCATCGTTGCCGGGCTTGTCCTCGTGGTCATTTTGCGACGCCGCGGCGTGCCGCTCTTCGACCGGACGATCGTCACGCCGCGCGCCGTCGAGCATAAGGTGGAGTCCGTCGTCGTCACGCCGCAACCCACGCCGGAAACGCGGAAGCCGCCGACACCCTGGGGTCGACCAACCGTTTGAAACCGCCGGCTTGGCATTTCCAGCGCCCCGGTTTCGTCACCATTTCAAAGGCTTGATCGTCGCCGCATGATCGCGAAAGAACCGTCATGCCGCATCTGCGAAGAGGTCTTGTCAGCTCACTTTCTTACGTGTACGTAAACGTTATTCCAATTCTCGGGATTATATCGATTTAGCGTCATGCACAGTGATTGTAATTGGAGAAAAAACGCGTATCGATGTCGCCAACCGACAATCAGGCGGCTCCGTTAAGGCGCATTTTCCTGCGAAAGCTCTTGGAGGGAAGAATCCATGAAAATACTTGTGACGGTCAAGCGGGTGGTTGACTACAACGTCAAGATCCGGGTGAAGGCTGACGGCTCGGGTGTCGAGCTTGCCAACGTGAAGATGTCGATGAACCCGTTCGACGAGATCTCGGTGGAAGAGGCGCTGCGGCTGAAGGAAGCCGGCAAGGCCGACGAGGTCGTGGTCGTCTCGGTCGGTCCGGCCAAGGCCGAGGAAACGCTGCGGACGGCGCT